>PLAH01000114.1 GCA_003134045.1 Gammaproteobacteria bacterium
AAACGGCTCTCCGCGCTCGAATATTCCTTGGCGATGCGCACCTTGAGTTCTTTCGGGTCGGCGACCACCGGCGCGATCGCCATCCCGGTCTTGAACCGCAGGTCCTGCATCAGTTCGCTCGCAAGCGGGTTTTCAACAGCCACCACCAACGACTCCCCAGTACGCAGCAGCGGCAACACCTGATAGCGGACGGCGAATGCCGCGTCGATCACCTCGAGCGCATCCGCAGCAATCTTGAACTCGCGGACATTGACATAGGGAATACCCAGTTTGTCCGAGAGGGCAAACTGGATCAATCGAATCGATACTGCACCCATCGCAATCAGGATGTCGCCGATGCGGCGCTCCCGATGTGCCGCTTGAATCGTCAAAGCTTCCTTGAGCTGCTCCGGCGTAATCAATTGCGCCTCGATGAGAATTTGACCGAGTTGCGCATTCGGGCGCTTTCCCTGCTCGCGCAGCGCGCGCCTCAGTTCCTCCGCGGAGATGATTGCCCGGTCGGCGAGGTAGTTTCCTATTTTTTCCTGACGGAGCTTGGCTTGATTGTTCAATGCGAGCACAAGCGTATCGGCGCTTACGATATGCTTCTCGACCAGGGTATCCCCCAGCAGCGGGCCAATTTGGACATCCTTGATCTGGCTTGCGGGTATAAAGCAATTCACGACATCCGCGGAAGCGGCCGCGGCGAGAAAGAGAAACAAGCCGGCCTTTTCCCTGATGAATCCCAGCGTATTGCCGGTCATTTTCGTGCCGTCGACCAGCGAGACGACAAACGGCTTTTGCTTTTCGACGCCGATCGCTATAGCGCCGAGGGCATCGAGTGCGGCTGAGTCGACATCGTATGCGGCCGGTTGCTTGAGCTTGATCGAGCGAATTTCGGCGAGCTTGATCCGTTTGACCTCCTCCCGACTCAGCCGTAGACCGATGGAATCCACGCCCACGTTGAACTCGATCAATTCCCCGAGCGTTACGCGCCCATCGGCAAACGCCACCTCACAATCGTTTCTGCCTGCCGGTGGCGGCGATGCGGAGCGTCGGAAAAATGGCGGCGGCGGCCAGTAAAAGGCGGCGGATTCGGGAGTGGAGCGATCCATAGCTTGAGGTTCCACCGCCACGAGTTGCTCGTAAGGCTGGCAGCGCGGCCATGGACCTCGCCTCACCCTTCCGAGGATCGACGAGTACTCCGTTCCCGGCAGCCAGCTGTGAAGCATAGCCCCGTGAGCTACCTACGGCAACAAACGGATCCGCGGACGAGGCGCAAGGGCGACCACCCTGCGCCCACGAACGGCCGACTTCACCGAGGTTCTTATCGGTTGGCACGCCACGTCGCGGATGACCGACTCTTGCCGGGCGATGAAGGGCTGCTACTCTGCCCGCTCGCCTGCTCGGCGGCCGGGATGGATTATGTATCAGAAGAAGTTTCTCTTCGGGATGGCGCTCTCGCTCACGCTGGCTGCCTGCGGTGGCGCCAGCGTCACCTCGGCGTCGCCGCCGCCCAGCAATCCGAGCGTCGCGCCATCGATCACAGTGCAACCCGTGAACCAGAGCGTCGCGGTGGGTCAAGCCGCGACGTTCGCAGTAACCGCTGGCGGCACCGCCCCCTTGACCTATCAGTGGAGCAAGAATTCGGCCGCCATCGCCGGTGCGACCTCGGCCAGCTACACCACCGCGGCAACCGTCGCCGGCGACACCGGCAGCGCCTTCACCGTGGTGGTCAGCAACACCGCCGGCAGCATCACCAGCGCCGGCGCGACGCTGACAGTGACCGTGGCCGCCGCGGCCGCACACACGGACGTCCTCACTTATAAGAACGATCTCAGCCGCAGCGGTCAAAACATCACCGAATCGAGTCTCACGCCGGCCAACGTCAACTCAGCCAAGTTCGGGCTGTTACGCAGCCTGTCGGTGGACGGAAAGGTCGACGCGCAACCGCTGTACGTGTCGCAGCTGACCGTGACGGGAGCGCTCCACAATGTGGTCGTGGCGGCGACGGAACATGACTCGGTATACGCCTACGACTCGGACACGGGAGCGCCGCTGTGGCGGGTCTCGCTGCTCGGCACGGGAGAGACGCTGAGCGACACGCACGGCTGCAGCCAGGTGACGCCGGAGATCGGCATCACGTCGACGCCCGTGATCGATCGCAGCGCCGGCGCGCATGGCACCGTCTTCGTGGTCGCCATGTCGAAGGTAAGCTCTACCTCTGCTTACCACCAGCGCTTGCACGCACTCGATCTCACCACCGGCGCGGAATTGCTCGGCGGTCCCAGGGACATCACCGCGACGTACACCGCCCACAACGGCACCGTGAGCACCTTCAGTCCCGGCCAGTACGAAGAGCGGGCCGCCTTGCTGCTGCTCAACGGAACCCTCTACACCAGCTGGACTTCGCACTGCGATATAGCGCCCTACGGGGGTTGGATCATCCCATTCACCGAAGCCGCCCTGGCGCCCATACCCAGCGCCGTACTGAACGTCGCGGCGAACTCCAACTCCGGCCCGGCGATCTGGATGGCGGGCGGCGGCCCTGCCGCCGACGCCGCGGGCAACCTCTATCTGCTCACCGCGAACGGCACCTTCGAAACCACGCTGGATGCAAACGGCTTCCCCAACGGCCAGGATTACGGCAATTCCTTCCTGAAGCTCGCCACCGGCGGCGGAACGCTCAACGTCGCGGACTATTTCACCATGTCCAACGAAGTAGCCGAATCCTCCGCCGACATGGATCTAGGCTCCGGCGGCGAAATGCTGCTGCCCGATGTGAACTACACCGCCGGCGGCACCAGCACCGTCAAGCATCTCGTGGTCGGCGCCGGCAAGGACGGCAACATCTACGTCGTCGATCGCGACGCGATGGGTAAATTCAGTTCATCGACGAACGCCATCTGGCAGCAGCTCTCGGGCGTGCTGCCGGGCGGCATCTGGTCCACCCCCGCGTACTTCAACGGCGTTGTGTACTACGGCGATGTCAGCGGCACCTTGAAGGCTTTCCCAATTGCCAATGCCAAGCTGGCGACGACGGCGCAATCCCAGTCGGCGACGCATTTCACCTATCCCGGAACCGCCGCCAGCGTCTCCGCCAACGGCGCCGGCAACGGCATCGTCTGGGCGCACGAGAACAGCAGCCCCGCCGTGCTGCACGCCTACGATGCGGCCAATCTCGCGGCCGAGCTCTACAACAGCAATCAAGCCGCCGGCAATCGCGACCAATTCGGCGCCGGCAACAAGTACATCACACCCACGGTTGCCGACGGCAAGGTCTTCGTCGGCACGACCAACAGCGTCGCCGTGTTCGGCCTGCTGCCCTGACGCGGGACCCGCCGGCGGCCGCACCAGGCATTCACAGCGCGCGGCGTTCGGCCACGTCGCGTGCGGTGACCGTTGCCGGCTTGCCGCCGAAGCGGCTCACCACGTAGTTGGCGAGCGCCGCCACTTCGGTATCGGAGTACGCGCGGCCAAAGGCCGGCATATAGACATAGCTGTCGCCGATCCGCAGATTCACGCCCTGCAGAATCGCCTGCGTGACATTCGCGCCGCTCGCATCGTTGACCCCGCGCGTGCCGAACAGCGCCGCGTAACTCGATTGCCGGCCGCTGCCGTCCCACTGATGGCAGCTGGCGCAGGCGCCTTCGAACAACTCGAACCCTCGGGCTTGCGCACCGCTCGCGTCTTGCACCGGCGCCGCGGCAGCCGGCGGCGGCGCCTGCGAATCGATCTCGATCGGGTGCTCGCCCTTGTCGGGAGGCAGGCTGCGCAGGTACGCGACCAGCGCCGCCATATCCTCGTCGGTGAGGAACTGCAAGCTGTGCGCGACCGCCTCGCCCATCGGTCCCGATGCCGACGCACGGCCGTCCACATGACCGGTCCGGAGGTACCGAGCCGTCTCGGCCGCCGTCCACGAACCGATTCCGTACGTCGGATCGGGAGTGATGTTGTAAGCGCGCCAGCCTTGCAATTCCTGGCCGGCAAGTTCGTGGCCGTGATCCAAGCCGTACCCCAAGTTGCGCGGCGTGTGGCATTCGCGGCAGTGGCCAAGTGCGGTCGCCAGGTACGCGCCGCCGTTCCATTGCGCCGAACGCGACGGATCGGGCACGAAACGTTGGCTCTTGAAAAAGGCGGCGTTCCAGAAGCCCATGGCCCAACGCTGGTTGAAGGGAAAGGCCAGCTCGTTGGCGCGGTTGACCTGGTCGATGGCCGGCAGGCTGAACAGATACGCCTTGATGGCCAGCACGTCGCTGCGGCTCAGCCGGGTATACGAGGTGTAGGGAAACGCGGGGTACAGATGCCGGCCGTCGTTGCGCACGCCTTCGCGCACCGCGCGGACGAACTCATCGTCGCTCCAGCCGCCGATGCCGCGCCGGGGATCGGCCGTGATGTTGCTGGAGTAAATGGTGCCGAACGGCAGCTTGAATGCCACGCCCCCGGCGAAAGGCCGGTGGGAATCGGGCACCGTATGGCACGCGACGCAGTCGGCCGCCCGCGTCAGATATTCGCCCCGGGCCAGCACATCGGCCGATGCCGGCGCCCCCGCGATCACGGGCGCGCTGCCGGCCGAGACATCGGCGCGGTTCAACGCCACGTACGCAGCCGCGCCGATTGCCAGCACCATACCGGCCGCGACCGCCGCGCGATTCATGGCTAGACGCGTCTTGCCGCCCCGTTTGCAGGTTCGCCGGCGCCATCGAGAGTCCCGGCGACCACGGTCTTGAGGGCGGCGGCGTTCTGCACCAGCAAGCTCCTATCCACCGGCAAGCTGCGCAAACGCACGCCCGTGGCGGCGAAGATCGCGTTGCCGAGCGCCGGCGCCGCAATTGCCGTGCCCACCTCGCCGAGCCCTCCCGGCGGCTCATCGTTGGCGATTCGATGCAATTCGACGCGGGGAATCTCGTTCATGCGCAAGCTGCGATAGTCGTGAAAGTTGCTCTGCTCGATCGCGCCGCGCTTGATGGTGATGCCGCTGTAGAGAGCGGCACTCAATCCGAACAGCACCGCACCTTGAATCTGCGCCTCCACGGAACTGGGGTTGATCGCCACGCCGCAATCGAGCGCGACCACCGCGCGGCGCAGACGGATTTCTCCCTGCGGGGCGACCTCGGCCTCGATGATCAAGCACACCCGGCTGCCGAACGGCTCGCCCACGGCGATGCCGCGGCCGACGCGGGCGGGCAGCGGTGCCGCGTTCCAGCCGATTTTCTCCGCGGCCAGATCCAGCAACGCCAGCGTACGCGGATTCTTCTGCAGCAACGCGCGGCGGTATTCCAGCGGATCCTTGCCCGCCGTATGCGCCAGCTCGTCCATGAAGCTTTCGACGACGAACAAGTTGTGCGTCGGTCCCACGCCCCGCCACCAGCCCACCAGCAAACCCTCGGGCATGTCGTGGCGCACCCATTCCACCTTCAGATTGGGGATGTCGTACGGCACCTCCGCGACGCACTCCACCGCGTCCGTGTCCAGGCCGTTCTTCTCCATCGCCATCGGCGCCCAGCGCCCGAGCACCGTGCCGCCGGTTACCCTGTCGCCGTACCAGATCGGCCGGCCGTTGGCATCGAGAAGGGCCGAAATGCGGTCGTGGTACATGGGACGCACGATGTCGTGCCGGATATCCTCTTCGCGCGTCCAGATCACCTTGAGCGGATACTTCACCTGTTTGGCGAAATGGACCGCCTGCTCGACCGAGTCGGTTTCCAGCCGTCGGCCGAAACCACCGCCCAGATATTGATTGTGCAGTTCGACCTTGGCCTCCGGTAGCCCGGTGATCTTCGCGGCGACCGCCACGCAGCGCGTCGGCACCTGCGTGCCCACCCAGATCTCGCATTTGTCGGCCGTGACCCACACGGTGGTGTTGAGCGGTTCCATGGTCGCGTGCGCGAGCATGGGCGACTGATAGATGGCCTCGACCAGCTTGCCGTCGGCCGGCTTCTTGCCGGCCTCGCGCGCGACGATGGGCGTACTGCCCTGCGACGCGTCGGCCAATGCCTCACGCAGCTTGGCCGTCGTGAGCTCGGCGTTGTCGCCCAAGTCCCATTCGATGTCGAGCGCGTCGAGCCCCTGCTTGGCAGCCCAGAAATGGTCACCCACCACGGCGACCGCGCCGTCGAGCATGAGCACGTCGATCACGCCACGGACGGCGCGGGTGCGCTTATCGTCGATGCCGACCAGCCTGCCGCCGAACGTCGGACAGGCCTTGACCGTCGCGATCTTCATCCCCGGCACCCGCACGTCGATGCCGAACTGCGTCGTGCCGTACACCTTGTCGGCGGAATCGACGCGCCGCAGCGGCTTGCCGATCAGCGTGAAATTCTTCGATTCCTTGAGCGCAACCTTGAGCGGAACGGGTAACGCGCCCGCCGACTTGGCCAGCGCGCCGTAGCCCAAGGTGCGGCCGGATGCCTGGTGCGTGACCACGCCCCGCGCGACGCTGCAGGTGCTCGGATCGACGTGCCAGCGTTGCGCGGCCGCGGTCACCATCATGGTGCGCGCGACGGCGCCCGCTTCGCGCAGCACTTCCCAATGGCCGCGCGTACTGGTCGAGCCGCCCGTGATCTGGCCGCCGAGCAACGGCATGGAGTACAACTCCTCGTTCGGCGGCGCGTGTTCCACTTTGATCTGATCGATGCCGACATTGAGTTCTTCCGCGAGCATCATGCACGCGCCGGTGTAAATGCCCTGCCCCATCTCGACATTCGGCATGACCAGCCGCACCAGCCCATCGACGTCGATGCGAATGAACGCATTGGGCGCAAACGGCGGGTTACCGTCGGCCGCCGCGGCAGCGGCATCGCCGGGTTGGCGGCGCGCGTTGATGGCGGCACTCGCCGTGCCGCTGGTCGCCGTCCATAAGAACGCAATCGTCAGACCACCGAGTTTCAAGGCGCGGCGACGCCCCACGTCCACCGCCTGCGGCAGCGGCCCTACGCGAAGAGCCTTCATGTCGCACCCGCCGTCGCGGTAGCCGAAGGCACCGCAGCCCGTGGCGCTGCGGCCCCGGACGCAGCTGTTCCCGGCGTGCCGACCCGCGACGCGGCGACGGGGGGAGCTATGACTTGCAGCACTTCCGCCTTGCCCGTCGCCGCCTGCTTGATGGCGGCGCGAATGCGCACGTAGGTTGCGCACCGGCAGATGTTTCCCGACATGGCGGCGTCGATGTCGCCGTCGCTGGGATTCGGGGTGCGCGCCAGCAACGCGGTCGCCGACATGATCTGGCCGGATTGGCAATAGCCGCACTGCACGACATCCACGTCGAGCCACGCCGCTTGGATTTTTTGACCGCTCGGGGTTTGTCCGACCGCCTCGATGGTGGTGATCGCGCGGCTGCCGATCGAGCCCACCGGCAGCACGCAGGATCGGACCGCCTGACCGTCCAGGTGTACGGTACACGCGCCACACTGCGCGATACCGCATCCGAACTTGGTGCCGGTCAGGCCGACCACATCACGCAGCACCCACAGCAGCGGCATATCCGCCGGCACATCCACCGAGCGCGCTTCCCCATTGACCTGCAGTACGAACATATCGGCCTCCGATTGGATCCGACGAGTGTACCGTCAAAGGCGGCTCCAGCGCATACCCCCTCGTAATTCGGCACGGTGTTGTCGACCGGTTCGAACACCGGCGATGCAACACCGCACGCCGGTCAAATTCGCTGTGCCGGGGTACTACGAGGCTCGGCGCAATAGTTGTGCGGTCGACGAGTTCACGGGCAGGGCAGCCACCAGCGCCTTCAGTCCGGATTCATTGGGGATGTCGGCCAGTGCATCGCCGCCGGGCAGGCGAACCACCTTGATACCGGCGGCGCGCAGCGATTCGTCTTTGCGCTCGCGGGTCCGCTCGGCGTCGCGCGACGTGGCAGACCCCGCGAGTTCCACTACGGCCACGATGGTGAAGTCAGGCCTGCACACCACGAAATCCGCCACCCAGTCCTTGAACCGATTGCCGGCCGCCTGGCCGCCCATGCCGGCCGTCCGACCGGCCAGCAGACGCGAAACCGCCACCTGCGACAGGACCACATGACCCGGGAAGGCGCGCACCAAACGGCCGTAGAGAATCTGCTCGGCTCGGCTCAACAAGGGGTTGTCGATTACGGCGGCGATCATTTACACGTCTCGCGAGGGATTGAATGGCTAAAGTATGCGCATCGCACAACGAGCATTCCGCGAGGCAAGTCGCGAAATGCCCAATCCACCCGCGCGACCGCGCGCCGCTAGACATCTCGGCGCCGTGATGATGACCGGTTCGAACGCTGGCGAGGGAGGTCGATGCGATACCCCAGCTCAAATTCACGGTGCCGGGCTGCTAGACCTGCGCTCTCTTGTAGAGCGCCAGCAACTCGCCCCACGCCCGCTCCGCCTGAGGTTCGTTGTAGATCGGCTTACCGGCCTGCAGCGGCATGTCCTTGACGCACCAGCCATGCAGACAGCCCGCATACACCTCGATTTTCGCCGGCAGCTTGGCGCTGTGAAACGCCGCGTCCAGCTGGATCTTGGCATCCGGTTGCTTCTCATCGTCGTTGGCCGCGATGCCGAAATAGTATTGCGCCTTGATTTTCGCAACCAGCAGATGCGGACTGTCCGGCTTGTCCGTGACCAAACCGCCGCCGTGAAACGAAGCACCGGCGCCGATGCGCGACGGATTCGCGGCAGCCGCCTGCAGCGTCATCGGGCCACCCATGCAATAGCCGAACACCCCCATCTTGGCCTTCTTGTGCACGGAGGGCTGGGCATCGAGAAAGGCGACATAGGCGACCGAGTCCTGCATGACGGCATCGCTGGTCAGCGGCGCGCGCAGCGCGTCGAGCTTCGCCCGGTCGGCGGGGTTGCCGAAATCGAAGCCAGGACCGATGCCCGGTGGTTTCGAGGATCGATAGTAGGGATTCGGGACCAGAACCGTGTAGCCATCCGCCGCCAACCGCTTCGCCATGTCGCGCATCGCCGGACGCAATCCAAACGCGTCGGCGAACAAAATTACCGCGGGCCACTGGCCGCTGCCCTGCGGATGGACCAACGCCGCATCGCAGCTCCCGCTCGGCGTGGTGACCTGCACATCCGTATCGACCACGCCACTCGCCGCCGCGCCCGCGGTACCGGCCGCGGCGGTGAGACCGGCGGCCATGGTCAGCGCGGTAAAGTCCCGGCGCGAAATCGTATTTCGTTCATCGCTCATGCCAACTCCCGGACGGACCCACTGGATTTCCTGGCCCGAGTATAGACTTTTGGCGTCCGCTTGGACACATCGGGGGCCGCCGCAAACTCGCCGGAGGGCGCGAAGATCCACTCGCGAAATTGCGCCACCTTGGGCATCGCCAGAAATGCTGTCGGACACACGAAGTAAAAGGCGAAACCCAACGGCAACGCTGCCGCGGCCGTGCGTTGCAATTCGTAGGGACTACGCCCGGCGATCGACCCGTTCGGGTGAGCCCGGATCGCTGCGCCGGTCCGTCCAGCGCGCGACGGCGGCGGACAGATCGGCCGGATTGACGGGCTTGCTCAGGTAGTCGCTCATCCCCGCTTCGAGGCAGCGCTCACGGTCGCCGCGCATCGCGTTCGCGGTCATCGCCACGATGGGAACCAGTGGATTGAGGACGCCGCTGGCGCGGTCGCGGATGCGCCGCGTTGCCTCGAATCCGTCCATCACCGGCATCTGGCAGTCCATGAGCACGAGATCGAAACGCATGTGGCGCAGCGCCTCGATCGCCTCTTCGCCGTTGGCGACGATCTCGACGTCGATGCCAAGTTTCGCCAGCAGCTTCTGCGCCACCAATTGGTTGACCGAATTGTCTTCGGCCAGCAACACTTTGAGCGACGACGGCTGCACGCTCCCGGGCGGGTGCGGTGCGCCGGCCCGCGGCGCCTCGGGCGTCGCACCGTCTTTGGCGCCGCTGCTGCCGCGGACCGCGAGCGCCAGCATCAATCCGTCGAGCAGCAGCGATTCGTGCACCGGCTTGTCCACCGATACGGCGAACAGTCCCGGCTCGCCGTGCATGGACTCCGACCCCAGCGTCTGCAAACACACGAGCACGGTATCGCGGAGGTCCGACGAGCGCCGGATTTCCCGCCCGAGTCCGGCGCCACCGTTGCCCGGCATGTGCAGGTCGATGATCGCCGCGCTGAACGGGTCGCCCGCGCGGGCCGCCGCCTGCATCATTTGCAGTGCGCGCTCACCGCTCTGCGCCTCTTCGCAGCGACAGCTCCACTTGCGGAGCAGCTTGGTAACCGCCAACCGGCTCAAGGCATGGTCGTCCACCACCAGCACATGCGCTCCGAACAGATCGGGTGCATCCGGCTCCACCTGCCCCTCGCCCGACGGGGCCTCGAGAATGACGGTGAAGTCGAAGGTCGTTCCCTCGTTCACAGCCGACTCGACGTTGATGAGTCCGCCCATCAGGCCGACCAGCTGCCGCGATATGGACAGTCCAAGGCCGGTGCCGCCGTACTGCCGCGTGGTCGACCCGTCGACCTGCGAAAACGCCGTGAACACGCCGCGAATCTTATCGGCCGGAATGCCGATCCCGGTATCGATGACCGACAGCCGCAGCGCCGCGCCGCGCGCCGTCAAATCCAGACATGAAACGTTCAAGGTCACGCCGCCGCGATGCGTGAACTTGATGGCATTCGAGCCGAGATTCAGCAACACCTGACGCAGCCGCCCAGGATCTCCACGCACGGCGTTCGGCACCGCCGGATCGATGATGGCCACCAGTTCGAGGCGCTTGTCGCGCGCGCTCAGCGCCAGCATGTCGGCGACTTCCTCGACCAGCGCCCGCAGCTCGAAGTCGACGGATTCCAACTCGAGCTTGCCGGCCTCGATCTTCGAGAAATCGAGAATATCGTTGATGACGCTCAACAGCGTCGAGCCGCTGTTTTGCACGATCTGCACGTACTTGCGCTGCTCCGCGCTCAAATCCTTGTCCAGCAACAAGCCCGTCATGCCGATGATGGCATTCATGGGGGTGCGGATTTCGTGGCTCATGTTCGCCAGGAATTCGCTCTTCGCGCGGGTCGCGGCTTCCGCCCGGGTCCTCGCCTCGGTCTGTTCCGTAATGTCGAGGTACGTGCCCATCGCGCGCGTCGGCACGCCGCGCGCGTCGCGGGCGGCCACGTTGAGCGATCGATCGATCCATAAATAACGCCCATCGGCGTGGCGCATGCGTACCGTGGCGCGATGACTCAGCAAGTCGTCCGCCAGCACTCGCCTGGCTTGAGTCAGGATATCCCCCCGGTCATCGGGGTGCATCAGCGCCTGCACCGAGTTTATCGTCATCGGCACGCCCGGTTCCAGACCGAACAGCGCCCGCGTGCGCGCATCCATGTGCACGCTGCCGTCGCGCAGGTTCGCGTCCACGAAACCCAGGTTGGCGACCGAGACCGCTCGCTCCAACCGTTCCCGCTGCATCTGCAAGACCTGTTCGTTCTCGCGAATGGCCGTCACGTCCGTATCGATCCAACTGCAACCGGTGATGCGCCCCGCATCGTCGACCAGTGGCGCGATTTGCGCCTGGACGATGAATTTTTGCCCGTCCTTGCGATACTTGACGAGTTCCGCAGTGATCTTCTCGCCGCGCAGGATGGCCGCCTCGAGCCGCTCGAGTTGTTCCGGATCCGTATCCGGCCCGGCACACAGCGCGGCCAGCGGCCGCCCCAGCACTTCGCTCGCCTCATAGCCGCTCATTTCCGAGAAACCGCGGTTGACCCACTCGATTTTCCCGAGCAGATCGAACAGCAGAATGCCGTTGCTGGTCCGTCGCGTCACTTCCGCGAGGCGCGCGACCACGAACTTTTCGCGCTTCAGGCGTGACGTCGTGGCGCGCAGTTGCACGAGCAGGGGTCGAAAGACACCCACCGCCGCGGCGCAGATGGCCAACACCAGGACCAGCATGAACTTGAACGGCATCCACGCCATCTGCGAGTCGTGCGCAACCCGTGCCTGCATGAGCGTGGCCGTGAGACGGTTCATGCGCGTCATCCAGTCTTGCTGCGCCAAGCTCAAGCGGGACTCGAAGTTCGGCGGCGCCGGCGCCGCATCTCCCGCGAGTCCGATCGTTCCCAACGCGGTCAGCCGGGCAAGTTCGGGCTCCGCCGCACGCAGTTCCTGCTGCACGTCCGGCGTCCCCGTCAGATGAGTCCACTCAGAGCCATTGCCGGACATGAGCTGGTCCTCTGCCTGGCTGATCTGAACCATGACCTCGCCGAGTTCGTCGCGTATCCCGGGATCGCGTACGTGCTGAATCAACAGCAACCGCGCATCGCCGGCGAGTCGCTGACCCAGCAACCGCTGCCGGCTCGCCGTGAATATCGCCTCGACGCCCCAGCCGGGCTGACGCAGTCGCACGTACTGATACCACAGCGCACCGCCGAACGCGGTGAGCACCACCACGATGGTCACGATGAGCGTGCGCCGGACGCCGGATTCCATCGATTCCGAGTCAGACTCGTCGGCATCGCGTCGGATCCCCGGAAAGTACGGAGCATGTGGCGGCATATCGGAGTTGGTCCTGTTGATGGGCCGGATACTCCCCCTGAGCGAAGCCCGGCGCGAGGACGCAGTTCACTATGCGATGCGCATAGGGCATTGACACGGCGTTCGCATCGTCGCGCATCGCGGCAATCGCGCCGTGCGGCACCTCAAAGATCGATGATTTCGATATCGCCGACGCGCAGCGTCGTCCCCAGGAATATACCGCTGACGCGGGCAAATCGCGCTGCACCATCGGTCGCCAGCCAGCGGACCGTCCCCTGCGTGTGGCCGCTCCCGGTCCGTGCGGGAAGCCGCCGCGCAACCGCGGCCGCCGTGGTCGCCGCCGAGTCGACGATGTGCACCGTCACCGGCAACACCCTGCGCAGCACGGCGGCAAGGGCCGGAAAGTGAGTGCAGCCCAGCACCAACGTATCGGGAACTTCCGCGGCGGGCGCAGCCGGTGCGGTAGCCGAAAAAATCGGGTCGAGATAACGGTGCGCCACCGCTTCGGCGATCGGTCCCTCGATCCAACCCTCTTCGGCCATCGCAACGAACAGGGAACACGGCGCCGCCGTTACCCGGGCAGCACCGTTCAAGCGCTGAATCGCTGCCTGATACGCGCCGGCGGCGATGGTAGCTTCGGTGCCGATGACCGCGATGTGTTGCGAGCCCGAGACCGCTACCGCGGCGGCCGCGCCCGGCTCGATGACGCCGATGACGGGAATGTCGGGATACCGCCGCCGCAGCGCATCGAGGGAGAATGCAGACGCCGTATTGCAGGCGACCACCAGGCAGCGGATGCCCCGCACCCACAACGCCTCGGCGCACTGCAGCGAATAGCGTTCCACGGTTTCAGGACTCTTCGTCCCGTACGGCAGCCGGGCCGTGTCGCCCAGGTAAATGAAATCCTCCGCCGGCAGCGCGTCCCGCAGCGCACGCAGCACCGTGAGCCCTCCGACGCCCGAATCGAACACTCCGATGGGTGCGGGCACTGCGCCCGATGCATCGATCGGTGCCCCGCTGCCCTGCGTACTCATCGATGCCCGCCGGCCCGTGCGGCGCGGTCGATCAAAACTCCGGACGCATGTGTGGGAACAGCAGCACGTCGCGTATCGAGGGGGAATTGGTGAACAGCATCACCATCCGATCCACCCCCAACCCCAAGCCCGCGGTGGGCGGCATGCCGTATTCGAGAGCCCTTACGTAGTCCGCATCGTAGTACATGGCTTCCTCATCGCCCGCATCCTTGCGGTCGACCTGATCCTTGAAGCGCTGCGCCTGGTCTTCGGCGTCGTTCAATTCGGAGAACCCATTGGCTAGTTCGCGGCCGCCGACGAAAAACTCCCAGCGGTCGGTGATGAACGGGTCGTCGTCATTGCGCCGCGACAAGGGCGATACTTCGGCCGGATACGCATAGGCGAACGTCGGCTGCAGCAGGGTGTGTTCGCCGGTCTTCTCGAAGATCTCGATTTGCAGTTTCCCGGCACCGTCGCCCGCTTTGTACGGGATCTTCATCTGATCGCACACCCGCCGCAGATACGTCGCATCGCGTATTGACATCGGATCGATTTCGGGGTTGTTGGCCAAAATGATTTCCTCGATGGTCATGCGAGCGAAGCTCTTCGACAAATCGTATTCGCTGCCTTGATAGGCCAGGATGCGCGTGCCCAGCAGCGTATCGGCCAGCCCCTGGAACAGAGTCTCGATCAGCTGCATGAGGTCGTGGTAGTCGGCATACGCCTGGTACAGCTCGAGCATCGTGAACTCGGGGTTGTGCTGGGTCGACACTCCCTCGTTGCGAAAGTTGCGGTTGATCTCGTACACCCGTTCGAAGCCGCCCACCGTGAGGCGCTTCAAGTAGAGCTCGGGCGCAATCCGCAAATACATGTCGACATCGAGCGCATTGTGGTGCGTCTTGAACGGACGGGCCGCCGCGCCGCCCGGAATGGGATGCAGCATGGGCGTTTCCACTTCCAGAAATCCGCGGGTGTCGAGAAACGCGCGCAGGTAGCTCACGATGCGCGAGCGTGTCTCGAACACCCGCCGCGTTTCCTCGTTCATGATGAGATCGACATAACGGCGGCGATAGCGCATCTCGGTGTCGGCGATGCCATGCCACTTGTCCGGCAGCGGCCGCAGCGACTTGGTCAGCAATACCAGCCGGTCGACGCGTACCGACAGCTCGCCGGTTCTGGTCTTGAACAGCATGCCGTGTGCGCCGACGATATCGCCCACATCCCAGGTCTTGAAGTCGTCGTAGACACCGCCGAGAGTCTCGCGCTGCAGGAACACCTGGATCGCACCGCTCGAATCCTCGAGTTTGGCGAAGCTCGCCTTGCCCATGACGCGCTTGGCGCGCATGCGCCCGGCCACGCTCACCTGCACCGGATTCGCCTCCAAGACTTCCGGGCTGTTCTCGCCGTAGGCGCCGAGCAAGTGACCGGCCAGGGCGCTGCGGCGAAAGTCGTTCGGAAACGCGTTGCCGCGCTCGCGCAGTTTCGCGAGCTTCGCACGCCGCTCGGCAATCAAGTGGTTCTCGTCGTTGTCGCTCATCAAAGTCCCTGCTTTAGGCTGGCCTGCATGAATTGATCGAGAGCGCCATCGAGCACCGCGGTGGTGTTGCCGACTTCGACTCCCGTGCGCAAATCCTTGATGCGCGACTGATCCAAGACGTAGCTGCGGATTTGATTGCCCCAGCTTACATCGGATTTCGAATCCTCGAGCACCTTGGCGGCCGCGTTACGCTTGTTGAATTCGAGTTCGTACAGTTTGGCTTTCAGTTGTTTCATCGCGGTCGAGCGGTTCTTGTGCTGACTGCGTTCGCTCTGGCAGGCGACCGCGATGCCGGTCGGTATGTGCGTGATGCGCACCGCGGATTCGGTCTTGTTCACATGCTGTCCGCCGGCGCCGCTCGAGCGGTACACATCCGTGCGCAGATCCGCCGGATTGATCTCGATGTCGATGTCATCGTCCACCTCCGGCGAGACGAACACCGAGGCGAACGAGGTATGGCGGCGATTCCCGGAATCGAACGGCGACTTGCGCACCAGCCGATGCACGCCGGTCTCGGTGCGCAGCCAACCGTAGGCATAATCGCCCGTCATGCTGATGGTCGCGCCCTTGATGCCCGCCACTTCGCCGTCGCTCTGATCGATGATTTCGGTCTTGATGCCGTGGCTGTCCGCCCACTTCAAATACATGCGCAGCAGCATCGCGGCCCAGTCCTGGGCTTCGGTACCGCCCGCGCCCGCTTGAATGTCGAGAAAGGCACTGTGCGAGTCCATCTTGCCGGGAAACATGCGCTGGAATTCGAGGCGCTCGACGATGGCGGCCAAGCCGCTGACATCGGTCTCGATCTCGTCGGCCGCGCGGCTGTCGGCCTCTTCGGCGGCGAGTTCCAGCAGTTCGTCGGCATCGCGCAAGCCGCGCGTCAGCCGGTCCAAACTGTCGACGACCGATTCGAGTTTTGCGCGTTCGCGGCCCAGTTCCTGTGCGCGATCCGCATTGTCCCAAATGCCCGGCTGTTCGAGCTCGCGGGTTACTTCCTGGAGGCGTTCGTGCTTGTTATCGTAATCAAAGATACCTCCTCAAGGAGTCGGCGCGCTCCTCGAGATCTTTGATGAATCGTTTGAGTTGATTGATTTCCATAAGCCGGCAATTTTACCACAGATGCTCACGTGAGCTTTAAGTGCTGACAGTTGAGCTGCACGCTCTCGGCGCCGCGGTAGTCGTTCACTTCGAGCCGGTAGGCGACGCGCATCTGCCTGCCGGGACGGACGGCTTCCTCGGTGGCGCCGCCGATGTAGCCGAAGGCGATGGCATCGACGCCGCGCGCGCCGGCATTCGCGGCGCTCATGCCCACCCCCGGGCGCGCGCTCACGCCCACGTCCCCGCTCGCGATCGTGCTTGCCAGCGGCTCGAGCTGCAATTTCAGATGTTTGCTGCCGACCACGCGCAGGCCGAGGATCCTGAAGTCGCCATCGAATACCGGCTCGGGAAAGCCCTGACCCCACGGCCCGCCGCTGCGCAACACCCGGGCGGTAGCCACGCAAAGCTCAGCCGCCTCGAGCTCGCCGTCCGAATGCACGATGCCGGTCAGCGTCTCCGGGTCCGCGCGCGCGGCGACTTCGGCGGCGAACGCCGAGCGAAACCGCCCCAGATCGGCTTCGGCCAGCGTCATGCCCGCGGCCATCGCGTGGCCGCCGAATTTGGCGATGAGGCCCGGGTGGCGGGTCGCGATGCTGTCCAATGCATCGCGTATGTTCACGCCGGAAATGGAACGCGCCGAGCCGCGCAGCAAGCCGTCCTCGGCGCGCGCGAACGCGATCACCGGCCGGTGCAGCCGGTCCTTGATCCGGCCCGCGACCAACCCGACCACGCCCTGATGCCAGCTCTCCTCGAAGAGACACAGTCCCAGCGGCTGGTTGCCCGACTCGACGCTGACCGCCGCAACGATGTCGACCGCCTCGATCTGCATGCGCTGCTCGATTTCGCGCCGCTCCTCGTTGAGCCGGCCGAGCTGGCCGGCCAACTGCGCCGCCTCGGCCGCATCGTCCGCCAGCAAACAGGCAATCCCGATGCTCATGTCGGTGAGGCGCCCCGCGGCGTTCAAGCGCGGCGCCACGGCGAATCCAAGATCGGCTGCGGTCAGCTGCTCGAGCCGTCGCCCCGCCGATTCGAGCAACGCGCGAATGCCCGGCACGCAGCGGCCGGCACGAATGCGGCGCAGACCCTGCGCCACCAGGATTCGGTTGTTGCGGTCGAGCGCGACCACGTCGGCGACGGTGCCGAGCGCCACCAGATCGAGCAGGTCCGCGGCGCGAAATTCCGGCACGCCCAGCTCTCGCGCCAGCGCCGCCATCACATAGAAGGCAACGCCGACGCCGGCCAGCGCCGGGCTCGCGAATGCGGAACCCGCGAGATTCGGATTCACGATGGCATCCGCACGCGGCAAGACGGCGCCCGGCAGATGATGATCGGTCACGAGCACGCGAATGCCCAGAGCGTGCGCCGCGTCCACGCCCTCGACGCTCGATATCCCGTTGTCCACCGTAACGATCAACGACGGCTGGCGCGTCGCCGCCAACGCGACGATCTCAGGCGTCAAACCGTAACCGAAACGGAATCGATTGGGCACCAGAAAATCGACGTGCGCAAATTTCATCGAGCGCAAGGCACGCACCACCAGCGCGCTGCTCGTGGCACCGTCGGCATCGAAATCCCCCACCACGAGCACACGCCCCTGGCGGTGCATGCTCAGCAGCCGCACCGCCGCCTCCACGCCCTCGAGCGAACTCACCGGCAGCAGCCGTTCGAGCGACAGATCGAGTTCCTCGCTGCGGGAAACGCCGCGCGCCGCATACACCCGCCGCAATACCGGATGCAGACCGCCGAGATCCAATGACGCTCCGGCCGGCCGACGCCGAATCTCACTGAATCCCATGCAACTTAGCCTCGCTCGAACTCAAACGACTCCCACCACGGCCGCGGGCGACGCCAAAAACGCCAGCTCGACCCCTTGTCCACATCGAAGCGCAACCCGCCCGTCGACAGCGCGAGGCGTTCGATGCGCCCCGCGCGCAGCGCCGCCAGCGCCGGCGCAAGCCAGCGTCGCTCCACCTCGGCCCACACCGTCGAACCCGGCCGCTCGGCACACACCAGCACGCCCGCCGACGGGCCGGCCCCGCGCTCGGTCCCCGCCACGGTCCGAGCGGCCGTGGCCTTCGCAGCGCCAATTACGCGCCCCGCCTCGGCCGCGGCACTCACCTCGGCTCGCATCTCCGCCGCTGCGACCCCAGGCGGCTCCGCCCCCGGGAATGTCAACCGATCGCCGAATGCCGAAAACAACGGATCTCGTCCCGCGGTCCATCCGTGTACGCGCGGCAGGGCCGCCAATACCGGTCCACCCCCCCAGAGCCACAAACTGCTCACCGCCGGCATCCCGCGCGCCGCACGTGCCCGGTTGACCGCGTGATCGAACAGCCACATTTCCATCTCGCTCATCAGGCGCCGCAACCGCGGGGCATCGGCGCCGCCGGCCTGGAAGCCGAACACGTCGCTCCCCAGCATGTCGTCGGGATCGCGAGTCTCGACCTCGAGCATTCGATCGAAGACGCACAGCAGGACGCCGCCGCGACCCGCCAAGAGCCGCGTGCCCCCGTCGTCGAACACGTGATTGAAATCGCTTGCCAGCGCCGCGGCCTCGCTCGCATCCAGCTCCAGCACGCCGTCTTCCTGCAGCATGACGTCCTGCATGCCGGCCACCAGGTGCAGCGGGCTCGCGACACACACCCACGCGCTCGTCCCCGGCCCCGCCGCCACGGTGCCCGCGCCGCACAGCGCGGCGGACCCAACGGCCGGCATAGCCTGGCTGTCGGCAATCGCAAGGAACGCCTCGTCGCGCCACGCCGCGCCGGACTTCGCCGAGGCCGCGCGAGCGATCAGCCGCTCGAGTACCGGTGCGCGTTGCAAGGGGCCGGCGGCGCGCGCCGTAAAACGAATATAGACTGTAGACAAACCGCGCCCCGCTGGATTTTGTCTATCTTAGCGCGACCTCGCCTTCGCGGTGTGCTGTCCCGCCATCGGGTCCGATGTCGCCACGGGGTCGCGTCCAGACCAGATTCAGCTGCTTCGCGGCACGCACGTCGTCCAGCCGCCGGACCGGCAGCGCATGAGGGGCGCTGCGCAACATTTCGGGCGTCTGTTCCATTTCCCGGCGAATCGCCACCATGGCATCGCAGAAGCGATCGAGTTCCTCCTTGCTTTCCGTTTCGGTGGGCTCGATCAGCAGACACTCCGGCACCAGCAGGGGAAAATACGTGGTAGGTGCATGAAAACCATGGTCCAGCAAACGTTTCGCCACATCCATGGCCGTCACTCCGTACAGCGTGGCCTCGCGCTTCAGCGTGATGATGAACTCGTGGCTGGCGCGGCGCCCGGGATAGGCCGCCTCGTATCCCGCGGCCTGCAAGCGCTTCAGCAGATAATTGGCGTTGAGCGACGCGAATTCCGAAACGCGCGCCATGCCCTCGCGGCCCAGCAGCCGCATGTAGATGTAGGCACGCAGGTTGACGCCGGCGTTGCCCATGAAGCCGGAGAGCCGGCCTATCGATCGCGGCAGGTCGCGCTCCGTCAACCAGCGATAGCGCGCCCCCTCCCGCCCGACGATGGGAATCGGCAGGTACGGCAGCAAACGCGAGCCCACGCCCACCGCACCGGAGCCCGGTCCGCCGCCGCCGTGCGGTGTGGCGAATGTCTTGTGCAGGTTCATGTGAATCACGTCGAATCCCATGTCGCCCGGCCGAACCTTGCCGAGGATCGCGTTCAGATTCGCGCCGTCATAATATAAAAGGCCGCCCGCGGCGTGCACGATCTGCGCGACCTCGACGATCTTCGACTCGAACACACCCAGCGTCGAGGGATTGGTCAGCATGATCGCGGCCGTGCGCGGCCCCACCGCCGACTTCAACGCCGCCATGTCGATGCTGCCGCCGGCATCGCAGGGCACTTCCTTGACGATGCAGCCGCACATGGCCGCGGTGGCCGGATTGGTGCCATGCGCCGCCTGCGGCACGATGATCTCGTTGCGCGCCGCGTCGTTGCGCGCGCGATGGTAGGCACGGATCATCGCCACGCCCGCGAATTCTCCCTGCGCGCCGGCCATGGGCGTCAGGCTCACGCCCTGCATGCCCGTGATGGCTTTGAGCATTTCCTGCAATTCGTACAAACAGGCGAGAAACCCCTGCGGCTCGCGCGCGAACGGATGCTGCGCCAGGAACTCGGGCAGCATCGCGTAGGCGTTGCAGGCCTTCGGGTTGTACTTCATGGTGCACGAGCCCAAGGGATAGAAATGCGTGTCGATGGAAAAATTCAGCTGCGATAAGCGCGTGAAATGACGTACGACCTGCAGTTCCGACACCTCCGGCAACGCCGCTGCTTGCGCACGGCGCAAGTGCACCGGCACCTCGGCAGCTGCGGATACTTCGGCAGCTCCGGCCGGCGGCGGGAACTGGCTGGCGGCGCGGCGCCCGGCCCTGCTCAATTCGAATATCAGCGGCTCACGCAATTCCATGCAGTATCTCCCGCAGTGCATCGGCATAGGAGGCAATGTCGGCATCCGATTTCGTCTCGGTCGCGCAGACCAGTAGCGCATGTCCCAACTCCGGGTAGTGTTCCGCGAGATCGAGACCGCCGCTGATGCCGCGCTCCGCGAGGGCCGCGAGCAGCGGTGCCGCGGGCCGATCCAGCGCCAGCACCCTCTCGTGGAATCGCGGCGCATCGAACGCCAGCGACACGCCCTCGATCCGCGTGAGCGCGCGCTCGAGATCGGCCGTGCGCCGCATGCTGGCCTCGGCCACGCGTTGCAGCCCCGCGGCGCCCAGCAGCGACAGGTAGATGGTGGCGGCCGTGACCAGCAGTCCCTGATTCGTGCAGATATTCGAGGTGGCCTTGCTGCGCCGAATGTGCTGCTCGCGGGCCTGCAGCGTCAGCGTAAAGCCGCGGCGGTCGCCGCTATCCCGCGTCTCGCCGACGATCCGGCCCGGCATCTGCCGCACATACTGCATACGCGTGGTCATGAACCCGAAGTAGGGGCCGCCTGATGCCAGCGGCACGCCCAAGGGCTGCCCCTCGCCGCAAACGATGTCCGCTCCGCGCCTGCCGGCCGCCGCGCCCCACTGCCCCGGCGGTTTGAGCACCGCCAGCGCGACGGGATTGACCACCGCGATCACCAATAGCTGGTTCGCATGGGCCCAGTCGGTCAGCTCATCGACTTCCTCCAGACAGCCGAAGAAATTCGGTTGCTGAATCACCAACGCGGTGAAGTCGCGGGGATCGTGGGCCCGCACGGACTCGAGCAGGGTGCGGCCTTGGATGCGATCGAACGCCACCGGCTCGAATTCGACGTCCTGATTGCCGGCAATCGCACGCGCCACGCGGGCGTAGGTGGGATTGACCGTCCGCGGCAGGAGGATGCGCCGCGACTCGCGGCCGCGGTTGGCCCGCACCGCCATCAGGCACGCCTCCGCCAACGCCGACGCGCCGTCGTACAGCGACGCGTTCGACACTTCCATGCCAGTCAACGCCGTCATCATGGTTTGATATTCGTAGATGACCTGCAAGGTGCCCTGACTCGCCTCCGCCTGATACGGCGTATAGGCCGAGTAGAATTCGCCGCGGGTGGCGATCGCCCAGACCGGCGCCGGAATATGATGTTCGTACGCGCCGGCGCCGATGAAATTCAGGCGACGCCCATCGAAGCCGGCGCGTTCCGTCATCAGCCGGCCGATCTCCATTTCGGAAAGAGCCGGCGGCACGCCGTCGAGCGCCGCGATCGTAAGTTCCGGCGGAATTTCATCGAACAAGTCGGCCGTGGCCTGCTCGCCGATCACCTCGAGCATGGCGGCGACATCGGCGGCGGTGTGTGGAATGAACGGCATCGCCTTCCTTACTTCGCTTCTGTCGCCAGATACACCGCGTAGTCGTCGGCACTCAGCAGGAGCTCACCGGCCGAACCATCGACCGCGACGCGCAGCAACCAACCGGCGCCGTACGGTTCGCGATTGACCAGTTCCGGCTGTGCTGCAAGCTCCGCATTGGTTGCCACGACCGTACCGTTGACCGGGCTATAAATATCCGATGCCGCTTTGACGGATTCGACCACGGCACACGCCGCGCCCGCGATCAGGCGGCGCCCGACCTCGGGAACTTCGACGAACACCATGTCGCCGAGCGCGCTCTGCGCATGGTCGGTCACGCCGACTTCGACCTCACCGCCCGGCAACCGTCGCACCCATTCGTGACTCCGCGTGTACTGCAAATCGTTCGGTAGACCGTTCACTCTCCTGCTCCCGTGACTAGTTGGACCAATACTTCGCCGTGGCGCACGAAAGGCGGTTTGACGATGCGCGCCGCGTGCAATTTGCCGCGGATATCGACCTGCACCCGCGGCTCGATGCCGCGCGGCACGCGGGCGAGCGCAATGGCGCGGTTCAGCGTCGGCGAAAACGTACCGCTGGTAATTTCACCGCCGGCGTCGCCGCGAATTTCGGCTCCTGCATCACGGCTGTCGTGGCGCGTGTCGCCGCCAGCTGTGCCGCGCGTGTCGCCGATCACGCCGCTGCGCGCGTCGCCGCCGATTGCGCGCGCGGCGACGGTCACCACCTTTTGGCGGCCGCGCAACACGCCGCGCTCCTCGAGCAGCAGGCCGACCAACTGATGGCCGCACCCGGCACGCGCGCGCTCGAGCGCGGCGCGCCCGACGAACTGACGCTCCTCGGGCGCGAACGCCACGGTCCACGCCAGCCCCGATTCGAGCGGATGGTGGTTCTCATCCATGTCGTTGCCGTAAAGGTTCATGCCGGCTTCCAGCCGCAGCGTGTCGCGCGCGCCCAAGCCCGCGGGAACCACGCCCGCCGCGGCGAGCGCCGACCACGTCGCGGCAGCTTCCGCCGCAGGCAGCATGATCTCGAAGCCGTCCTCGCCGGTGTAGCCGGTACGCGCCATGAACCAGGAGTCGATCTGCGCACTGGCGAAGGGCGCGATGTCGAGAGCGGCTGCGTGCCGCGCGGCGGGCAGCAGCGAAACCGTCTTGGAGCGGGCGTTGGGGCCCTGCACCGCGATCATGGCCAGGTCGGTACGCTCCAGGACTTGGACGGCGAAGGGCACCGCCTGCTCGCGAATCCACGCCAGATCCTTGGCGCGGGTGCCGGCATTGACCACCAAGCGAAACCACGACTCGGCGATGAAGTACGCAATCAGATCGTCGATGACGCCGCCTGTCGGGCGCAGCATGCAGGAATATAGGGCCCTGCCCGGGACTTTGAGATGGCCCACATCATTGGCCAGCAAGTACAGCAGAAATGGCCGCACGCGCGCGCCCGTCAGATCGAGCACGGCCATGTGCGACACGTCGAACATGCCGGCGTCCTGCCGGACGGCGAGGTGTTCCGCGATTTGCGAACCGTAGTGCAACGGCATATCCCAACCGCCGAAGTCGACGATTTTCGCGCCATGCCTTAAGTGAATATCGTGAAGCGGCGTACCAAGGCCCATCGCATCCCCTTCCGGATTAAGATTACGGAGAAACGGTCAACATCACGTGTTGGCCGCCCCTCTGTCCTTGGTACCTGAGAGATCGAACGCCGGCGGCGTCACTCCCCTTCGGTGGACTGCGCCTGACGGCGCGGCCGCTCTCCAGAGGTCGCGAGAGACTGCAGTACTTGTGCCTGAGCGTTTCCGGGCGGTTGCGCCTTCGGCGGTCCTACGATCAGGACTCTCTCCAAGCAGCTCTTATCGCGACGCCGGCATCATACGATTCGCGCGACGGCATAGCAACCCGCGGGCATTTTGGTATCTTAAGGACATGCGCTTCACCCAGGACCAGACCTCGAGCGTCAACCTCATCCGCGGCTACGGACGCGGCGAAATCCGCATCAACGAGGATGTGTTCCCGAGCGCGGTGATCGTGGGAGCATCTGCGGTCAGGACCGAGGCGAACCTCCGCCGGGTGAGCGACCTGACCCAAGAACATATCGCGCACATTCTCGTGCTGGAGCCCGAGGTGGTGCTTCTCGGCACCGGCGAACGCCAGGTCTTTCCGCCGGCGTCGTTCGGGGTTCAGTTCTTGAAAGCCGGCATCGGCTTCGAGGTCATGGATACCGGCGCGGCCTGCCGCACCTTCAATGTCTTGGTGAGCGAGCAGCGGCGAGTCGTCGCCTTGCTGCTGATCTGACGCGGCCCCCGTTCATCGGCGCGAGCGTTCAGCTTCATCGGCGCGGACGCTCAGCGCAGATAGCGCAGCGGATCGGTCGGCTTGCCGTTCACCCGGATCTCGAAGTACAACGCGGACACCTGGTGCGCACCCGTCCCCATGTGCGCAATGGTCTGGCCCACCACCACGTCCTGCCCCTCGTGCACCAGTATCTCCCGGTTGTGCGCATAGGATGAGAGCAGACTGTCGCCGTGCTTGATGATGATGAGATTGCCGTAACCGCGCAGCCCGCTGCCCGTATACACCACGCGGCCCGTCCCCGCCGCCCGCACGTCCTGGCCCAGCTTCCCCAGGAGCAGAATGCCGCCCCCGGACACCGCCACCGGCGCCGAGGTCCGGTCGGTGGGCCACACCCATTTGAGGTGGCCGCCCACCAGCGGCGCGCCGCCCGGAGGAGTGCCGCCGGTGACGGTGCCGCCCGGTCCCGCCGATGACGCTTGCGCGGAGGTACCGCGTTGCGAGAGCGGACCGGCGGGCGCCGTCGCGCCTTGTCCAGCGGCACCCGCCGCCGCGGCGCCTGGCGCTGTACTGGATCCCGCCACCTCCGGCAGCGGCGTCGCCCTGCCTACCTGGGGCGCATCCCGCGAGCGCTGCACTCCTGCCGACTGCCGTTGCGGCGACTGCGACTGCGAGGATGATGGCGACGACCGCGCCGCGGGCCGCGAGGCCGCTGCCCCGCCAGGCGACAACACCAGCCTCTGCCCGACCGAGACTCGATAGTCGGAACCGATGTCGTTCCACTTCGCCAGTTCCCGATAATCGAGATTGTGGCGCCACGCAATGCTGTACAACGTATCTTGCGGTCGAACCACGTACGCCTCGGGTCCATACGGCCCGCTTGCGGCGCACGCACCGATCATGAAGGAGCAGAGACACGCGACAGCGATCGCTCGCGTGACGCGCACTGTGCTAGCGCTGCAGTCCCGACAGCAAGGGAACAAAGCTCACCGCCCCGAGCGACTCCTGTCGGATGCGATTCTCTCCCCGGGTATAGCGGATCAGCTCTTGGCGGCCCTCCGGACCCACCGGCGCGATCAATCGGCCGCCCACGATGAGTTGTTCGAACAGCGCCGGCGGCACGGCCAGCGGCGCCGCGGTCAATAAAATCCCATCGTAAGGCGCGCGCGCGGGCCACCCCACGCTGCCATCCTCGTGCCGACAATGCACGTTGCGGATGCGCAATTCGCGCAACGTGCGGCGCGCCTTGCCCAGCAGGCTCGAGATGCGCTCGATGGTATAGATTTCGCCCACCAACGGCGCCAACACCGCCGTTTGATAACCGCATCCCGTGCCGATCTCCAACACCTTCGGCGTCGGGCCCGCAGCCAGCAGCGCTTCGGTCATGCGCGCCACGATGTACGGTTGCGAAATCGTCTGCCCGAATCCAATGGGCAGCGCCGTATCCTCGTATGCCCGAGTCGCGAGCGCCTCGTCCATGAAGAGATGCCGCGGCACGTTGCGAATTCGATCGAGTACGCGCTGATCCTTGATGCCCTGATCCTGCAGCCGCTGTACCAAGCGCTCGCGCGTGCGCGCCGAGGTCATGCCGATGCCGCTGAGACGCGGACCTTCCATGAAGCTACTCAAGTTTTAGCCAACGCTCGAGTTCGGGCAGCGCGGCATGCCGGGTCAAGTCGATCTGCAGCGGCGTGATGGACGCATAGCCCTCCGCCACCGCATGAAAGTCCGTTCCCGGGCCCGCATCTTGACCGCCGCCGGCAGATCCCACCCAGTAGACATTCCGGCCCCGCGGATCCTTCGCCGGCACGATCGGTTTCGCGCGGTGCCGGCTGCCGAGCCGCGTCACCTTGATGCCGCGCAGCTCGCCTTCCGGCAGGTCGGGCACGTTCACATTGAGAATCACCGGTCCCTGAAAGGGTAACTTCGCCATGCGGCTGACCAGCTGTGCGGCCACGCGGGCTGCGCTTGCGAAGTTGCGCGGGCTGCCCGGTTCGACGACCAGCGATACGGCGATGGCCGGCAATCCCAAGAACCGGCCCTCGACGGCGGCCGCGACCGTTCCCGAGTACAAGGTATCGTCGCCGAGATTCGCGCCGTCGTTCACGCCGGACACGACGATGTCATGCTCGAAATCGAACAGTCCGGAAATCGCCAGATGCACGCAGTCGGTGGGTGTGCCGTTGACATAGTAGGAATCGACGTCGTAGAGCGCCGCCCGTACGGGTACGTCCAGGGTCAAGGAGTTGCTGGCGCCGCTGCGGTTGCGGTCGGGAGCCACGATGGCGATGGAGCCCAAGGGTCTGATGGCGAGGGCCAACGCCTCCAAGCCCTGGGCTCGATAGCCGTCGTCGTTGGAAAGAAGGATTTTCACGGATTCAACAGTCAGCCTAAGGATGGCGGGTCGCGCCTTGCGGACTATACTAACGGAACCATGGCCAAACAACGCACGACCTACGCCAAGATTGACGCTCCGGCCGCCGATGAGGCACGGACGTTTCGGGCGGCCGTCCGCGATGTGAAGCCGTTGCCGCAGAAAGCGCTGCCCGAGGGTCTGGCCAAGTCCGGACCGCGCCCACGTCGCCGCAAGCCATCGCCCGCGCATGAAAGCCTCGATGCCGCCATGCCGCTGGTCGACCCCATGCCTATCGTCGAGGGCAGCGGTGAAGTGCCGGGCATCGCGGGCGGCGATCCGCTCGCCTTCCAACGATCGGGCGTCCGCACGCAAGTCGTGCGGCGATTGCGGCGCGGCCTCTTTCCCATCGAGGACGAGTTGGACCTGCATGGCCTGAGTCAGACGGCTGCTCGCGACCAACTCGCCCAGTTCCTTGCGTGCAACCGCGCTGCCGGCCGGCGTTGCGTGCGCATCATTCACGGCAAGGGCTACCGTTCCGGTGCACGCGGTCCCATATTGAAAATTGCAGTCGATCTATGGCTGCGTCGCCACTTGGACGTGATGGCCTTCACCTCCGCCCGACCCATCGACGGCGGCACCGGCGCGGTGTACGTACTGCTGCGCGCCTGAGAGTTGCGTGCCGGAGGCGCGCGCTTGAGGTCAGTCCTCGTCCGACTCCAATTCCGGCGTCGACCCCACCTCGCAGATTTCGCGCAGCGCCGACGTGGCGAACTGACCGCGTCCCAGCATGAAACTGAACGTGAGCGTACCCGAGTCGGCTTCGATGGCGAGCTCGCGCACCGCACAACGCAAGGCCCGACGTTCCTGCGTCAGGCCCTCTGCGCGGAGCAGATCGGCAACGTCCTTGAATTCCCGTGCCACCGCCGCCTCGTGCTCCAGCGAGCGGCCGCGGCCGGGCGGTTCGCCGCGGCCCCACAGCGGACCCGATGGGTGAATGTCGAACGATGCCACGCGCCGCTGCAACTCCTCGTCCACCGCCGCGACTTGGAAATGACTGCCGCTGCCGTCGAGACTTGCCAGATCGCCGGGCGCGAGCTGCGACCAATCGCCTGCCTCCACGCGGCGCGCCAGCACGGCGTTGAACATCAGCGAGCGCGCCGCCGACAACGCGAAGCTGCGCTCGGTGCGACCGCGCGGCGCCTGCCCGGTCTGCACCCACGCCGCAACACGGTCCAGGTTGAAGCCCTCGCGGCCGAAGCGCTGCGGGCCGAAATAGTTCGGCACGCCATGCGCGCGCAGCGCCGCGACCTTCATATCCAACTGCTCGCGCGACCAAGCCGCCTTGCGCAGCCTGATTCGAAACCGGTTGCCGATCAATGCGCCGCGCTTCAGCTTGCGGGCATTGGCTTGTACATCCAGCACTCTGAATTCCGCCGTACGCACGCCGCTCCAGAAGTCCGCGTTATTCGCGAGCGCCGGTACGCTGAACCACTGCACCGTCACGGCCTGACGGTCCTTCAAACCCGCATAGCCCACATCGTTGGCCGGCACGCCCGCGAGCCGCGCGATCTCAGCCGCCACCCAACGCGTGTTGGCCGCTCGTTTCTCGACACGCAACAGCCAATGCGGGCCATTTCCCGAGGGTACGAACGACAATTGCTCTTCGACCCGAAAGTCCTCGGGCTGCGCTTTGAACTCGGCGAGCGGCAGCGCCACACCATGCGCCCGCGGCGGAGAGAGAGCGGCGCGGGTCCAGAAATCGGGACGCCTGCCGTGCAGGCTCATGGGGCGGCGGAATCGAGCGGCGGCGCGGCGGCCGGCGACAATGCACCGAGCAGTACGGCGGCGCTCGCCGCGAGGCCCTCGCCACGCCCGATGAACCCCAGGCGTTCGGTGGTCGTCGCCTTGATGTTGATGTGCCGCGGCGACACGCCCAGGTCCTCCCCCAGGTTCGCCGCCATGGCCGAGCGATGTTTGGCGATGCGCGGCGCTTCGGCCAGCACCGTGATATCGGCATTCACCAGCGACAGACCGGCCGCTCTCATGAGGCGCGCCACTTCGCGCAGGAAGACGCGGCTGTCTGCGCCTCGATAGCGCGGGTCGGTGTCCGGAAAATGTTGACCGATATCGCCCTCGCCCAGCGCGCCGAGCAGGGCATCGCACAAGGCGTGGATCACGACGTCGCCATCCGAATGCGCCACCACGCCCTTGGGGTAGGGAATTTTCACGCCGCCCATGACGACGTGATCGCCTTCACCGAACGCATGCACGTCAAAACCTTGGCCGATCCGCATCTGGCTGCTCCGCTCGTTGATAATGGTCTCGGCCATGGACAAATCTTCGGCGCGTGTCACCTTGATGTTGAACGGCGAGCCTCGCACCAATTTTGCCGGCAGCCCCAGCCGCTCCATCGCCTGCGCCTCGTCGGTCGCGGCAATGCCCAGACGGACCACGTCGTCGAGCGCCTGTTTCAGCTGGGCGTATCCGAACACCTGGGGTGTGAGCGCGCGCCACAGGCCCTCCCGATCCACGGTATCGACCGCGATGCCGCCGCGTTCACGCTTGACGGTATCGACGACGGGCGCCGCCAGCAACGCCCCGTTGGTGGCGCCGGCAATTCCCTCGTCGACCGTTTCCACGGCATCGATCAGCGCCTCGAGGTCGGCCGGAGTCAGGCACGGCCGGGCGGCATCGTGCACCAGAATCCAGTCTTGAGGCTCCGCGTGTCCCTCCAGGGCCTTGAGTCCGTTCATCACGGATTCCTGCCGATTGGCGCCGCCGACGGTGGTCCGAATCTTGAGGGTGCCCGGGTGCGCGCGCGCCAGCGATGCGGCCACCGCCGGCCAATGCGCATCTTCCTCGGCCAGAGCGATGACGATGCCTTGGATGCGGGGCTCGCGCAGCAGCGCCGCCAGCGCCCATTCGATGACGGTGGCACCCAGCAAGGGCGCATATTGTTTGGGGGCGTTGACCTGCGTCGATTCGAAGCGCGCTCCGCGCCCTGCGGCGGGAACGACGGCCCAGACGCGCCGCACGATCGCGCTCACTGGGCGCGGGCGGTGACGCCGGTCGCGGGGGCGGCGGGCGGCGGCGTCGCGGCGGTGACGACCTGGTAGAAGGTTTCGCTGCTGCCGACCATGCCCAGTTCGCTGCGGGCGCGCTCCTCGAGCGCGGTCAGCCCGCCTTTCAGGTCGTTGACCTCGGCTACCAGCTGTCGATTGCGCTCGCGCTGCTCCACATTGGCGGCCGCCTGCACGTCCACGGCGGCACTCAAGCGCGACACCTCACGGACGCCGTGTTCCGAGACCCACACGCGGTACTGTAGCAGCACCACGCCTAAAGCCAATATGGCAGCGAAAATCCTCATGGGGACAGGAGCTTAGCACGATCTCTTAAGAAACAGGAACCGACAATGCGTGCAAGCCCGCGTAACGGGCCCTCGAGCCCAGTTCGCCCTCGATCCGCAGCAGCTGGTTGTACTTGGCGATGCGGTCCGAGCGCGACATGGAACCGGTCTTGATTTGGGTCGCGGAGGTGGCGACCGCGATATCGGCAATGGTCGTATCCTCGGTTTCGCCCGACCGATGCGACACGATGGCCGCATACTTGGCCTTTGCCGCCATGTCGATGGCGGCCAGCGTCTCCGTCAGCGTGCCGATCTGATTGGGCTTGATGAGAATCGCATTGGCGATTTTCTTGGCAATTCCCTCGGCAAAGATCTTGGTGTTGGTGACGAACAAATCATCGCCCACCAGCTGCACTTTTTTCCCGAGCTTCTGCGTGAGGAGCGCCCAACCCTCCCAGTCGCTCTCAGCGATGCCGTCCTCGACGGTCACAATGGGATATTTCGCCACCAGTCCGGCCAGATAATCGGCGAACTCGCTCGAGTTGAACTTGCGGCCCTCGGATTCCAGATCGTACACGCCGTTCTTGTAGAACTCGGTGCTCGCCACGTCGAGCCCCAGGTAGATGTCCTTGCCCGCGCGGTATCCGGCCTTGTCGATGGCCTCCAGAATGGTGGTGAGCGCGGCTTCGTTCGACGGCAGATCCGGCGCGAATCCGCCCTCATCGCCCACCGCCGTGCTGAGACCCCTCGAGTGCAGTACTCTTTTCAGTGTATGGAACACCTCCGCGCCGTAGCGCAGGGCCTCGGACAGCGTCGGCGCACCGATGGGCAGGATCATGAATTCCTGAATGTCGACGCTGTTGTCGGCATGCGCGCCGCCATTGATGATGTTCATCATCGGCACCGGCATGGTGAGCGCGCCGTCGCCGCCCAAGTGTTTGTACAGCGGCAGTTTCCTGTCCTTGGCCGCGGCATGCGCCGCCGCGAGCGACACCGCCAGAATCGCGTTGGCGCCGAGATTGGACTTGTTCTCCGTGCCGTCGGCCGCGATCATCTTGGCATCGAGTCCGGCTTGGTCCTGAGCATCGAGACCCAGGGCCAAACCGCGAATGGCCCCGTTGATGTGAGCGACCGCGTTCAGCACGCCCTTGCCCCCGAAGCGCTTGGCATCGCCGTCACGCAATTCCACCGCTTCTCGCGAGCCGGTGGAGGCGCCCGACGGCACTGCGGCGCGGCCGACCACGCCCGATTCCAGCACCACATCGGCTTCGACGGTGGGATTGCCGCGCGAATCGATGATTTCGCGGCCACGGATCTCGACGATACGACTCATAGCAAGGATTCCTCGAAGGGTTTCTTTTTGACGGTGAGATCCAGCTCCACCAGCGTGGCGAGCAGCGACGCCATGCGATCCAAGGGCCACGCGTTGGGTCCGTCGGACAAGGCTTTCGCCGGATCGGGATGAGTTTCCATGAAGAGGCCGGCGACGCCGGCCGCCACCGCCGCGCGCGCGAGCACGGGCACGAATTCCCGCTGGCCGCCCGACGCACTGCCCATGCCGCCCGGCAATTGCACCGAATGAGTGGCATCGAACACCACCGGACAACCGGTGCCGCGCATGACCACGAGCGAGCGCATGTCGGATACCAGGTTGTTGTAGCCGAACGAGAACCCGCGCTCGCACACCATGATCTGCGCATTGCCGGTGGAACGCGCCTTGTCGACGACGTTCTGCATCTCCCAGGGCGACAGGAACTGGCCTTTCTTGATGTTCACGGGCTTGTTCTGCGCGCACACGTTGACGATGAAATTCGTCTGCCGGCAGAGAAAAGCCGGCGTCTGCAGCACATCGACCACGGCCGCCACCTCGGCGAGCGGCGTGTCCTCGTGCACGTCGGTGAGCACCGGTACGCCGATTTGCTTGCGCACCCGTTCGAGCGCCTTCAAACCCGCGTCGATGCCGGGCCCGCGAAAGCTCGAATGCGACGAGCGATTGGCCTTGTCGAAGGATGCCTTGAAGATGAACGGGATGCCGAGCGTCGTGGTCATGTCGCGCAGCCGGCCCGCCACCTCGATGACCAGGGCCTCGCTCTCGATGACGCACGGGCCCGCGATCAGGAACAGCGGCCGCTCGAGTCCGACCTCGAAAGCACCCAGCTTCATGCCGTGGCGCGGCCCGGCTGCAACGCCGCCCGGTATTCGCGCGCCGCGCGAATGAATCCGGAGAACAACGGATGCCCGTCGCGCGGGGTCGAGGTGAATTCCGGATGGAACTGACTCGCCACGAACCACGGGTGGTCCGGCAACTCGATGAACTCCACCAGGCCGTCGCCCGAGAAGCCGGAGAACGCCATGCCCGCACCCGACAATTCGTCGAGATAGTGATTGTTGAATTCGTAGCGGTGACGGTGCCGTTCGAAGATCGATTCCTTGCCGTACAGCGAATGCACCAGGGAGCCTGCGACCAGGCGCGCTTCCTGCGCCCCCAGGCGCATGGTGCCGCCGAGTTCCGATTTCTCGTCCCGCACCTGCTGACCGCGAGCCAGATCCTGCCACTCGGTGATGAGCGCGATCACCGGATGATTCGTGGCGCGGTCGAACTCGGTGCTGTTGGCGCCTTTGAGCGCCAGCACGTTGCGCGCGTATTCGACGATGGCCAGCTGCATCCCCAAACAAATGCCCAGGTAGGGAATGCGGTTCTCGCGCGCGTAGCGAATGGCTTGGATCTTGCCTTCGATGCCGCGGTCGCCGAAGCCGCCGGGCACCAGGATGGCATCCATTTTCGACAGCGCCGAAGGACCGGAGCGCTCGATGTCCTGCGATTCGAAATAATGAATGTTGACGCGCGTGCGCGTCTTGATTCCGCCATGCATCAGCGATTGGTTGAGCGAAATATACGAATCGCGGACCTGCACGTACTTGCCCACCATGCCGATGTCGACCACGGCCTCCGGATTCTGTTTGGCGGACACCACGGCGCGCCATTCCGACAAATCCGTCGGCGGCACGTCCAGGCGCAGCTTGTCGACCACGATGTCGTCCAGATCCTGTTCGTGCAGCAGCATCGGGATCTTGTAGATGTCGTCGGAATCGACGGCGGAGATCACGGCGCGCTCTTCGACGTTGGTGAACAGCGCGATCTTGCGCCGCTGCTCGTCCGGCAACGTGTGCAGGCAGCGGCACAACAGGATATCCGGCTGAATGCCGATGCCGCGCAGTTCCTTCACCGAGTGCTGCGTGGGCTTGGTCTTGATCTCGCCGGATCCGCCCACGATGGGCACCAGGGTCAGATGCATGTACAATACGTGATTGCGGCCGAGTTCCACGCCCATCTGGCGAATCGCCTCCAGAAACGGCAGCGATTCGATGTCGCCCACCGTGCCGCCGATTTCGACCATGCAGACGTCCGCATTGCCCGCACCCATGCGGATGCGGTACTTGATCTCGTCGGTGATGTGCGGAATCACCTGAACGGTCGCGCCCAGATAATCGCCGCGGCGTTCCTTCGCGATGACCCGTTCATAGATGCGGCCGGTGGTGAAATTGCTGTTGCGGCCGGTGGTCATGCGCACGAAGCGTTCGTAATGACCGAGATCCAGGTCCGCCTCGGTACCGTCGGCGGTGACGAATACCTCGCCGTGCTGAAAGGGACTCATGGTGCCGGGATCCACGTTGATGTAGGGATCCAGCTTCACCATGGCCACTTTGAGTCCGCGGGCTTCGAGAATGGCGCCTAAAGAGGCGGATGCAATGCCTTTACCGAGCGAGGAAACCACGCCGCCGGTGACGAAAACGAATCGAGTCATGATGGTCACCGCCGATTAAAAGGTTGCGATGCACGAACTCATCGAGTCGCGATATTGCAACGAAGCCAATTGGAATTAATGGGAATTCGACGGGAATTCAGGTTAGCACATCGGACTATGCGCGACAATATCGCCTTGGTGTCGCGGCATATCTGCACGCCGTCGCGACGGCGCGGCTGATCCCCCGCGACCCGCGTTACGCCGGTTACACGACGATGGGCCCGTTCTCCCACACGCAGCCGACGCCCTGCACACCGGCAGCGACGCACCAGCGGGCGTCCTGCCACAGATCGCCGACGGCAACCAGCGCATCGCCCGCAAACACCAGCGGCAGCGCATCGCGCATCCACGGCAGAAGCCCGAGCGACTGGCAAAGATGTTGCACGCTCTGGGTCTTGGCGCGCGGATGGGGCCGGAGCGTCTCGCCGCCCTGCCGTCGGCGCACGGTGAGCGTTTGCGGCAATCGCGCCGCATCCAAGCCGCCGGGCCGCGGCATCAGGCGCAGCATCCCGAGACCGTCGCCCAAGTCCAGGCACGGTGCGGCATCGAGGCACGCGGCCGGAGCCCGGGGTGCGCCGCAATCGGGCGCCACCGCTCGGTCGGGCGCTCCGCCTCGTGCGAGCGCCTTGCTTGGGCCGAGCACCCGGTTTGCACCGATCGGCCACGCGAGACATTCCGCCATGCGGGGCACGCTCGCTGCCGTCAGAAACAACCGGTCCCGGTAGCGCCGCAACGCGTGCTCGCCCCACGCCACTGTCGGCAGGTGGTCCTCGTTGGCTTCCATGATCTGGCGCAGCGCCTCCGCGAGGCGCGCCGTCGACGGCGGCGTCACGGCGCGCGCGGCGATCCAATGGCGCACCACGTTGTGCTGCTGCGTCGCGCGCAGCGCGCGCAGGCCGACGACGGACAGCGCATCGCCATCGCGCAGCGCCTGCGCGGCGAGCGCCGCCGCTTCATCCAGCAATTCCTGCGCATCCGCCGCGTGCCGCGCGGCCCGCGACAAGGCCAGCGCCGCGCCCGGCCAGCGTCGCTCCAGCACCGGCCAGACCTGCGCGCGCAGATACGCGCGATCGAAGCGTGCATCGAGGTTCATCGGATCGTCGATGGCGCTGATCCGCGCAGCCTCGCCGAAGGCGGCAAGATCGCGCTTGGCGACCTCGAGCAGCGGCCGCACATGCCAGCCCAGCCCCAGCGGGCGGCAGTACGGCATCGCCGACATGCCCTTGAGACCGGCGCCGCGCAGCAGCTGCAACAGCACCGTTTCGGCTTGATCCAGGGCGTGGTGCGCGGTCAACAGACACTCGTTGTCGGCGAGGTCGAGCGCCAGTGCAGCGTAGCGCGCGTCGCGGGCGGCCGCCTCGACCGACACGCCGCGCGAGGCATCGACGTTCACGTCGAGGATTTTGACAGGGACATCGAGCCGACGGCACAACTCGGCGCAGGCGCGCGCGAAATCGGCCGCGGCGGGCTGCAGCCCGTGATTGACGTGCACGGCGCGAACCGGCAGGCGGGGAGCGCCTGCTTCACTTGCCGCGCGCCACTGGCATAACGCCGCCAGCAGCACGGCGGAATCCATGCCGCCGCTGAGGGCGATCGCGAGGCCGGTCGTCGCGCTCGGCAGGTGGGCCTCCAGGATTGCGCCGAGGGAGGCCGCCGAGAAGCTCATGCGCTTTAGGCTTCGCGCGCCGAGTCCCGGAACACGCCGAAGCCGCGCAGACGCGCCTGCCGGGCGTCCAGCAAGGTGGTCACGGGCTGATTACAGAGTTCCGCCAAGTGCTTGATCATGCTCTGCTTGAGCACTTCGGCCATACCCTGCGGATCGCGATGCGCGCCGCCGTGCGGCTCGCGCAGGACCTCATCGACCAGCCCCAATTTCTTGAGCCGCTCCGCGGTGCCGCCCATGGCGTCCGCCGCGATTTCCTTCTTATCGGTGCTCTTCCACAGAATGGAGGCGCAGCTCTCGGGTGAAATCACGCCATAGACGCTGAACTGCAGCATCACCAGCCGGTCGCAGACGCCGATGGCGAGCGCGCCGCCCGAGCCGCCCTCGCCGATGACCACGCTCAACACCGGTGCCGCGAGGTTCGACATCTCGAACAGGTTGCGCGCGATGGCCTCGCTCTGCCCGCGCTCCTCCGAACCGATGCCCGGGTAGGCTCCCGGCGTGTCGATCAGCGTGACGACGGGAATGCGAAAGCGCTCGGCCATGCGCATCAGGCGCAGCGCCTTGCGGTAACCCTCGGGCTTCGGCATGCCGTAATTGCGCCGCACGCGCTCCTTGGTGTCGCGGCCCTTCTGCTGTCCGATCAACATCACGGGCGAACCCTCGAGGCGCGCCAGGCCGCCGACGATGGCGAGATCGTCGCTGTACATTCGGTCGCCGTGCAGTTCATGCCAGTCGGTGAAAATCATGGAAACGTAATCGAGCGTATAGGGACGCTGTGGATGACGCGCCAGCTGCGTGATTTGCCACGGCGAGAGGTTCGCGAAAATGCTGGTGGTCAGCGCGCGGCTCTTCGACTGCAGCCGCTTGATCTCTTCCGCGAGATTGACGCTCGAGTCGGTGCCCAAGAATCTGAGCTCCTCGATCTTCGCCTCGAGTTCGGCAATGGGCTGTTCAAATTCCAGAAAATTCATCGCCATGAAGACGTTTCCTCGCCGCGAATGTCATTTCGCGGACCATACACTAAATACCAGCCGTCGCGGCCGACCAGAGCGGACAATTTATCCAGCAACTCGCGGGTCGGCCGGATCGACCAGCTATCCCCCAAATTGAGCCGGCCGGAATACTCGGGCCGTTTCAGGACCACGCTCACGCCGCAGGGACCGCGGACGTAAGGCTTCAACATGTCCTCGAATTTCGCCATGCCTTGCGCGCCATCGAAGGTCTCGGGCCAGCGCAGCCACAGGCGCCGCGCGAACCGCTCGCGCGCGCGGTCGATGTCCATGACCGTCTTGGCCTGCAAACGCCACGCCTCGATGAAATCGTCGAAGCGCAGCGAGCCCTCGATGACCAGAATCGCGTCCTTGACGATGATGTCGCGATGCTGCTGGAAGGTCTCCTCGAACAGCGTGACCTCGAGACGTCCGGTACGGTCGTCCAGGATCAGGGTCACGCGATTCGGCCGGCGGCGAATCTCGAGGACCAAACCCGCCACGGTGGCGGGTTTGCCTGCCGACCAGGTGCGTTCGCCGTTGGCCGAGGGTTTCGGCGTCGGCCGGGGCCCGCCCACGTCGACCAGGCGGGCGCCCACCAGAAACTTCAAGTCAGGCTCGTACGGCGTGATGGGATGGCCGGTCAAGAACAGACCGAGCGTTTCGCGCTCGCCCGCCAGGCGCTGCGCCTCGCTCCAGTCGGCGATCACGGCGTCCTCGGCGGCGGAGAGACCGAACAGATCCACTTGTCCGACGCTCATGGCGCGCGAGTTCTGCTCGCCGAGATGCACCGCCCGATCGAGCTGGCTGGTCAACGTGGCGCGGTTCGCACCGATGCGATCGAGGCTTCCCGATCGGATCAGGGCCTCGAACACGCGCCGGTTGACCCGCTGCAGATCGACGCGCCGGCACAGATCGGGAAGGCTCGCGTAGGGGCCGTTGGCGGTGCGCTCCTCGATGATGGCCTCGACCGCCGAGGCGCCCACGCCCTTGATGGCTCCCATGCCATAGCGAATGCTCTTGGGGCCCGCCACTCGAAAGGCGTACACCGATTCGTTCACGTCGGGCGGCTCGACTTCGAGATTCATGCTGGCGCATTCGTCGATGAGCGTGACCACCTTGTCGGTCTTGTCCATGTCCGAGGACAGCACCGCGGCCATGAAGGCCGCGGGATAGTGTGCCTTGAGCCAGGCCGTCTGATAGGACAAGAGGGCGTAGGCCGCGGAATGCGACTTGTTGAAGCCGTAGCCCGCAAACTTTTCCATCAAGTCGAAAATCATCGTGGCCTGCGCCTCGGGCACTCCACGCGCGACCGCACCGTTCACGAAGACGGAACGCTGGTTGGCCATCTCCTCGGCCTTCTTCTTGCCCATGGCCCGGCGCAGCAGATCGGCGCCGCCCAAGGTGTAGCCGGCCAGGATCTGTGCGATCTGCATGACCTGTTCCTGGTACAGGATCACGCCGTAGGTGGCCTCGAGCACGGGCTTCAAATCGGGGTGCAGGTAATCGATGGTCGCGCCGGTGGTGTCGTGCTTGCGCGCGATGAAGTCATCCACCATGCCGGACTGCAGCGGTCCGGGACGAAACAGCGCGACCAGCGCCACGATGTCGCCGAAGCGGTCGGGCTGCAGGCGGCGGATGAGATCCTTCATGCCGCGCGATTCGAGCTGGAACACCGCCGTGGTGCGCGTGCTCTTCAGCAACGCGTAGGTCGCCTGATCGTCCATGGGCAAGGCGCTGATGATGAGCTTGGGTTCGCCGGCTTTCGCGCGTTCCGCATTGATGTCGCGCACCGCCCAATCGATGATGGTCAGGGTGCGCAGCCCCAGGAAGTCGAACTTCACCAGGCCGGCCGCTTCGACATCGTCCTTGTCGAATTGCGTGACCGGCGTGGTGCTGCCCTCTTCGCAGTAGAGCGGCGTGAAGTCGGTGAGTACCGAGGGAGCGATGACCACGCCGCCGGCGTGGGTGCCGGCGTTGCGCGCGAGGCCCTCGAGCGTGCGGGCGAGATCGATCAACTCGCGCACCTCGGCGTCGCCGTCGTACAGCCGCCGCAGTTCCTCCTCCTGGGCCAGCGCCTTGTCGAGAGTGATGCCGATTTCGAAGGGAATCAGCTTCGCGATCTTGTCGACATAACCGTAGTTGTGGCCGAGCACCCGGCCGACATCGCGAATCACGGCCTTCGCCGCCAAGGTACCGTAGGTGATGATCTGCGAGACGCGCTCGCGGCCGTATTTCTGGGCCACGTACTCGATCACCCGGTCGCGTCCGTCCATGCAGAAGTCGACGTCGAAGTCCGGCATGGAGACGCGTTCGGGATTCAAGAATCGCTCGAACAGCAGATCGTGATCGATGGGATCGAGATCGGTGATGCCGAGGACGAACGCCACCAATGAGCCCGCACCGGAACCGCGCCCCGGACCCACCGGCACGCCGTTCTCGCGCGCCCAGCGGATGAAATCGGCGACGATCAGGAAGTAGCCGGCGAATCCCATGCTGGCGATGACGCGCAGCTCGAGCGCCAGGCGCGCCTCGTAGGCCGCGGCGTCGCGCGTCACGCCCAGCAGCGCCTGCGCCTGGGCCAGGCGCAGGCCCAAGCCGCGCTCCGCTTCTTCGTACAGGAATTTCTCGGTGGTGCTGCCGGCGGGCACCGGATACGCGGGCAGCATGGACGAACCCAGCTTGATCTCGAGCGAACAGCGTTTGGCGACTTCGACGGTGTTCAGCAGCAGCTCGGGCGCATCGGCGAACAGCTCCGCCATTTCCGCCGGCGTCTTCAAGTACTGCTCCTCGGAGTAGCGCCGGGCCCGGCTGGTGTCGGCGAGCTGCGCGCCGTCGTGGATGCAAACCCGGGCTTCGTGGGCGTCGAATTCCGGGCGCGTCAGGAACCGCACATCGTTGGTGGCGACCGCCGCGACGCCCCGCTCCTGGGCCATGTCCAGCGCCGCTTCGGCGTACACCGCTTCGCCCGCCCGCCCGGTGCGTTGCACCTCGAGGTAGAAGCGATCGCCGCACAAGTCCTGCCACCGCTCGAGGCAGCGCGCCGCCTCCTCGTCCTTGCCGCGGGCGAAAGCCTGGCCGATGTCGCCCTCGGCGCCGCCCGACAGCACGATCAAGCCGGTGAGCACGTCCCGCTGCAGCCAACTGCGCTCCAGCATGGGCGCGCCGCGCTGCTGCCCTTCGAGGAAGGAACGCGTCACGAGCTGGGTCAAATGCCGATAGCCCACCAGGTTTTGACACAGGAACACGACGCGCGACGGCGGCGCCCGCTCGCCCACCTCGCGCACCCAGGCATCGACACCGATCAAGGGCTTGACGCCGGCGCCCTGCGCCTCCTTGTAGAACTTGACCATCGCAAACAAGTTGCTCTGATCGGTCAGCGCGACGGCCGGCATGCCGGCGGCGGCCACGGCGGCCATCAGTTCCGGCACCCGCACGATGCCATCCACCAGCGAGTACTCGGTATGCAGCCGCAGATGCACGAACGGATGAGTCACGGGGCGGTAAGCTCGAGTTCCAGGTCGGCCGCGTCCCAATCGAACTCGGACTGCCACTCGTCGTCTTCGTCCAGCAACGAGCCCACCGGGGCGAACGAGCGTCGATGCAGCGGGCACGGGCCGTGCTCGATCAGAAGGCGCCGATGCAGGGCCGTCGCGTAGCCCTTGTGACTTGCGAATGCATATTGAGGATAGACGGCATGCATCTGATTCATATAGTGATCGCGGGCGGTTTTTGCCAGGATGGATGCTGCGCTGATCGCCGCCTCCGTGGCATCGCCGCCAATGATAGCGCGGGCGCGCATGTCCGCGCCCAGGCCCCCGAGTCGAGGCAGCCGATTGCCATCCACCAGCAGCACGTGCGGAGGACAGGCCATCGACAGCACGGCCCGGCGCATCGCCAGGAAGGTCGCATGCAGGATATTGAGCGAGTCGATTTCGGCGGGATCGGCCCAGCCGATGCCGAAGCACAGCGCGCGCCGTCGGATGACCACGCTCAATCGAGCGCGCGCCTCGGGCGAGAGCACCTTCGAGTCCGCCATGCCGGCGATGGGACGGCCCGGCCGCAGGATCACCGCGGCAGCCACCACCGGCCCGGCCAGCGGCCCACGGCCCGCCTCGTCCACACCGGCAATTCGCAGCCTCACGTCAACCGCCGCCGCATTGCCAGCGCCAGCACGGCGTGCGCGGCGCNNCGCGGCGCGCACGCTGGCGCCGCGCTTGAGCTCCATGTGGATCCGCAGGAACTCAGCTTCCAAGTCGGCGCGCCGTGCCGTGTCGTCTAGCCACATCAAGAGCTCCGCTCCGATCGACTCAGGGACAATGTCGCTTTGAAAATACTCGCCGACGACGCGCCGATCCGCAAGTAGATTTGGTTGCGCAAAGAACTTCGATTTCACCAGATTCAGACGCTTCAGCAGCCACGCCGTCATGGCGCCCAGGCGGTACACCACCACCATGGGGCGCTTGCACAATGCCGCTTCCAAACTCGCGGTACCCGAAGCCACCAACACCACGTCCGCTGCGACGAGCGCGGACTGCGCCTGACCATCCAGCAACTGCACGGCGACCTGCGGGGCGATGCGCCGCAGCGCGGCGGCGAAGATGGCGCGCGTGGCCGCGTTCGCCATGGGCGCGATGAACGCGAGCCCCGGCCGCTGCCCCGCCAGCCACTGCACCGTGCGCGCGAAATCCTCGGCCAGCCGCGACACTTCGCCGCGCCGGCTGCCGGGCAGGAGCGCGACGACCTGCGCGTCTTCAGCCAAGTGCAACGCGCGGCGCGCCCCTGGGCGGTCCACCTCGAGCGGAATGGCATCCGCCAACGGGTGCCCCACGAACTCCGCGTTCACGCCCTGGGCTTCGTAGAAGCGTTTCTCGAAGGGCAACAAGCAAAGTACGAGGTCCACCGACTCATGCATGGTCTTGACGCGGCCCTGGCGCCACGCCCACACCTGGGGGCTGACGTATTGCACGGTGGGGATGCCGGCGGCGCGCAAGCGGCGTGCAATTCTCAAGTTGGTATCCGGAGCGTCGATGCCGATGAACACGTCCGGCCGAGCGTTGATGAAAGAACGGCTCAGACGCTCGAGCAAGCGCAGCAGACGCGGCAAATCGCGCAGGACTTCGAACAGTCCCATCACCGCCAACGATTCCGACGGCTCCCACACTTCGCACCCGGCCGCCTGCATCTTAGGTCCCGCCACGCCGAAGAACTCCGCCTCCGGGTGGAGGCGCCGCAGTTCCTGGATCAGGCCCGCGCCGAGCGTGTCGCCGGACGCCTCCCCCGCCACCAGACCCACCCGCAGCGACCCCATGGCGTCAGCGGACGATGCTGCGCGAGCTGCGTTTGATGAAGTCGACGAAGGGTCCGATTTCCGGCTGCGTGACAGCGGCTGTTTCGAGCTGTTCCAGGGCGACCTTCAATTTCAGTCCCGAGCGGTACAGGAGTCGATAGGCGCGGCGTATGTTCAGCACCTGCGCGTCGGTGAAGCCGCGCCGCCGCAGGCCCACGGCGTTGATGCTGTGGGGTTTGGCCGGCTGGCCGACCGCCATCACATAGGGCGGAACGTCGCGGGTGACCGCGGCGTTATTGGCAATGAAGCAATAGGCGCCGACCTTGGTGAATTGATGCACCGCCGACAGGCCACCCAGGATGGCGAAATCGCCGATCTCCACATGACCGCCCAAGGTGGCGACATTCGACATCACGATCTCATTGCCCAGCCGGCAATCGTGCGCGACGTGCGAATAGGCCATCAGCAGATTGTCATGGCCGATGCGGGTCACGCCCTCGCCGTGGATGGTGCCGCGGTTGACGGTGGCCGATTCGCGGATCACGTTGCGGTCGCCGATTTCGAGGCGGGTACGCTCCCCCTTGTATTTCTTGTCCTGCGGGGCGTCGCCCAGCGAGGCGAATTGAAAGATCTTGTTGTCCGCCCCGATGCGGGTGGGGCCGTTGATGACGACGTGCGGGCCGATCCAGGTACCTGCGCCGATCACCACATCCGGACCGATGACGCTGAACGGCCCGACCTCCACACCCGCGGCGATTTCCGCCTGCGGCGAGACCACCGCGCGCGAATCGATCATCCCGCATCTCCCGCGGGAACGGCCGCCTTTGCCTGCGGCTGTTTGGTCTCCGGCGCCACCATGATCTCGGCGGAGGCCACTTCCTTGCCATCCACTTCGGCCACGCCATGAAACTTCCAGATCCCCTTGAAGGCGCGCTGCAGCGTCACCTTGAGCATGAGCTGATCGCCGGGCTCGACCGGCTTGCGAAAGCGCGCCTTGTCGATCGCCACGAAGTAGAAACGGGTGTCCTTGTCGGGTACGACTTCGACCGTGCGAAACGCCAGGATGCCGGACGCCTGGGCGAGCGCCTCGATGATGAGCACGCCCGGCATGAGCGGCCGGTGCGGGAAATGGCCCTGGAAGAACGGCTCGTTGAACGTCACGTTCTTGAGGGCGTGCACGTACTTGCCGGCTTCGCAGGCCAGTATCCGGTCCACCAGCAAGAAGGGATAACGATGCGGCAACTGCTGCATGATCGCCTCGATATCCATCTTGAAGGGTTCTGCCATCATCGCTCCTTTTCACCAAATCGCCGTAAGTGGGCCACCATGCGCCGCCAAGCTCGGGTCTCGACCGTCGGCATGCCGCTCGAGTAGGAGCCGGCCTGCCGAATCGAGGCGCTCACCAGGCTGCAGCCCGTGATGGACACGTCGTCCGCAATCGTCAAATGTCCCGCAAAGCCGACCATCCCGCCGATCATGCATCGTTGACCGATGCTGGTGCTGCCGGAGATTCCGGTGCACGCCGCGATCGCCGTATGGGCGCCGATCACCACGTTGTGACCGACTTGAATCTGATTGTCCAATTTCACGCCATTCTCGATGATCGTGTCCTCGATGGCACCGCGATCGATGGTCGTGTTGGCGCCGATCTCCACGTCGTCGCCGATGCGTACGCTGCCCACCTGCGGCACCTTGACCCAGGCACCGCCGTCGGGCGCGAAACCGAAGCCATCGGCACCGACCACCGCGCCGGTATGCAGCAGGCAGCGTTCGCCGATCCGCACCCGGGCGTACAGCGTGACGCGCGGCATGAGACGTGTGTCGGCGCCGATGCGCGCCCCGGCAAGCACTGTACACCCGGCACCGATCTGCACCCGCTCGCCGATCTCGGCGCCCGCCTCGATGACGCACAAGGGTCCCACGGACGCCGAGGCGGCAATGCGGGCATCGGGGGCCACCACCGCCGTGGGATGGATACCCGGCGCGACCTGCGCCGTCGGATGCAACAGCGCCGCGATTCGAGCATAGACCAGGTACGGATTGGCGCCGATGAGGGTCGCTACCGGGCACGCCTCGGCATCGCCGGGACCGACCACGACGGCGCTCGCACGCGTCGTTGGCAGCTGCTTGCGATACCGTGAGTTCGCCAGGAAGCTCAAGGACCCCGGCGCCGCCTGGGACAGCGTCGCGACCCGCGACACCCGCAGCGCGGGGTCGCCTCGCAGCTCCAATCCGAACCGCACAGCCAACTCCCCCAGGCTGTATCCCCCGTTCACGGCGCCAACCCGAAGCGCGTGCGCCTTACCGTGGCCTTACTTCGGTGCGGGCTTGGCAGCGCCGGCCGGTGCAGGCGGTTGAGCGGGCAGCGTCGCAGGCTTGGTCGCAAGCACCGCCAGCACGTTGGCGGTGATGTCGAGCGGACCTTTCGCGAAGAACACGCCGTCGCCCAGCACCAGATCGTAGCCGTTGGCATTGCCGTAAGCTTGAATCTCGGTCACCAGGTAGCGCTGCACCTTGCCGATTTCCTCGTTGCGGCGCGTCGAGGCGTCATCCTGGAATTCGCCCGCCTTGCGCGAGAACTCGCGCTGCTGGTCGCGCAGCGTCTTCTCCGCCTTGGCGCGATCGGCTTCGGACATGACCGCGCCCTCTTTCTGCAGCTTCTCGTCGCGCGCTTTCAGATCGTTTTGCATGGTCAACAATTCGCGGCGGCGCGGTGCGAACTCGTTCTCGAGCGACGCCATGGCGGTCTTGGTTTGCGGCGCTTCCTCCAGCAGTTTCTGGAAATTCACCACGCCCATTTTGACTTCCGCGCTGGCTTGGCCGGCGCCGAGGAGGCCGCACAGACACAGGGCCACGAACGGAATGCTGCGATTGAAAGTCGACATGTTGATCTTTAGGTCCTCGAATAATGGTGGGTCAAAACGCCTGACCGATGAAAAACGAAACCGACGGTCCGTCCACGACGACGGCGTCTCCGGGACGATCGTTGAGCGGTCGGCCACAGCACCGCGACCCGAAGGCGTACTTAGATTAGCATATCAGAAAGGAGAGTGCCCGGAAGCGGGCCATACCAAGAACCGGCCCCGGTGGTGTCGGCAGGAGCAAACGTTATTCGCGGCGCTCGAGCGCCGCCGGCGAGGTTACCCCGGGCGAGATCCGCCGCCAACTCGCGAGCATCCGTTCGGCATCCGACCGGGTCAGCATCTCGCGCCCACTGTGTGCAAGCGAGCCCCCGCGGTCGACTGCGCTTTGCATCAGAGCGACCGCGTCACTGACGCAGGCCCGGTAGGAGGCGGTTTCCGCCGGACGCGGGTCTCTGCCATCGAGACTGGGAAGCACGAGGTAGGCGTAGCGGGCGTGATTGTAGATGAGGAATGCGAGTTCTGCCTCGCGCGACGAATTGGGCTGCAGTTCGGCAAGCCGTCTCGCATAGGGAAGTTGCTGCTCCATGGCAACGAACGCAAGGCGCCCCTCGCGCACGGCATCGGTTCTAAGTCCCTGGCTATCGAGCTCTTGGGCACGATAGATATGCCGCACGTAGTTGGAGTTTTGATGGCTCCAGACCGCGACGCCGCCCCAGGTCAATATCGCCATTGGAACGCCGAAATACAGCATCTGCCGTAGCAGCATTTCGGGGGCAGAGCGCGGCCTCGCGCCGGTCCACCAAGAAGTGTGCGCGCGATCGGGCAAGAGATTTTCCCGATTTTGCTGATGGCGCAACTTCCAGATGAAGCCATCGAAATAGTAATGCGTGAGGGTGGACGTAAATCCGATCGCGATCATGATCGACATGAGCCAACGTAGGTCGTACTTCGTGGTAAGCGTCTTGCCATAGAGGAGGCAGAAAGCGACATAGCCCAAGCCGATGAGCCACCCGCCGCGAGCATGCAGGCGCCGGAACCAACCGCCCCGCGCCCGCTCGGGCCGCGAGGCGAGCCCGCGGTTGTAGCGCCACACGATGGCCAGGTACTGAGTCATATGCACGATGCCGACCGCGGCAAAGCCGGCCTTGAAAGTCCAACCCGGTGCGACGCGCGCCATCCACGGGTTTGGCGTATAGGCAAGGTACATCACGGTGAAAGTGCTGGCGAACAGGGCCAGTTTCGCGAAACTGATGAAGTGCCGCCGCCGCCGGCACCACAATAAATAGACGACGTACGCTGCGGCCGTGGCGATGGCCCAGAGACCCGCGACTTGGGTCAGCCAGGACAGCGTGCGCGCCGACAGGGCCATGAGCACGGGGAGGTGCGCACTGCCGTACAGATCGGCCAGCAATCCCGACACCCAGTCGCCGCTCGCGAGCATGATGAACGCGAAACATGAAACGCAGAGCAGCAGATCCATCCGGGCCGCGAGCCGCCGCGGGGCGGCATTGGGGCGGTCGTAGATGCGCATGAATCCATAGTGTTGCATCAAAAAGTGCCACGGATCCCATACGACCAGCATCAAGAACAGAACGAGGCCATATTCAACCGGGTAACCCTTGTAATTGATGTAGCCGAGCACCCCCAGGGCGAAACTGAACGGTACTACGGGTCCCAGCAGCAGAGACCACCTGAACCGCCGCAGCAGCTCCACGTCGCCGTACACGCGGATGAAGGTCGGCATGTGGTGGGCGACCGTGAATACGACGTGCACACCGATGATGAGCGCGGTGGCCGCGAGAGGGTCGAAGGCGATGAAAGCCGCGAGCGAGAGCGCCAGTACGATGAACGGCGCGGCCAGTATGAAGACAGCGTCTTGAAACGGATCGAGGATCCAATTCTGCGAGGCCGGAATCTGCGGTGCCGCGTCCACAGTCTGCCGGGCCAGAACCTCGGCGCCCCCTTTATCAAACACGGTTCCCATCCATGCACAGACTACCAGAAGGCGGCGCACCCTACCCGGAAATGCTCGCCCCAATCCGGCGGTTTACCTAGGCCTCGCGTTTGCCGCCGAAGGTAGGGGTCTGGCATCGGCTTACGTCGAACTAACCGGCCCTTCGTTTAAACGCCCGGTTCTGTGCCGGATGCCGGGCCCATCGGGCTGTGACGATTCCCATTGGACGCGAGTCCGAGATCGCCGCTCGCGAAGACCGTGCAGTTCATAGTACGATCTTCCGAGAAAGTAAGGATGGTCGATATTTTTTTTATGTCTTGAATTGAGCGTTTCGACCAACTGTCCAATATTTCGGCAGGCTGGGCGGCAGATGGCAATCTGCTCCAAGGCCTATGCGTTTTTTTCATTCACGGAGTATGTATACCAGTGTCAATTTCTACCCGTCTCACGGCTGCGCTCTTGCTCGTGGGCGCTTTCATAGGCGGATGCAGCAAGTCGGGCGGCGCCGCCGACATACGTGTGCTCAACGTCAGCGTCGATTACAATTCGGTGGACTTGTATCTCGATAATGGTAGGACCAATACACCCCAGATCACCGGCAGCACCTACGGCGCTTTAACGCCGTACAAAGGCGTCGATGCCGGTGCCTACACGGTCGAATTCACCAACGCCGGCGTGCAGAATTCGCTCAAGTCGCTTCAAGAGAATCTCGACAAAAACACCGCCAAAACGTACGTGGTCTTCGGCGACACCGGCACCTTTAACGCATTGGAAATTCTCGAAAACCAAGATCAACCCAACGGCGGTTACACCAGCCTGCAGGTAATCGATGCTGCACCGGACGCCGGCTCCGTGGACGTGTATCTCACGGACCCGTCCGCATCGTTGGCCAATTCATCTCCAACCTTTACAAACGTGACTGGAGGAGTCCCCGGCTCGGGCTTCCTCACGATCGCCGACGGCACCTATCGCATTCGGGTGACGGGCACGGGCAATCAGGCAGACTTGCGCGTGGACAGTGTCGCTGGAATTGCTTTTAGCAACCAAGAGATCGCTTCAATCGTCATCGGCGGCACCCGGGGGGGCGTACTCGTCAACTTGATCGTGGTGCCGCAACAGAGCACGTCGACGACTACGGTAAGCAATCCGTACGCGCGCGTGCGCGCGGTGGCGGGCATCCAGTCGGGGTCGAATCTCAGCGCATCCATCGGCGGTACGGCCTTGATCACCTCGGCGGCGGCCAACACGGTGTCGCAATATGCCTTGGTCCAAGGGGGCACGCAGACACTGAATTTGACGCTCAACGGCGGCGCACTCACTCCCAGCAGTCAGACGCTGACGGCAGGCTCGGACTACACCGTCTTGGTGTTGAACGGCCCGGCCGTCGCCGGCACGACGCTGACGTTGCTCTCCGACGACAACCGTCTGCCGACGGCCGCAACGTATTCCAAGATCTCGCTCGTCAACGCCATGTCCGCGCTCGGCGACCCGGTCACGCTGAACGTGAATTACACGCCGGTGGCCAACGCCATTGCGCTGGGCAATAGCTCCGCTCCGACGCAGGTCACCTCCGGTACCATCGACACGGAGATCGATACCGTCGATGTGGCCACCTCGACGCCCCTGTACTCGAACACGTTGGCGACCCTGATCTCCAACGGGGTGTACGACCTGTTCATGTTCGGAAGCGCCGCAGCGCCGGTTGCCGCCTTGCACACAAATAGACCGCAATAGAAGGCTGTCGGGCCGCCGGCATGTGCGCCGGCGGCGAATGGCGGAGGTCGGCCGGTCAGAATGCCTGGCCGACGGAGAACTGAAAGCGCTCGATCGAGTCGGGATAATTCACGTCATCGCCCTTGTACGGGTTGAGCGGGACGCCGAACGAGAAGCGCAGCAGCCCAAGCGGAGCCATCCACTGCACGGCGATTCCTACCGACCGTCTCAGATCGCTCCACTGCTCAAAGTGGTATTCCACCGGTGTGTATTTGTCGGTTCCCTTGAACTCCACCTTGCTACCCGTCTGAAAGACATTTCCGATGTCGTAGAACAAGGCGACGCGAACGGAGGTCTTGAATTTCTCAGGCACCGGAATCAGCAGTTCGATGTTGCCGATGATGCGAAGATTGCCGCCGTACGGATCGCCGGCATTGATGTTGTCCCTGGGCCCCAAGGTGCTGTCGCGATAGCCGCGAACGCTGTCGATGCCGCCGGCAAAATAGTTGAGATAGGGAGGCAGCGAGGTGGTTCGGCCCAGCGGCGAGCCGTAATCGATTGCTCCGTGGATGGACAACACGTATTTCCCCCAGACAGGTATGAACTTGAGGAAATCGGAATTCACCGCATAGTAATTGACGTCGCTGCCCGGCACCGTGATGCGTGCCGTGACCACGCCGCGCGTGCCGCGATCTGGGAACAGCGCACGATTGCGCGAGTCGAACGACCACCCGGCAGTGACCTCGTAGGTATTGAATTTCGTGCCGTAGTAATAGAACTGGGCGCCGGGTTCGAAGTCGCGGGAAAAGTAGGTCCTCCCGTTCGATCTCGCCCAGTTGACCGATTGCAGCGAACTGTAGCCCAGCGTGGTGAGCAGATCCGCTTTATTGGCGGCCAGGCCTGCCTGCATGTTTTGATACTCCGAAATGGGATATGCCCAGGACGAAGAGATCGAGGTTTCCTCGGTCGAAAGGCGTGACGAGGCTGACACGTAGCGCGTCCCCTCGTGATAGGACAACGACGTGGTACGCGAGACGCCGTCGATGTTCGTGTAGGGGTCCGTGTGCGATAAGGCGTAAGTTTTATTGTATGTGCCGACGGCGATATCCGTTGCAATGCGATCGCCCGTACCGAAGAAGTTGTTGAGGACGACGTCGCCTTTCACGTAGGCATTCTGCGCCTGGGAATAACCGATGGCGCCGCCGAACTGCCCGGGAAAACCTTCCTTGACGGTGAAATCCACGTCCACCAGATCTCCGCTGCCGGCGACGGGTTTTTTCTCGAATTCCACTTTCTCGACGTAGGGCAGACGCTGTAGGCGCTCCTTCGAGCGTTCGAGCGCGGAATTCGACAGCCATCCGCCTTCGAGCTGGCGCATCTCTCGGCGCAAAGTTTCGTCGTTGGAGTCGGTGACGCCTAGGAAATTGATGTGCCGGACATAGACCCGACTGCCGGGCTCGATGAAGAACGTGAGCGACACGGTCTTCTTCTCCTTGTCCGTGGTGGGCACCGGGTCGATCTTGGAAAACGCATAGCCGTCGGCGCCCAAGCGGTAGCTCATCAACTCTTGAGAACTGGTCACGGCTTTGCGCGAATAGATGTCGCCCGGCTTGATGAGCAGGAGCTTGCGCAGTTCCGCTTCCGGAACCACCATCGTACCGGCCAGCTTGATCTCGGACACCTTGTAACGATCGCCTTCATGGATGCTCATGGTGATGAACATGTCGTCTTTCTCCGGCGCTATGGTCACCTGCGTCGACTCGATCTGAAAATCGGCGTAGCCCCGATCCATATAGAAGGAGCGCAGCTTCTCCTGGTCGCCGGTCAAGGCTTCTCGCGAGTAGCGGTCGTCCTGTTTGTACCAAGAGAGCAGATTCGGCGTCTTGAGTTCCAAGCTGCCCAACACGTCTTTTTCCTTGAACGTGGAGTTGCCGACCAGATTGATCTGTTCGATTCTGGCGCGTTTGCCCTCCTTGATGTCGAACACCAAAGCAACTTTGTTGCCCGGCAAATCCGTGACCTTGGCATCGACGCGGATCCCGTACTTGCCGCGGCTGAAGTACTGATCGGTGAGGAATTGCTGAACGTCGTCGAGCACCGACCGGTCGANNCCTTGTTGCCCTTGATCTCGAATCTGGCGATCGTTGCCCGCTCGACCACGACCACCAGCAACGTGCTGCCGTCCCGGCGCAATTCGATGTCGCGGAAGAGCCCCGTCGCGTAGAGAGCGCGCATGGCTTCGGCGAGGCGCGGCGGACTCAACTCGTCGCCGATGTTCACCGGCAAATAGTTGAATACCGTCCCTTCGGCGATTCGCTGCAGTCCCTCGACTCGAATGTCCGCGACGGTGAACGACTCCTGCGGCGCATCGGCGTGTACTACCGTACGGAGCGACNNGGGTGGCCAATGCCACCCACCACACCGCGCGAAACTCAAACCGCACGCGGCAATAACGGGCGGTTATTTCGACGGTCACCCAAGCTGCGCCGGCACCGGGCGCGCAGCCCAAAATTCACACTCATCATGATTTCCCCGTCTCACATCTCAAGGCATGGACCGTTGCTCCGCTCGACTCGCGGTCGTCAGGCACACATCAGCGGATCGATTGTGCCTCTATGAGGGACCTGGAGCTGCGTACAACGTTCATGCGGTCCACGAAAAAAACAAAGTAACCGCGCCGACCGGCAAATGCAAACAACTTGACCCGCGGGACAGGAATCCGACGCGGGATCGGCAAGACGGTCATGGATGAGCGAACCCAAGGGCATTGCACGAGAACGAGCCGCGGGCTGCCCCATCAGGATGAGTCAAATGGGCGAGAAGGCAACGGCGGCGGGCCCCAAAGGCAGGGACCCGCCGGTTCCAATTGACCCTCCAATGGGTTCCTCTAATTAATAATGAAACCCTTTGCGCACCGACAACTCCCACTGCACCGTGGGCATGGCGGAAAGCAGCTTGCCGCTGGTATCGCCGATATTGGCGCGCCAGTACCTCACGCTGGTGACGTTGGAGCCATTGAGCCGGTAACGCCATTGGCTCGGGGTCTCGTAGGTTGCGCCGACATCGATCGGTTTCGCCGCGGGCAGGTACACGCTCTTCTGACGATCGGCCCATGTCCCGTTCATGAACTGCTCACCGACGTACAAACCCAATCCGTTGGTGAATTTGTAATTGGCAGAGAAGGCCATTTGCCGCGTCGGATCGCCGGTGCGGTCTGCGAACCGGGTGTCGCCGGTGGGCACGACGACACTGGTCGAACCGCCGTACAGAAAGTCGTTCGCGTAATAGAGGATCTTTCCGGTAGTTGGATCTGTCACGTTCTGAAACCCGAGATCNNTTACCCGACGCACTGAAGGTAGTGCCGCTCGGCGCACCGACCAGGTACACGCCGTGCTGGGACAATGCGTAGCCGGTCAGGAACAGTCCCGGGATCGGGTTGAACTTGATCTCGATTTCCGTGCCTCGGGTGTACGTATCCGTCACGTTGGCGGATGCGCCCGGATCGGTGGGAGCCAGGGCGTCCTGACGCTGCTGCTCGTAGCCGTCGAGTGTTATGAGCAGCCGTTCGTCCATCCACGACCCCTTGATGCCCACTTCCTTGAGTTGTGCATGACCCAGGAGGTTTCCGGTCTGGACCTGCGACGCCGTCATGATGTCGTTGGATCCCGACAGCTCCAGCACCGCTCTGGAGATCGTTATGTAAGGCCGTATGCCTCCCGGAAGCTTCTGCGAGAGGCTGACGCTCCAGGACCCGCCGGAATCGGTGGAATTGCCATACGCGTAGACCGAAGACACCTGGCCCGGTGCCAATAGCTGTCCCGGGCAGCCTGGCCCTGGCCCCGAGGCCTGGCAGGCCGCTTGCGCCGACTGCTGCTGCGCCAGCGTCGGCCAGCTCCCTGGGGTCGGCGCGATCACCGAAACCCCGGTATTGGCGTTGTACGGCGGTGCGGTGAGTGCATTGCTGTGCAGAATGTCGTAGCGATAACCGAGCACCAGATTGGTGTTCTTGAAAAAATCGATGTCGAACATGACGCCGAGGCCACGCTCGTCGTAAAACGAGCTGTTGTTCACGGTCGCGGGCGCGCCGTTGGCATACGTGTTGTTGTCGCGCTGGTTGAAGAACATGTTGTTGGGTTGCTGCAGGCCCTGGCCCGCCATCACGTCCTGCCGCCAGTCCCAGTCGCCGCCGCCATCGATGATGCTGCCGGTGGTGCGCCGATAATTGAGGGAGGCCAGGGTGTTGACCGCGAGCCACGACGGCAGATCGCTCTCCGGTATCCGGTGGATGCCGGTAATCTTGTCCTCAAAGAGGTGGATATCTTGCGTCTCGCCGTACGGCAGATAAGAGTCCTTCCACGAGTCGAGAAGGTCGTAGAACATCTGGTTCTTCACCGTCGTGCCGGGCGCAACGTCCCAGACGAGATCGGCAAAGCCCGTGCCCAGTTGAGCGTTCTGCTCCCGCTCCCAGGCGCCGTTGCGATGATAGTCGACGTGCGCCGTACCGACCGTGCAGGGGTCCAACACCAGGCCTACCGGCAGATAACCGCTGGCCGGCAACGGTGAGCCTACCTTCATGGTGCGCATGACATTCGCCGCGTGGCAGGTCAGACTTGCTCCGGGCCCGAAGTTCAAATAATCATGCATCGACTGCGGAATGCCCGCGACTTTCGGAAAATCTCCATAGGCATAGTAGGCACCCGTGGCGGGATTCTTCGGCCAATTCCAGCGTTGCGTGAGCGGCTGATTGCCCGCCGACAGGTTGCCCTTCACCGGAGAATAGGTGTTGAGATCAAGCGTCGAGATGGCGTACCGGGCGGTAGGGTCGAGAACGGCCATCGGGCTGCCGGTGAGGTACGTGCCGTGATCGATGAGATCCTGCGTGACGCGGTTCATGAAGGCGCCGGAGGTGACCGAATTCTGCGCCTGAAAACCGGTCTCGAGACGAAACGGGCCGATAAAATTATCGAGGCTGGTACCGGCTTGCAGCAACTTCTGGGTGACACTTACCTGGTCGATGAACGTATTCGAGCGCTCGAGAACTCCGAATACGTAGTAGCCGCCTTGCCTGCCCGCCACCTCATAGGGCCCGCCGAGACCGAACGACACTTCGGTCTTGTTGTACGAGCCCACGTTCGCTTGGAAATATCCCTCGTTCTCCGACATATAGCCCGCGGCCGCCGAGCGTCCCGTCTTGGGCGTGAAGTTCATGTAGCCGCCGATCGCGCCGACGCCGTAGATGGGCGACGGCGGACCCTTGACGATTTCGATCGATTCGGCGCCATCGAGATCGGTGCGCGAGTGGCCCTGCGCCGTAATGCGCTTCATGCCTCGGTAGTAGTTGTCCGACTGGACGTCTCTGATGTTGACGCCGCCGGCATAACCGTAGCGCGTCACCGTGAAGACGCCGGGTATCGCCTTGGTGAGGTCTTCGACCGACGTGATCCCCTTGAGGGCTAGTTGGTCCGAGTCGACAAAGGACACCGACCGGGGCGTATCGAGCAAGTCCTTTGCAAAACCTATCGACGAACTGCTCGACGGATTTATCGGATCCTTCGCCTTTCTCGCCGTGACGTTGATTTCCTCGAGCGCATCCGAACCCACGGCGCCGGCAGGAGCGGCACTCTTCTCGGGTGCCGCGGCGAGTCGCAAGGGGGCCTTGGTTTTCTTCGCGGTAGATGTTGAATCGGCCTGCGTAACGGCGGATTCCTGGGCGGGGAGCGAAATGGCGTCGGCGCCGGCCACCTTGCCCGCCGCGAACATCAATGCAGCACTGACAGCAATCCTTAGCCGTAATTTCGCATCCATCATTCCCACAACCGGGACTTGTGAAAACGCGGTGGCCGCCCCGCGGCGCTTGGATAAACTGTGCATTCGTGCTCCCTTAGGTTTATAGAGGCGGCGGCCAAACTGTGAATCGCCGTTCAGCAGGTCAGACGCAATGAGTTTCGCGAACCCTACCTTGAGGGCGGAAAGCAACAAAAAAACTGCGGGCGCCCGGGGAAAGGATCGGCGGGAAAGCAGCCTCTGCCGCGGCGGCCGCTCGATGTGGCGGACGAGCTACATCGGCGACCGATCCTGCCCGAAGCAGATTTACCTCCGAGCCGCCGTCCGCGGCCGCTCCTGCACGCGCGATCTGCGTGCGGGTTCTGCGGCCTCTCGCAGCGTCTTGGAGCACACGGCCAGAGCGCGGCTGATGTGCTTCTCGACCATCTTGAGCGAGATGCCGCAGTGGGCCGCGATTTCGGAATAGGTCATGAGATGCACGCGGCNNCAACAGGAAGACTCGACGGCATTTGGGCGAAAGCTGGGCGATCGTCACCTGCAGCATGTCGAATTCCTGACAGGCGCCGAGCTCACGTTCGGCGGAAGGCATATCGGATACGAGATGTACGTCATCGAGCGTGCAGTGGTTTCTGACCCGCCGTGACAGTTCGGACCGGCCTAGATCGTTTGCGACGTTGATGGCAATCCGGAACAGCAGGGAGGACGGCGAGCAAATTTGCCGGGAACCTTCGTATTGCATCATGCGCAGGTAGGATTCTTGTGCGACATCATCCGCGTCGTGCGAGGCACTCAGGCGCGGACGCAGAAAATTGAGCAAGGCACTGTGATGCCGGCGGATGGTCTCCGGCACGGACAATGGCTCGCGATCCTCGGCAAGCGCTGCCCTATCGATCGCAGGCGCGTTGCCTGCGCCGGAAACATCGCCATCAAAGCTCATGGTCGAGCCTCCGCGTAAACCGGGCACGCAGAAAAGCTCCAACCTGAAGTGTCGGCTGTTTTCATCGATCGAGGTCCACCCTGTAGTACGAATGCTACGTGCGCAGACCGAAGCACGATTCATGCCAAAACTGCGACCGCCAGCACGCTCCGGCGCTGCGGCGACCAAACAACACCTCGGACCGCTCCGCAGATACAATCGCTAAACGTGCGCTAGTGCGCAGAGTCAAAAGGTTTTTTTCGGTCGATTGCCGCGAGGAACGTGCGTCCTCCGGCTCCCGCAGAAATTACCGCGCCGAAGATGACTCAAGTTTCAAAGGGCGCCATCTGCAGCTCTTTGTGAGCCGCTTTGGTGCCTAGCAGCATTTTTCAGACCCCATGCGAGTGCATGGACCAGCGGCGAACGCAGCTAATGTTGCCCGGGGACCAAGGGCGGAACCGTTGGCGGAGGCCGCCTATAATGAGTCGCCTGCTCATAGGCGTACGCGAACTGGATGATTTTTCCTTCATCCCAGGCACGGCCCAGGATCTGCAGGCCCACCGGCAGCCCCTCGCCCAGATACCCGTTGGGAACCGACAACGCAGGCCATTGAAGCGTGCTGCCGACGAAAGTCAGGCTCGATCCCAAATG
>PLAH01000168.1 GCA_003134045.1 Gammaproteobacteria bacterium
TCTATGACGACATCAACATCACTCCCATGCTGGATCTCGCCTATGTGTTGATGGTGATTTTCATCATCATGACGACCGCCTCCGTGCAAGGGATCAAGGTCAATCTTCCCAAGGCGAGCAGCGCCCCATCGCTGGCGAAACCGCAAACCAAAGCGATCACCATCACGTCCGATGGGACGATGTATCTCGATACGTATCCGGTAAGCCTACCGGAGCTCGAGAATCTGCTGCGGCAATACAAGGCGGCGAATCCCAATTTGCCGGTCGTGGTCAAGGCGGACTCCACCATCGCCTACCAGAAGGTCGTGGATGTCCTCGATGTCGTGGGGCGGCTCGAAATCACGCAACTTGGGCTAGTGACCCAGCGCATCGTCAAGTAGCGCATTTCAATGGCCGACCAGCGTACGAAGCGACGCTACCTATCGCGATTGGGCGTCGGCATCATGGGATTGCTTCTGGTGTGCGGCTTCGTGTGGTTCGTCCGCACGATGATGGCGAGCAAGACGGTCAAGCAGGGTCGTCAGGTGCAGATCGTGCAATTGATTCCGCCGCCGCCGGAAAAGACCGATGAGCCGCTGCCGAAGGACGAGCCGCAGCCCGCTCCGAACGATGAGCCGCCGCCCTCCGAACCGATGGGAATCGACGCGCAAGGGTCGGCAGGCGAGGACGCATTCGGTCTGGCCGCCCGCCACGGGGGAAGCGACCTGGTGGGCGGCAATGGCAGTGCCGCGTTCGCTTGGTACACCAATCGGCTGAAAGATGCGGTCGTCGACAAACTGTCGTCCGACGCGCGTTTGGGGGCCAAAAAATTCTCGCTGACGGTGCAGGTCTGGATAGCAGCCGACGGAAGGATCAAACAGGTCAAGTTGGCGAGCACGACCGGCAATCATGAGTTGGACGAGCGAATCGAGTCTGCGCTCAGTTCGCTGACCCGGCTGAGCGAGGCTCCGCCCCTGGAAATGCCGCAGCCGATCAGCCTGAAGATCGTGTCGAGGACATAAACAATGCAATCGAGGAGATGGATGCAAATGTCGACGCCGAGAGTGTTACCCGCCATCATGGCATTTTTGGCGCTCACGTCGGCGCCCGTGGGCGGCTGCTTTGCCGCCGACGAGCGGCAGTCTCTCGACGAGCTGCGCAATACGGTCATCAACCTGCTCCAGGCCCTCGTCGATCAGGGCGTGATGACGCGCGAGAAGGCGGCGCAATTGGTGAAGGCTGCCCAGGATAAGGCTGCCGCGGAGGCGGCGGCGGTCGCGAAGAACGACGAGGGCGCCGTGCGCGTTCCCTACGTCCCGCAGATCGTCAAGGACGAGATCGCGAAGCAGGTGGCGGAGGAAGTGAAGCCGGCGGTTGTCGCCGATGTGGTGAACGAGGCCAAGACGGAGAAATGGGGGGTACCGGGCGCCCTCGCGGATTGGCTGACGCGCACGCGCATCTCGGGGATCGTCACGCTGCGCGAAGAGGACATCTTGTTTTCCAAGGATAACGTCCAGAATTACTACTACAACTACTATGGCATCAACGCTGCGGGCGGCCTCAGCAAAGCGGGGCTCAACGCCTTTGAAAATGTCGATGTCGATCGTGCGCGATTCCGCGGTCGCGCGCGGCTTGCCGTCGATTCCGACATCACCGATTCCATCACTGCCGGCATGCGGATCACGACGGGCAACACGTCGGATCTGGTGTCCGAGACGCAGACGTTGGACGGCACCGCGCCCTACCAGTTCGGCCTCGACGAGCTCTACATCCGTCTCGATGAACGCAACTCGCAAAGATTCGCCTGGCTGTCGGCGGTAGGCGGCCGCTATCTGAACCCCTACGACACACCCACGGATCTGATTTTCCACAAAGACCTGACCTTCGAGGGCGCCGCGCTGACGGGCCGCTTCGGCCTCGGGGACGGCAGCCGGGACCAGTCGCATCTGTTCGTCACCATCGGCGCGCATCCGCTGCAAGAGGTGGCACTGTCGGCGCAGGACAAGTGGCTCGCTGGGGCGCAAATGGGGGCCAACCTGGGGTGGGGTGAGGGTCACAGATTGCGGGTGAGCGGCGCCTTCTACGACTATCTGAACGTGACGGGCCGGTTGAATCCCCTCGGAGGCACCGAGTTCAATTACACGGCGCCGCTCTACGAAAGGCAGGGTAACACTTACTTCGATATCGCCAACTCGTCCGATGGGTCAACCAATCTCTTGGCCCTGGCATCAAAGTTCCGGCTGGCCAATATCAACGTCACCTACGGATTGTCGCTTGGACGTTATGCCATGACGGCGACCTTCGACGGCGTGAGAAATCTTGCCTATAACACCGAGCGCGTGTCCGCCAATGTCGGCCAGTACGTCGCTCCGCGCACCAAGGGATACCAGGGAGAGCTCAGTTTCGGCTATCCGGAGGTGCTGAGCTTCGGCGCGTGGCGGACCGTGGTCGGCTATCGATATCTGCAGCGCGACGCCGTGATCGATGCTTACACGGACTCCGATTTCCATTGGGGTGGTACCGACGCTCGCGGATACTATCTTGTTGGCGACTTAGGATTGGCCAACCGCGTGTGGATGCGGATGCGCTATATGAGCTCGAATGCGATCGACGGCCCGAAATTGGGCATCGATACGCTGCAAGTCGATTTGAACACTCGATTCTAGGTGCGACCATGACCAGGCCTCTGTCCTTGATCCCGATCTTCGTCGGTGCGCTGAGCTTCGGCATGTCCTGCCAGGCTCAAGTGCAGCGCAGCGGAGGCGACAATCAGCGGATCATGCAGCAATACCAGCAGCTGGCGGCGGAGAAGACCGGGTTGCAGGCGCAACTCGCGCAGATGAAAAAAGATCTCGATAAGGCGACTGCCGATCTGGCATCCATGAAAAAGGAGCGCGATGCGTTGAAACTGCGCCCGGCGGGACCCTCGCCGGCCGTGGTTGCGCAGGCGACCGCGGCAAAGGATGCGGCGGAGCGGAATCTGGATCAATCAAAGCAGCGCATGACCGAGTTGGTCGGCCGCTTCCGGGAGACTGCCGGAGCCCTCAAGGATGCGGAAGCCGATCGCACGAAGCTGCGCGCCGATCTGACCGCCAAGGCTGCTGCGTTCGACAAATGCGCGGACAACAACCAGCAGCTGTACGAGATCAACGAGGATGTGTTGAACCGCCTTTCGCATGTGGGTGCGTTCACGAAAATCAGTGCCGTCGAGCCGTTTACCCAAATTACTCGTACACGTTTGGACAATCTCGTGCTCGAGACACATGAGCGCGCCGAGGAATTGCGGGTCAAAAAGGCCGCGCCTTGATCCCGCCGCCGCCTAAACAGGCGGTCTAATGGCTTCAAAAGGTCCGCGATGGGGTTGTCCTGGGGATTCAATGATGCGTGCACCATATCGTTCTCGGGCGGCAATGATTGCTTTGTCGGTGATCGCATTCACCGCGACCTCGGTAGGGTTTGCTTCCACACTAACGACGCTTTACAGCTTTTCAGGACCAGACGGCAATAACCCGCACACCGGACTGGTGTTGGGCAGCGACGGGAATTTATACGGCACAACCGGCCCCAATAGCGACGGCGGGACCAATGTCGGGACACTGTTCCAGGTCACTCCCAGCGGCGCTCTCGCGACACTGGTTCAGTTTTCAATAGTGTCCGGCGCGCCGAACTTCGGCTACGACCCAAGTGCGCTCATCCAAGCCACTGACGGTAATTTCTACGGCGCTCAAGGCCAACCAATGTTCGACTCACAGGGAGATCACGGCGGATCGGTTTTCGAGGTCGCATTGGGCGGCAACTTCACGACTTTAGTTACCAATATCGATCCCAGCTCATCGGACGCGGGCGCGGTCAGTGCATTGATCCAAGCCACGGATGGAAATTTCTACGGGACGACGGAAGCGGGGAATTGTGCAGACACGGGCGCCGCTCATTGCGGCACTCTATACGAGGTGACGCCGGGTGGTGCGCTCACGACGCTGCACACCTTTAGCTATTTTGGACCGAATGGTCATGGCTTGGGGATAGCTCCGCTGGTTCAGGGAAGTGACGGCAATTTCTATGGTATGACCGGTGCCGGTGCCAAGGGCTTTGGGACCATTTTCCAACTTACGCCCGGCGGCGCGCTGACAACCCTTTATTCTTTCTCCGGAAACTGCGACGGAATTGGGCCTACGGCGGCGACGCCGGAATATCTTTTGCTCGGCACAGACGGCAATTTTTACGGCACGAGCGGAGCAGTCGCGAACACCACGGAAAACGGCACAATCTTTGAGATGACGCCGAATGGGGCATTGACGACGTTGTACGTTTTTTCGGGAACCGATGGTGCTAGCCCGTCCGCGCTGGTTCAGGGCAGCGACGGGAATCTGTACGGAACTACGGCGACGGGCGGAGCCGGCGGAGCCGGGACGGTGTTCCAGCTCTCGACCAGCGGCGTACTGACCTCCCTATATTCGTTCACCGGCATGAGCGACGGTGGTTCCCCTCGCGGACAGATCGTGCTCAGCGGTGATCTGACATCGATTTACGGAACAACCTTCGCGGGCGGCGCCAATAGCTTAGGCTCCGTTTTTCAACTGTCGGGAATCACGTCTGGCAATGCAAACGGAACCTCGTCGGCGATTTGTTCGAATGTCCCGACGGGCGTTATGGCTGCTAGCGGTAATGCCCAAGTGACCCTCGCGTGGACAGCCGGGAGTGTCGCGGGTGGTTATAACATCTACGAGGGAACCAGTGCTGGCGGCGAAGCGACCACCGCCGCGGTATCGGGAATCACGGGTACTACCGCCACCATCTCGGGATTGCAAAACGGCACGGTGTATTATTTCAAGGTCGGCGCGGCTAATCCGGGGGGCAGTATCGCCCTATCCAGCGAAGTATCAGTCACTCCGTTGATACCCGTCCCCCCTCCACCAAATTTGCAAAGTGTCACCCCCAGCGACAGCCAGGTTGTGCTGAGCTGGACGTCTTCCGGCGGCGCCACCTCGTACAACGTCTACCAGGGAACGAGCACAGGGGCTGAATCAAGCACGCCGGTCAAGACCGGCGTGACAAGTACGAATCTCACGATTAGCGGCCTGAGTAACGGCGCGACCTATTACTTCACGGTGGCGGCAGTGAATGCAGTGGGAACCAGCCCCGTCTCGAATGAGATTTCCGCGGCATTGCCTACCACACCCTCTCCGACCGGGTTCACCGCGGTCGCAGGCAACACCCAGGTCGTGTTGACTTGGACGGCCGTAGGAGGGGCGAGTAGCTACAACATTTACGAAGGTACCGTGGCTGGCGGCGAATCCACGACACCCGTTCAACTGGGGATTGCCGGCACCACGGATACCGTTTCAGGCCTGACTAACGGCACAAAGTACTACTTTACGATTGCTGCGGTGAATTCTTCGGGCACGAGCGCCTTCTCCAATGAGGCATCGGACACGCCATCGGCGCCCGTGACCGTGACGCCGCCGCCCGCGGCGCCTGCCGGGTTAACTGCATTAGGAGGCAACAACCAGATCTCATTGACTTGGAATGCCTCGCCAGGCGCAACGAGCTATAGTGTTTATATGGGGATGAGCGCTAATGGTGAATCGACCACGCCCGTCAATGGCGGAATTACAGGAACCACAGCGACGATTAGTTCTTTGACGAACACCACGCAGTATTACTTTAAAGTTACCGCACTCAATACCTCGGGCGCCAGCGCCCAATCAAACGAAGCCACTGCCACCACGGGCTCGAGTATTGGCAACCCCCGAGGAGGTGGTGGAATAATCGATCCGCTCGTGATTGGTTGCTTGGCATTCTTGACGATCGTCCGGTATCGGCGATCCTTGCCGGCGCGGTCGTCAGCTTAGGGCGCAACGGATGAAAATGGCTGCTAGCCACACGATGAAACTTGGGTACCCGATGACTCATGGCTGGCCCTCGGGGTTGCGGTTGCTGCTTGGTAACAACATCCTAACAAGCTCGTTGGCCAGCCTTCTCCTTCAATTTCAATCCGTTAGCCATCCAATCAAATATCACGGTGGCTTATTTCAGTGCCATTCCCATTAAGAGGCATTTTTGGGAATGCCTTTACTAGTTCGGCGCCGTCTTATAAGCCAGAGCTCCCTTTGTCACCTTTTTGTAACATACAATTGCCACGCTGCTCATAACTACACAAAGTTATACGTTGGCTACTAGTCCCGGTCCCCGCCGGTGACGGAACTAGCGTGTGGCGGCCCTTCAGGAAATTGACTTTCACGACCTTAAGATAAGATTCCACGAACGGAGAATTTTTAACATGGCACTGTCACGTTTATCTAAATGGTCAGGATGGATCACAACAGCCCTCGGGCTGTCCATGCTCGCCAGTACCGGATTTTCCGCTGAAATCACGGGCGCGGGCTCGACCTTTGTCTACCCCATCTTGTCCAAATGGTCGACGACCTACAGCACCAAGACTGGCAATAAAATCAACTACCAATCTATTGGTTCAGGCGGCGGTATTGCGCAGATCAAGGCGGCAACGGTGACCTTCGGCGCCTCGGATAAACCATTGACGCCGGAAGAATTACGAGAGGCCGGCCTCGCTCAATTCCCCATCGTCATCGGTGGCGTCGTGCCGGTGGTGAACCTGGAGGGCATCAAGCCCGGTCAACTGAAATTTACCGGTCCACTCCTGGCCGACATCTATATTGGCAAAATCACTAAATGGAATGATCCTGCGATCATCGCCCTGAATTCTGGAGTCCCATTGCCCGATCGAAAGATCACGGTGGTTCATCGCTCGGACGGTTCCGGCACAACTTTTAATTGGGTCAACTACCTGTCGAAAGTGAGTGACGAATGGAAGAGCAAGGTTGGAGAAGGCACTTCTGTGAACTGGCCGACCGGCATTGGCGGCAAGGGTAACGAAGGCGTGGCCGCATACGTCAACCAGATCAAAGGATCGATCGGCTATGTTGAATTGGCCTATGCGACTGAAAACAAAATGACCTTCACTGCCCTAAAGAATAAGAACAATGAATTCGTGGAGCCCAATGAGCAAAGCTTCCAAGCGGCTGCGTCGCAAGCCAATTGGACGGAGCACCCTGATTTTTATGAGGTGATCACCGACGCGCCCGGCGCGGGTTCCTGGCCGATTGCAGCGACGGTGTTCGTAATGATGTACAAGCAGCCGAAAGACGCTGCTCAGTCGAAGGCTGCCATTGACTTTTTCAAGTGGACGCTGGAAGAGGGGGGGGCGGATGCGAAGTCGCTCAACTACATCGCACTGCCGGCGGCGCTGATCAAGCAAATCGAGGCCTACTGGGCCAAGACTATTCACTAAGCATGTCTTCCGCACCACCGATCGTCCCAGCGCAGCCGCACGCACTGGACACTGATGGGCTTGCCTCGCAGCGAGAACAACGGGATCAGCGCAACGACACGTGGTTTCGCTACGTTGTGACCGGCTGTGCGCTGTTCGTGCTGATCGCGCTGCTTGGCGCGGCTCTGTCGATGCTGTGGGGTGGACGGGAAGCCTTCAGCACCTTCGGCTGGAGTTTCTTGTGGAGTAGCGATTGGGATGCCGTGCAGAAAAAGTTCGGCGCCTTGGTGCCAATTTATGGCACGTTGATCACAGCGCTGATCGCGATGCTCATCGCGGTACCGGTCAGTTTGGGGATTTCGATATTTTTGACGGAAATCGCCCCTGCGTGGCTGCGCACCCCGGTTTCGACCGCGATCGAACTGCTAGCCGGGATTCCCTCGATCATCTACGGCATGTGGGGATTGTTCGTCTTCGTCCCCTTCATGGGTGATCACATCGATCCCTGGCTCGATGAGCACGTCGGGCCTCTGCCCATCATCGGCCCGCTGTTTCAAGGGGCCCCAATCGGTTTGGGTATGCTCACCGCCGGCATCGTCCTCGCCATCATGGTCATTCCATTCATCTCCTCAATCATGCGAGAGGTGTTTATCACCGTGCCCGTGCATTTGAAGGAGTCGGCCTATGCCGTCGGCAACACCACCTGGGAGGTCGTCTGGGACATTGTGCTGCCCTTCACGCGCTCGGCCGTCATCGGCGGCATATTTTTAGGTCTCGGTCGGGCCTTAGGCGAAACGATGGCCGTCACCTTTGTCCTGGGCAATGCGCACCTACTCTCGGCGTCGCTGCTTCAGCCCGGTAATTCGATTGCCGCCACGATCGCCAATGAATTTACGGAAGCCGATTCCTCTATCTATCTATCCTCGCTGATCGCGTTGGGCTTTCTGCTATTCGTCGTCACCTTCATTGTGCTTGCGATAGCGCGGGTCCTGTTAGGCCGGCTCGCTCAACGCGGAGGCAAAACGTCGTGAACCGATGGAGACGACGCCAGCTGAAGGACTATATCGCCAAGGTTCTTGCCACGCTCGCGACGCTTTTCGGTCTTTTCTGGTTGACCTGGATTCTCTGGACCACCGCGAGCAAAGGCCTGAGCGCATTGAAATGGGGACTGTTCACTCAAATGACGCCGGCGCCCGGCTCGGACGGCGGTCTGCTCAACGCTTTCGCCGGAAGTCTGGTGATGTGTGGTATTGCGGTCTTGATTGGCACACCGATTGGCATCGGTGCGGGCACCTATCTGGCGGAATACGCGCGCCACACACGTCTTGGGTTTACGATACGCTTTGTCAATGACATCCTGCTGTCCGCACCCTCGATTGTGATCGGTTTGTTCATTTATGAGCTGATGGTGCGTCCCATGGGCCATTTCTCGGCCTGGGCGGGTGCCGTCGCGCTATCGTTCATTGTTTTGCCGGTCGTGGTTCGCACCACGGACGAGATGCTGCAGCTGGTGCCGACGCCCATGCGGGAATCTGCGTTAGCATTAGGCGTACCACAATGGAAAGTGGTCCGTCAGGTGCTGTATCGGGCGGCGCTCTCCGGCATTCTCACGGGCGTGCTCTTGGCCTTCGCGCGCATTTCGGGTGAGACGGCGCCCGTGCTGTTCACAGCTCTCAATAACCAGTACTGGACCAGTAACCTCAATCAACCGATGGCCAATGTCCCGGTCGTTATATTCCAATACGCCTTGAGCCCGTTTGCGTTTTGGCACGCGCTGGCATGGGCCGGTGCATTTGTCGTGGTGATTCTGGTGCTGATATTAAGTCTGATCTCTCGTTGGTTGGTTGCGCGTGGGAAAGTGTCTGTATGAACGATGCGTTAAAAGTGACTTCCATTTCTGCCATAAGTCCAGCCGTTCGTCTGCCCGACGCTCCGGCAAAAATTACCGCCCGTAATATCAACTTTTATTATGGCGACACGCGTACTCTCAAAGACGTCAGTCTCGTTATCCAAGAGAAGCGCGTGACCGCTCTGATCGGTCCGTCGGGCTGTGGCAAATCGACATTGCTGCGCATCTTCAACCGCATGTATGCCATCTATCCCAAGCAAAGAGCTGAAGGCGAAATTCTGTTGGATGGCGAGAACGTACTGGATTCGCGATATTCCATCAATCGCCTGCGCACGAAAGTGGGCATGGTGTTTCAGAAACCGGTGCCGTTCCCCATGTCGATCTATGACAATGTGGCCTATGCGTTGCGCCATTACGAGACTTTGTCGCGGGTAGAAATGGATGAGCGCGTCGAACAGTCGCTGAGGGACGCCGCGATCTGGGATGAAGTGAAAGACAAACTCGGCAATAGCGCCCTGGGCTTATCGGGCGGTCAGCAGCAAAGATTGTGCATCGCGCGCGCCATTGCACTCAAGCCGGAGGTGTTGTTGTTGGATGAGCCCACATCCGCCTTGGACCCGATTTCGACTGCCAAAGTCGAACAGTTGATAGACGAGTTAAAAACAAACTACACCGTATTGATCGTCACTCACAACATGCAGCAGGCGGCGCGCGTCTCGGAATTTACAGGCTTCATGTTTCTTGGAGAACTGATTGAATTTGGCGTAACCGGCGATATGTTTACGCATCCCGGTCAAAAAAAGACGGAAGACTACATTACGGGTCGCTTCGGTTAGGTGATTGTCGTTTAGGAGATACTTTGATGAGTAGTCCGCACACAGTTAAGGCGTTCGATCAAGAACTCAAAGCCCTCACGCGCAACGTCACGGCAATGGGTGAGTTCGCTGGCGGGCAATTCTCATCGGCTGTGCGGGCCCTCCTTCACGGCGATTGGTCACTCGCTCAACAAGTCATCGATCATGACCGTCGACTCGATGCGTTGCGTACGGAGCTCTCTACGGCTGCGGCGACGGTGATTGCCCGGCGACAACCACTCGCGACGGATCTGCAGGAGGTGCTTGCGACTTTTCGGATCGCCGAAGATCTGGAGCGTATCGGTGATCTAGCCAAGAACATTGCCAAACGGGCCACAGCTGTGGCAACCAGTCATTTCCCCGAGGACATGGTAGAACGACTGGATCGCCTCGCCACACTCGCGTCAGACCACCTGAAGGGCGCGCTGGACACGTTCATTTCGCGTGACGCGGAACAAGCGCTGATCGTGCGTCAACAAGACGAGAAAATCGATGCTCTTTATACAGACATTTTTCGCGACCTGGTCGGTCAGTTGAGCATCGACCCCACGCAGACCATCGGGTTCGTTCACCTTCTATTTTGCGCAAAAAATATCGAACGAATCGGAGATCACGCCACCCATATCGCCGAAGCGGCATACCTCATTGCGACCGGACACCGACCTGAATCGGAGCGGCAACGACTTGATGACAGCAGTACGTTGACGGGTAGCGACCCGAGTTAATCTCAGCAACCAGTACAAAGGACGGTACGAAACTGTGCAATGACCGGACTGATCGCTCCGACAGGGGGGTATTAGCTCAAACGATATATGCTCCTGCAAACCAATCATTTCCATTGAATTGAATACTTATTCAAGCTAGGTGCCACGTGGACACCCATCGGGCCGACTAGCCTCGGGTGGCCACGGCGGACGGGTTCCGGGTGCCGTGCGAGGCGGCAAAGCACGCGCTCCCGCACTCCCAGCGTATTCCAGTAAACCCATTAACGTTACTAACGAGATCAAGCATATGGCCGACCAAGTCTATAACGTCTTGTTTCTGTGCACCGGCAATTCCGCCCGCAGCATCCTTGCGGAATCCATTCTCAATCATTGGGGGAAAGGTCAGTTTATCGGCTTCAGTGCTGGCAGTCACCCGACAGGGAAAGTGAATCCGCTTGCGATCCAACTCTTGACGCAGCTGAATTTGCCGACCGCCGGCCTACGCAGTAAGAATTGGAACGAATTTGCAGCACCGGGCAGTCCGCACCTCGATTTCGTGATCACCGTCTGCGATAAAGCGGCCGGAGAGGTATGTCCCTACTGGCCCGGGCAACCGATGACAGCCCATTGGGGTATTCCCGACCCGGCGGCGGTCGAAGGCACGGAAGTCGAGAGAACTTTCGCCTTTCGCCAAGCTTTCAAAGCCATGGAGACGCGGATCAAGTTGTTCTTGAGTCTTCCAATCGCCAGCATTGACAGAATGCGACTCCAACAGCGCATGGACGCCATCGGCAAAACGCCACTTGATATACCTTCACAGTGAGCGTCTTCGAACGCTTCCTGACGTTCTGGGTGTTTCTCTGCATCGTCATTGGGATTACCTTGGGTAAATTTCTGCCCGGTGTTTTTCAAGTCATTGGCGGCCTCTCGGTTGCCCAAGTCAACCTACCGGTGGGCCTGCTCATCTGGGTCATGATCATTCCGATGCTGGTGAAGGTCGACTTCGGCGCCCTGGGACAAATCCGGCGCCATGTGAAGGGTATTGGCGTGACGCTCTTCGTGAATTGGCTAGTGAAACCCTTCTCGATGGCGCTTTTGGGTTGGATTTTTATCCGGCATCTCTTCGCACCACTGCTGCCCGCCGATCAGCTCGACAGCTACATTGCGGGCTTGATTTTGCTAGCCGCCGCGCCTGCACTGCGATGGTTTTCGTCTGGAGCCGCCTTACGGATGGCGATCCCTTGTGCACTTTCTCACAGGTGGCATTGAACGACACGATCATGGTGGTGGCCTTCGCGCCGTTAGTGGGGCTGCTTTCTGGGGATCTCCGCGATCACGGTGCCCTGGGGCACGCTCGTGACCTCGGTGGTGCTTTATATCGTGATCCCAGTTGCCCTCGCTCAAGCCTGGCGCAGCTACCTGTTGAAGCGCGGTGCCGCGGCATTCGAAGCCGCGATGACTCGCATCGGCCCCTGGTCGATCGGCGGACACATCGTCTGACGCATTTCCGCGTAATTACCGCTGGGGACGGCGGGTTTGAGGCTACTTCGGCGTCTTGAGTTCGATCAAGTGCAGGGTCTGAGCCTCCCAGGCCCTCAGTAGCTTCTTGGCTTTGCGGTTGTTGGCGATCGCGAGCCGCATGATCTCGGCTTGCGCCGGGGTGAGCGTGCGGTGGTGTAGCTTGCCGGCCCTCAGATAACTCCATCTTTCCGACGCCCGAATCGATGTCGGCGCCGGCTCCCTTGATCGATTGCTCCTCCAACGATTGCCTCTGTCTGTCGCTCACCAGAATTGATTCGCCGGATGCCCGACCACGACTGACGGGTGGAAGCGGGCGAACCGCCGGCACCCGTAAAACGCCCTAGGTCTAGTCGCTGATCCTGTTTCTTCGCGATTTCGATGTCGCTGAGGCCTCGGCCGCACACTTTCCACCTTAATCCTCCGTCTGCCCGGCCGACTGCGCCGACCGATTGCCGACAGCTGCTGCAGCCCTGGGACGATCCTAGGCCGAGCGCAACGCCTATAGAGCGTCCTCGCATCGTCCGCGCAAATACCTCGTAAGCGCTTGACCCACAACCCGTTATGTGGCGCCTTTGTTTGACATAAAACCGCGTTCTGACAACCTTATATGTGAAATTCGTCACATAACTGCCATTCTCACGACACACCCTTCGCCTACGATTCACCACGTACCAGTCTTACATCTGGATTTTTAAAGGAGTCGTAGTGGCTGACCAACGAAAACAAGCGGTGTCGATTCGCTTGGGAGAGAGCGATATCCGGAACATCAAGAGGGTCGCGATGCGACTGGGCGTTCGGGATTCCGACATCATTCGATTCGCCATCAAATCGACGCTGAACCGCATCGCGCCGCTGTGCGACAAGGCAATTCGCGGGCGGAATCTGGTTCCGGTGCTGGTCGAATCGGGCGATGAATTGATCCGCTACTTCGAGCTCGATGCGTTTCGTCTCGAAGGCATCATCAACGAGCATGTCGAGGAAGGCCGCCAGGTCGATCGAGACGACATCGCGCTGCTCGCGATGAGCGGATTGCGTGAAGAGTATTTGGTGATGCGGTTGAAGGACGGCGACGGCGCTCTGGGCACCTCGACTCCCCAACCTCATTCGTTGCGCCGGTACCTGTACGACAAGTACGTGTATCGCAGCACCGAACACCGCTCCGAGGCCGACGGCTACGGCTCGGCAGACGACAAGGTCTTGACGCCGCTGCGCGTGCAAGTCCGACAGCCGGCCGCCTAACACCTCAACTGCTCATTCAATCAACAGGGGAAAAACTCATGAAAATTCGACACTTAGTGGCCACGGCCGTGGCGGGCATCGCCGCCGGCGTCATACCGTTGGCGGCGCAAGCGGACACCGTGCTGTATGAGGGCATAGCCACCATCGGGGGCCAGCAATCGACCTCCCAGTCGCTCAATATTCCGACGCCGGGAACCTTGACGGTCTCCTTGACCAGTATTCCCTGGTTCGACACCCTGTCGGATCTGGGCTTCTTTTTGAGTACCGCGACCAATGTCGTCGCTGGCTCGACAATGGCCACCGGCACGGAATCCCTGAGCGTGTCGCCCGGCAAGATTTACGCGAACTGGTTTGGGGAAGATGCGGGAGGTGCCTATGGATTTGGAACCTACGGCGTTAATATCTCTTTCAAGCCGAACGCCGGGAGCGTCGTGCCCCTGCCGGCGTCGCTGTTGCTGCTGCTGTCGGGCCTGGGGATCTTGTTGGGCTGGCAGCGGCGCGAGCGATCGACCGTGCAGGACGAGCCGGTCGGCGAATGGGCGTAGACGAATAAATGACGAATGCATGCAATTTGTAGTGAGTTGCAATGAAACTCTCACATGCAGTCCCTACACTTCACGCCCCTAAGGATCATCGAGGCGTGATTAGTGACGGTATCCCGGATGAAAATGGTGGGTTCGCTGTGGCTATGGGTCTGGGCGGTATCCCTGACCGTCTGCGCCGCGCCGAGTTTCGGTTCGGAGCAGACGGCGGCCGCGACCGGCCCGGAGTCGGCGGCGCCCGCGAGCGATTCCGCTATCGCAGCCGCCACAGCGACTGCAGTATCGGTTCCCGCTATGCCGACTCGTACCGACGAAGGCTACAAACTGCGCCCGGGCGATATTCTGCAGGTCTCGGTTTGGAAGGAGATCGACCTTCAGAGTGAGGTATTGATCCGGCCGGACGGCGGCGTGTCCTTTGCGCTGGCGGGACCCATCCCCTGGAACGATCCTAGGCATAAGCGCGTGGGGCACTTTCAATTATCCCACATGACGGTCTGGGTGCCTTGAGGTTGGTGGTTGGATGACATTTGTATGACATCCGTCAGTCGAAATGTTGTCCCTTGCAATAAAACGCTCACATGAGGTGCATAGACTCCAACGTCCCTCAAGTGTAGTCGTGAAGATGTGTATGCCACTGACCCGGTCGAGTGTGTTTGGCTTGTGTCTGATGGCCTGGTACGGCTCAGCCGCTGGGGCTGAGCCGCCGACCGCTGGCGCACCGGCAACATCCCCGGCAGCGGCGGCGGGATCGGAAGTCCCCGCACAACCGACGCCTGCCACGGTGGCGGGACCGGAAGTCCCTACACAGCCGACGCCCGGCACGGCGTCGGGAGATCGAGGCACGGTCAACAGCGTTACCTACCAGCTGCAGGCCGGTGACGTATTGCAAGTCTCAGTCTGGAAGGAGACCGAACTTACTTCCGAAGTGGTGATTCGGCCCGACGGAGGCATGTCCTTCGCGTTGGCCGGCGATTTGCCCGCAGCCGGCCATACGGTCGCCGAACTGACCGTCATGCTCGAAAAGCGCATCCGTAAGTTCGAGCCGGATGCGGTGGTAACGGTGGTGGTCAAGGCAGCCATGGGTAATCGAGTCTATGTCATCGGCAAAGTGCTGCGGCCCGGCGACTTTCCACTCAATCGGCCCATCGATGTGATGCAGGCGCTGAGTCTCGCGGGCGGTGCGACGCCGTTCGCGAATATCAACGCCATCAAAATTTTACGGCGTGACGGAGATCGACTGACGTCCATTGGCTTTCGCTACAAGGACGTGGAACGCGGTCGCAAGCTCCAACAAAACATCTTACTGCAGAGTGGTGACACGGTTGTCGTCCCATGACCCGCCGCTGGTCTGCGCCAGCCGCCCGCCTGCTTGCAGCTGCCATGTTCCTTTCTAGTCATTCCCGGGCGGGAGTCTGGGGGCTGGATCCCGTGCTCGGATTTTCGGGCGATTACGCATCGAATCCGGCGTTGCTCGATATTGCACATACTTCGGAAGTGCACGGCGCAGTGCTGTTGGATGCACCCACTTCCTATAACGGCGACGCGTTCAAACTGTCGTTCTTCCCGAGTTTTCGCCTCGGCAACAGCGGTGGCTACTCCTCGCTGGACTCGGATTACGAGCACTTCAACGTCAAGGGTGAATTCGATACAGAGCGCAGCGTGCTCTCAGTATCCGGCGGCGTGGCCCGAGACTCGAGCATTGCTCTTTTCGCGGAGCCCGTGGGTGCCAACGGAGCATCCGGCGTCGCCTACAACGGTCTCCTGGATGGAAAGGCCGGGGTCGAGCGCAATTCTGCTGCGGCGGACGTGAACTGGGGTCGCTCGTTGACCGAGCGATCCGATTTCAACGTCGACATCAATTCGATGAAGGTGCGCTACGCCGAACCCGCCAGCTTGGCGACGCTGGTCGACGCCCCGACGCTGATCGACTATTCCTATACCAGCATCACCCCAACCCTGGGCTGGGCCTCGTCCGAGCGCGGCAAACTCACCGCGGCGGCGAGCATAGGTCGATATAAATCGCTGAGCGGCGCGCAGACCGAGAGCACCAACGCGAACCTGCAGCTCGGCTACATCCATCAGCTCAACGAACTCTGGTCCTTGACCGCCACGGCTGGCTACTCGCGGGCCATCGACAAGATCGATGAGATCGAGAAGGTTCTCAAATTCGCGCCCAGCGGGTCTGAAATCGTCGTGGTATCGAGGACACTCGAATCCGCCCAGAACGGCTCCGTTTACTCGGTCAACGTCAGCCGGCAGGCGACGTTGCTCTTGGTGACGCTCGCTGCATCCCGGCAGCTCGTACCGTCGGGGTTCGCTTACCTGTCGCGCCAGAGTTCCTATGTGGTCGCAGCGAGCTACACCGCTTCGGAGCGATGGACGGTGGGCGCAAACTTAAGCTGGGTACAGTCCCAAAATCCGGCGGTCAGGGATTTAGCGGGCGCCACCGATATAAAAACGGGCTATGTTTCCCTGTCGGCCTCCTGGCAGTGTACCGAGC
>PLAH01000059.1 GCA_003134045.1 Gammaproteobacteria bacterium
ACCGAGCGAGTCGTTGCGGTCGGTTGTGTCGACCGAGTCGAGCGCGTCGGCCGTGCCGTTGCTCGGGCCGGTGCAACGGCGGCTGTGCTGGCACTACCACACGAGTTTCGTGCGGGCGGGCGCCACGTTGAGCCCCGCCGCGAAAGCGCGCGTCGGCGCGATCAACGAACGTCTGGCCGGCCTGTTTGCGAGCTTCGGCCAGAATCTCCTGGCCGACGAAGCCGACTACACCTTGTTTCTCAGCAACCGCGCCGACCTGGCCGGATTGCCCGACGCACAATGCGCCGCCGCTGCCGCGACTGCCGCGGCGGCGGGACGCCCGGGCGAGTGGGCGATTCTCAACACGCGCTCGGCCATGGATCCCTTCCTGACCTACGCGCAGCGCCGCGATCTGCGCGAACAAGTTTGGCGCACGTATTACAACCGCGGCAACAACGGCGGGGCGCACGACAACAAGCAGATCGTCACGGAGATTCTCGCGCTGCGCGGCGAGCGGGCGCTGCTGCTCGGCTACCCGACGCATGCTCACTGGCGGCTCGCCGACAGCATGGCGGGCAATCCCGACAACGCCATGGCGCTGCTGATGCGCGTGTGGCCGGCGGCGGTCGCGCGCGTCCATGAAGAAGTGGCGGATATGCAGGCCTTGGCGGACGCCCCCATAGAAGCATGGGATTATCGATTCTATGCGGAGAAGGTGCGTCAGGAAAAATACGATCTCGACATGAACGAGGTCAAGCCCTACCTGCAGCTCGAAAAGCTGCGCGAGGGAATGTTCTGGGCCGCGGGCCAGCTGTACGGTTTCCGTTTCTCGCAGGTGACGGACCTGCCGCTGCCCAGCCCCGACGTGAGGATATGGGAGGCCAAGACCCCGACCGGCCTTCATGTGGGCCTTTGGTATTTCGATCCCTATGCGCGCGCGGGAAAGAACTCGGGCGCCTGGATGAGCGAATATAGGGATCAACGAAAACTGACGCCGCCGAAGTCGCCCATAGTCTCGAACAATACCAATTTCCTCAAGAGCGACAGCGCCGATCCGGTTCTCATCAGCTGGGACGAGGCGGTGACTCTGTTTCACGAGTTCGGTCACGCGCTGCACGGCTTGAACTCGGACGTCGAGTATCCGTCGCTGTCCGGCACGCGCGTGGTCCGCGATTTCGTGGAGTTCCCGTCGCAGCTGAATGAGAATTGGCTCAGTGTCCCGGAGCTGCTGTCGCGATTCGCGCTGCATTACCAAACCGGCGAGCCCATGCCGGCGGCGCTTGCGGCCAAGATCAAATCCGCGCGGACGTTCAATCAGGGATTCGCCACGGTCGAATACCTGGCGGCGGCGCTGGTCGATATGAAGCTGCACCTGGCGACCGAACCGGTGCGCGATCCGCAGGCCTTCGAGCGCGAGACACTCGAGGCCCTGGGAATGCCCGGCCAAGTGGTCATGCGGCATCGGACGCCGCAGTTCGCGCATATTTTCGCGAGCGATGCGTATTCCGCGGGGTATTACAGCTATCTTTGGGCCGAGGTTCTCGACCATGACGCGTTCGAGGCGTTCGTGCAGGCCGGCGATCCGTTCGACAGAGCCATTGCAAAGCGCTTGCACGATGACATCATGTGCGTCGGCAACAGCGTCGACCCGGCGCAGGCCTACCGCAATTTTCGCGGCCGAGACCCGCAAATCGACGCCCTGTTACGAGCACGCGGTTTTTAATCATTCCGCACATGCTCGCGCAGCGAGCAGCTAAAGGCCGGGGTCGCGGCGACCCCGTAAATTCGGCGCGCAGGCGCCTAGATAAATCGGGGTCGCCGCGACCCCGTAGATTCGGCGCGCAAGCGCCTGAAATGGAGTGAAGTAATGCCGGCGATGGTTCAAGACGATTCCAAGCACAACCTGATTCAGCCGAATGCGCTGCATCAATACTCGGTGACACCGGACGACCTGCCCCTGTCATGTCCGATGCCCGGCATGTATCTGTGGAATTCCCACCCGCGGGTGTATCTGGCCATCGAGGCGGCCGGATGGGCCAAGTGCGCTTATTGCGGCGCTGAATACACGCTGGTGCGCACGCCGCACGAAGTGATCCAAGCGGGGCAGTAAGGCGCTCAATACGTTCGGTAGGACTTCTCTTCGACGATGCGCGAGCCGAGCTTTGAGTTGATGCGCCGTTTGATGGCGGCGCGCTCGTCGTTTTCCACGTAGACCGAGCGCGCGAGGCGGATGAACTCGGCATCGAACGCTTGCGCTCGCTCCTTGTCGCGAATGTCGTCTTCGATCACCCAGAGGCGCTCGTTCACCGCCATCAGGGCGGCGATGTCGGCATCGATATCGACGGCGGCGTAGGCCGAACCCGTCCAGGTGCTTTGCAAGGCGTCGAGTTCCAGACGCACGTTGGCCAGCTTTTGCGGATCCTCCATGCGTTGCGATTTGATGCGCAGGATGGTGATCTTGTCGAGCAGTTCGCCCGGCGATACGGGTACCTTGATATCGGTCATGGAGTGATTTTAGCGAATTTCGGCGTGCGCCATCAGGGCATCGAGCTGTGCGGCGACTTGCTCGATCTGGATCAGTTCCATGATGCCCGGCCGCTCGATCTTCTCCGTCCAGGGGATGTCCGCCGCGGCTTTTCCGAAGGCTTCGCGCGCCGCCTGGTCATACGCGTCGACGCACCATTGCCGGCTGTAGTAGGGGCCTGCGCGCGCCGTGCGGGTCGCCGCATAGAGGCCGACGACGGGGGTGCCGACCATCGTCGCCATGTGCGCGGGCCCCGAATCGGGCGTGATCAGCACGCGGCTCTTCGCCAGCAGCGCGAGCATTTCGGGCAACGTATCCTGGCCGATCTGGTTGACGACGGGGGCGCGGGCCGCCGCTGCGATCGCCGCCCCCGTGTCTCGTTCGAGCGCACTGCGGCCGCCCGCAAGGATCACCCGCATGCCATGCGCTTGGACGGCATGATCGGCGACCGCGGCGTAGCGGTGCGCCGGCCAATTGCGCAGCCGGTGGCTGGAACACGGGCTGATGACGAGAGTCGGCTGCGCATCGGGGATGAGTCGTTCCGCGTACGCCAAGGCTGCCGTCGGCAGCGTGATATTCCAGGCGGCGGGGCCAGGCTCGATGCCGCACGCCCGAACGAAACCCAGGAACGAGTCCAACACGTGCTGATCGGCGGCGGGCGCGATCCGGGCATTGGTGAAGAGCCATTGCAGTTCGCGCGCGCGCGCGCGGTCGAAGCCGAGTTTGATGGGCGACCGCACCAACGTCGAAATCAGGCTTGCGCGCAACGACAATTGCAGATGCAGCAGCAGATCGAAACGGCGTGCGGCGAGCGACTCGCGTAGCCGCAGCAACTCGCGGGTCATTGAGCCTTTGTCGAAGGTGATAAACTCGACACCGGGTAGAATCGCTGCCATCAGCTTGGCCTCGAGTTTGCCGATGATCCACGTGAACCGGGTGTGCGGCCAAGCGACTTGCAGGGCATTCAGCGCGGCGGCCGCGTGGCAGGTATCGCCGATGGCCGAGAGGCGCAGCAGGCAGACGTTGCGCGGCGCCGGCTCGAAGCGTTGTGACATCGGGGAGTGGTGCGCCATAGGCTGTGGTATCGGCTTATCGCTGCTTTTGAGGACGCGCTCGACAAATGATACAGGACCGCGGCCGACGCACTGCCACCGCCGACGGCGCCATGCTGGCCGATCCGGCCGCCCTTGGCAAACTGGCTATGCCGGGTGCGGTTACGGACGGCGTTGCCGCAACGGAAGCCGTCGCTGGTACGGCCCGGGTCGGCGCGACGGAAGGCGTCGCTGCCACGGCCGAGGTCGCTGCCACAGCCGGAATCCCCGTGCCGGACGCTCCGGTCGCGAAAATTTTCGAGCCCGCATTCTGGGCGGACCGCGGCGAGTTGCAAGAGGCGGCCGGCGGCCGCGGCTCCGCGTGGTTCATCTCGAGCGTGGCGTGCCCGTGGGTGTTGCGCCATTACCGGCGCGGCGGTCTCATCGCGCGCCTCTCGACGGATCGGTATGTGTGGGCCGGTGAAGCGCGCGTCCGCGCGTTCGCCGAGTGGCGGCTGCTGCATCATTTGTTCGGGCGCGGATTGCCGGTGCCGGCGCCGGTCGCCGCGCGCTATCAGCGCGAGGGATTTTTTTATCGGTGCGATCTCATTACGCGGAGAATTGCCGGGGCCGAGCCGTTGAGTTCGCTATTGGCGCGGGGCGCCTTGGCCGGCGCGTCCTGGCGCTCCATCGGCGCGGCGATCGCGCGCTTGCATGCCGCCGGCGCGGATCATGCCGATCTGAATGCGCACAACATTCTTCTCGACGGCGATGGCGTCGTCAGCGTGATCGATTTCGACCGTGGCCGGCTGCGCAACGGCGGTTCATGGATGCGGCGAAACCTGGCGCGGCTGCAGCGTTCGCTGGTCAAAGTAACACGCGCCCTGCCGCCGGATCGGTTCGACGCCGCGGCGTGGCAGCTCCTCCTCGCGGGATATGCGGACGCAAGCCGCGCGCACGCCGCCGTGATCTAGGTCGTGCGTTATCTGTACACGGTGTTGACCTATCTGCTGCGCCCGATCGCGCTCGCGGCGGTGCTGTGGCGGGGCTTGCGCGATCGCCGTTACTGGCTCGGATTGGGCGAGCGCTTGGGGCTGGGTCCGCGCGCAGGCGCCGCGGAGACGATCTGGGTGCATGCCGTGTCGCTGGGCGAGGTGACGGCGGCGGCCGCGCTCATCCGCGCATTGCGCACGCGCCATCCCGACACTCCTCTGATACTGACGACGGCGACGCTGACGGGGCGCGAGCGGGCTGAAGGGTTGTTCGGCGATGGCATCACGGTCCGGTACCTACCCTACGACACGCCGGGCTCGGTGCGGCGATTTCTGGCGCGCGCGCGCCCGCGGCTGGCGGTCATCATGGAGACCGAGCTGTGGCCGAATCTTTTCCATCGCTGCCGCCGGCTCGGCATTCCCATCGTGCTGGCCAACGCTCGCCTGTCGGTGAAGTCGGTAACGCGATATCGGCGCTTCGGGCCGTTGTTTCGCGATGCGTTGTCGTTGGGGCGGCTGGCGATCGCGGCACAGAGCGCGGAGGACGCGGAGAGGTTCATCGCCGTCGGTGCGCAGCGTGACCGGACCCGGGTCATCGGCAATCTGAAATTCGACATTGCGGTGGATGCGGCCGTCATCGAACGGGGCCGCGAGCTGCGCAGGGCCTATGGGGCGGCGCGACCAGTGTGGATTGCGGGCAGCACGCACCAGGGCGAGGAGGAAGCGGCGCTGACCGCGCACGCGCAGGTACTAGCCGCCGTACCGAGCGCCTTATTGCTATTGGTTCCACGGCACCCTGAGCGCTTTCAAGCGGTGGCGGATTTGCTGAATCGACGCGGACTTCGGTTCGAGCGCCGCAGCAGCGACGGCGAAGTGCGTCCGGATTGCCCGGTTCTGTTGGTCGATACCGTGGGCGAGCTGGCGAGCCTGTACGCCTCGGTCGATGTGGCGTTCGTCGGCGGCAGCCTGGTCCCTGTGGGCGGGCACAATCTGTTGGAACCCGCCGCGTTGGGGGTTCCGGTCATCACGGGCCCCTATCAGTCGAATGCCCAGGAGATTGCCGATTGGCTGCTCGGGGAGGGGGCCGCATTGCAGGTCGCCGACGCAGCCGGCCTTGCCGCGGCGCTCGAGGACTTGTTGACGCATCCGGAACTGCGGCGACGTATCGGAGCAAAGGGACTGCACGTCGTCGCCGTGAACCGCGGCAGCTTGGATCGTTTGCTCGAGATTATCGAGCCGCTGTTGGCGTAGCGTCGGCGCTGCCGGGCGACAGGCGGTTGCCGCCCGGGCGGGGCTGGTCCTCGAGCAGGACATTGAGCCGGTTCAGGCTCTGTTCCGACAGAATGCCGGCCGCCTGCTGCAGCTTGAGCATGTTGATCATGTAATCGTAGCGGCTGCGCGAATAATCGGTTTGCGCCTGGATCCATAGCCGCCGCGACTCGAGCACGTCGACCGCAGTCCGGGTACCGGCTTCATATCCGGCCTCGGTGGCGTTGAGCGCTGTCGAGTTGGATTCGACGGCGCGCCGCAGCGCCTTGACGCGCGAGATCTCCGATAGAACGCCGAGATAGGAATCGCGCGCGTCGTGCTCGGTCTGCCGGGCGACGCGTTCCACGCGTTCCTTGGCCGCCCGCTGCTGGTAGGTGGCCTGGCGCACCTGCGACGACACCATGCCGCCAGAATACAGGGGAAACGTCACCTGCAGGCCGATGGTTCGCTGGTTCTGGTCCAGCGTCGAGCTGCCGTAGGGAGTGCCGTCCGCATTGATGCTGCTGCCGTCGCTCGTGACCTTGTAGCCGCTCGCGACCAGATCGAGCGAGGGATAGTGGCCGCCGCGCGCCGAGCTCACGTTCTCGCGGGCGATGTCGGCCGCCAGGCGACTCGAGACCAGCGACAAATTCTGCTGCAACGCCATGTCGACCCAACGCTCCTCGCTGATGGGATCGGGGTTGGCGAGTTCGAACGGCTCGATCGGCCGCGCCAGCGTATCGAACAGATCGCCGGTGATCTCGCGCAGCAGTTCCTGAGCGGACGCCACCTGACGCTTCGCCGCAATCACGGCCGCGGCGCTGCTGTCGTGCGAGGCGCGCGCTTCCTGCACATCGGTGACGGCGATCAGGCCTACTTCGTAGCGTTTTTCGGCCTGTTCCAGCTGGCGGGTCACCGAGGCGAGGGCGCCCTGCTGGGCATCCAGATCGTCCTCCGCGGCAAGCACGTCGAAATAACGCTGCGCCACTCGGGCGATCAAATCCTGTTGGGCCGCCTGGTAGTCGGCCTCGGCCTGGGCGACCTGGGCGTCCGCACGCTGCAGGGCGACCCAGTTCTCCCAGCGAAACAGGTTCTGCTTCAGATCGACGCCCCACTTGTGATCGTGCGTGGTCGTGCGGCCGTTGAACGGAAAGCTCTCGAGAAAGTTCGGGCCGCCGGGGACGCTGACCGACTCGATCGTGTTCGAGGAGCCGGTGTCGCGTTCCTTGCTGACCACGCCATTGCCCGTCAGTTGCGGCAGCAGCGCGGACAACGCCTGCGGCTTCGATTCGAGGGCGGCCAGACGATTCGCTTCGGCTTCACGCAGCTGCGGATCGTTCTGCAAGGCGCGCTGATAGACGGCCATCAAATCCGCGGCCGGCGCGGGCTGAAGGCCGTAGAGACAGGCGATCAACATCAGTGCTCGCTTCATTCGCATATCCCTAGCATTCGCGCACCCGTTCCCGGTACCGCGTGCCGTCCCCGCCTGGCCCGCAATGGGGTGTTATATGCGAATATAACACCGGCGTCGAGGTCAATACTGCGGGATCTTCGGGTCCAAATCCCTGGACCATTTGAGAATGCCGCCGCTGAGATTGAAGACCGATTCGAAGCCGTTCGCGGTGAGAAACCGCGCAACCTCCATGCTTCGCCCGCCGGAACGACAAATGACCACCGTCTCCTTCGTCGGATCGAGTTCGCCCAGGCGGTCGGCGACCTGTCCCATGGGAATATGCAGCAATTCGGACGGAACGGGCGCAAGCTGCACCTCCCAATCCTCACGAACGTCCAGCAACGTCATGTCGGTTCCGGCGTCGCGCCGCTCGACAAATTCCTGCGGGCTCATTTCTTTGATCATCAGAATACGAATCCTTGGGGCGATGGTGCGTTCAACAGGGGCTCGATGACCGTTTCGAACAAGCTCTCTCGAATCCATTCCGTGCTGTCGACGCGCCGGACCAAGATGGCGTCCATCACCGGCGCGACGCCGACCACGGCGAACAAACGGCCGCCGATGCGCAATGCCTTTTGAAAACGCGCATCGTAGACCGGCAGCGACCCGGTGACCGCGATCGCATCGTATTCGCTGAAAGCCGCGCTGCTGAACGCATCGCGCCTCTCGAGGCTCACCCGGGCCTGCGGCACGGCCCGCAGATTCGCCGCGGCAGCCGCGGTGAACTCGGCCTGAATGTCGATCGAGTGCGTGGATGCCCCGAGCAAGCTCATGCACGCGCTCAAGTAGCCGGTGCCGGTGCCCACTTCCAGCACGCTGTCGGAGCTGTTGATGCCGAGCGCTTGCAGGATCCGCCCCTGCAGCAGCGGAGCCAGCATGTGCTGACCGAATCCGATGGGAATCGGCGCGTCGGCGAAAGCGAGTTCACGATACGCGGCGGGCACGAACGCTTCGCGCGGCACCGCGGACAGCACGTCGAGGACGCGCGGATCGAGCACTTCCCAGGTGCGGATTTGCTGATCGACCATCTGCTGACGAGCTGCCACGTTGTCCATAATGTCTCGAGCGCTATTAAGAGCGTTGATTATGGTCAATTTCCGCAGGCTACGCGAGCCCCTTGCGCTATTCTCCGGCTCACGATGATTCGCGATGCGTCGAACCCGCGGGGGACTTAAATTTTAAGCATCGTTAAGGTTCGCCGTGCGAGGTCCCCTTCTTTGATCTTCCCTGCCGTTGCCGTGTGGTTCTTCGTCTCTGCTGCATTGGCCGTGGGCTTGGGCGTGCTCGTCGTTTGGAAACGGCGCCAGGAGCGCGCCGTCAACGATTTTTCCGAACAGATTCGGCGCCTGACCTTCGAGGCTGGGACCGCGGGGCGCATCGGTTTGGCGGACAACCCGAAGTCGTTGGAACAGCTGGGCGTCGCGGTCAACAAACTGCTCGAAAATCTCGAACAGCGCGGTGCGAATCTGAGCGGCCGCGAGCAGCTGTTTCAGCGCCTGGTGGAGACGGTGCACGATGCCGTTCTGGTGCACCGAAACCAGATCCTGTTCGCCAATTCGCGCTTCCTGACCTTGTTGGGCATGAATGCGGCGGACGTGATCGGCAGGCCGCTCAGCGATTTCGTCGGGCCGGAATATGTGGAACTGGTGGACCATAATTTGCGCCGGCGCTTGCGCGGCGAACCCGCCGCCGAGCGCTACGAGGTCGAGTTGGTGGGCTCGCACGGCGAAGTGACGCGCGTCGAACTGTCGAGCACCGTGATCGACAGTGCGGGCGAAGCCGCGCTGCTGCTGACCGCCCTGGAAATGCTGCCGGAGGCATCGACCTCATCGGTGCTGGCGGCCGGGCCGCCCCGCGCCATGGCCACGCTCGACGCCATGGGCGAGAGCGTGATTACCGTCGACGGGGAAGGCAAGATCGATTACGTCAATGTCGCAGCGGAAACGTTGCTGAACCAGCGTCGCGAGCAAATCATCGGCAAATCCTTTCCCGACGTGGCCTCGCTGGTCGATGAATCCGACCGCCGATCGCTCGGCGATCCGGTTCGCATGGCGCTGACCTCGGGCGGCAGGGTCTCCATGGGCAGACGGGCGGTGCTGGTGCCCGCCAACGGCGCCGCGGAACGCTCGGTGGAACTCAGCGTGTCGCCGCTGATGTCGGACAGCAAGGAGACGCTCGGTCTGGTCCTGGTATTGCACGACACCAGCGAACTGCGCGGACTCGCGCGGCAGATGACCTACCAGGCGAGCCACGACGCCCTGACCGGCCTCGTCAACCGGCGCGAGTTCGAACGGCGGCTGCAGGAAGCGATGGACTCCGCTCAGACAGGGGGCGCGGCGCACGCCCTGTGCTACCTGGATCTCGACCGGTTCAAGGTGGTGAACGACACCTGCGGACATACGGCCGGCGACAACATGCTGCGCGAGGTGGCCTCCATCATCAAAGAAGCGGTACGCGACTCGGATACGGTGGGGCGCATCGGCGGCGACGAGTTTGCGCTGCTGTTGGTGGGTTGCCCGCTCGAGAAGGCGCGGCAGATCGCCGACAACGTCGTGCATTCGGTCAGCGATTACCGCTTCGTCTGGAAGGACAAGATTTTCAACATCGGCGTCAGCATCGGGCTCGTGGAAATCGGCCGCGGCGGCGGCGCGATCGAGGATCTGATGAACTCGGCGGATTCCGCCTGCTATGTCGCGAAGAAACAGGGCGGCGTGCACGTGCACGTGTATTCGGCGCGCGAGGAGGCGACCGCACGCCACAGCGGCGAGATCCACTGGCTGCAGAAGCTGCAAGGCGCTCTGCGCGACGACAAGTTTGAGCTCTACTACCAGCCCATCGTGCACGCGCGCAGCGGTGCCGTGCGCGGACCCGCGATCGAAGTGTTCGTGCGTCTGCAGGGCGAGAACGGGCAGCCCGGCGCGCCGCCGGCGGAATTCTTCCGTGCCGCCGAGCGTTACCGTTTGATGCCGGAAGTCGACCGATGGGTGGTGCAGACGGTGCTGTCCGCCTTGGGCCGCGGCGGCATGAAGCTGCCGGAGGGACGCAGTGTCGCGATCAACATCGCCGGACAGACCCTGGGCGACTCGGCGTTCCTGGAGTTCGTGGTCGATTGCTTCGATCACACGGGGGCGAGTCCCGCCGACATCTGTTTCGAAGTCACGGAAAGCTCGGTGGTCGCCAACTTGGACCACGCGCGGCGTTTCATCGCCGTATTGCACGGCATGGGCTGCGAATTCGCGCTCGACGATTTCGGCAGCGGCTTGAGCTCGTTCTCGACCTTGAAGACATTGCCCATGGATTACCTCAAGATCGACGGATCGTTCATCCGCAATCTCGCCTCCGATACCGTGAACCGGGCGATGGTGGCGGCCATGGTCGAGCTGTCGCGCAGCTTGCACTTCCGCGTCGTCGCCGAGCAGATCGAGGATCAACCGTCGCTGGATGCCGCCAAGGGCATGGGCATCGATTTCCTGCAAGGTTTCATCATCGGCCGCCCGCAACCCTTGTCGGTGACCCCCAACCCCTTATAACCGTCCGGCAGGCGCTCATAACAAACTTCTATGGTATTTACCCCGCGCTTGGGGGGAAAATCGGGGCAAGCTAGAAGGTCAACGAGGTGCCGCATGCCGATTTACGAAGACAATACCAAATCCATCGGGCATACGCCCTTGGTCCGGATCAACCGCCTGGATGCCGCCAGCGGCGCGACCATCCTGGCCAAGATCGAAGGCCGTAATCCGGCTTATTCGGTGAAATGCCGGATCGGCTCGGCCATGGTCTGGGACGCGGAAGAACGCGGCACCTTGACGCCCGGAATGTCGATCGTCGAAGCCACCAGCGGCAATACCGGCATCGCGCTGGCGTTCGCGGCTGCCGCGCGCGGTTATGGCTGCGTGCTCACGATGCCCGACACCATGAGCATGGAGCGGCGCAAGGTGCTGATCGCCTTCGGCGCCAAGCTGGTGCTGACGCCGGGCGCGAAGGGCATGAAGGGCGCCATTGCCAAAGCCGAAGAGTTGGCCGCCGCGGAGCCGGGCAAGTACGTGCTGATGAAGCAATTCGAGAATCCCGCCAACCCGGCGATTCATGAGAAAACCACGGGGCCGGAGATCTGGGACGATACCCAGGGCCAGGTCGACGTGTTCGTCTCGGGCGTGGGCACCGGCGGCACGCTCACCGGCGTATCGCGGTACCTCAAGAACACCCGCGCGAAGAAAATCCTCACGGTCGCGGTCGAACCGTCGCATTCGCCGGTGATAAGCCAAACGCTGGCGGGTCAGCCGCTCGCGCCGGCGCCGCACAAGATCCAGGGCATCGGCGCCGGGTTCATTCCGAAGAACCTCGACCTGTCGCTGGTCGACCGCGTGGAACAGGTGAGCAACGACGAAGCGATTGCGACGGCGCGCAAGCTGGCGCGCGAGGAAGGCATTCTGTGCGGCATCTCCTGCGGCGCGGCGATGGCGGCGGCGCTGCGGCTGGCGCGTGAGCCGGCGTTCGCCGGCAAGACCATCGTGGTGATTCTGCCCGACGCGGGCGAGCGCTATTTGTCGGGGGCGTTGTTCGAAGGTCTGTTCGAGGATGTCGAGAAAATGCAGGCCGTGGCCTAAAGGCCCATCATGACCGCCGCTGCCAACCCGCTGCCCAAGACGAACTCCGCGCTCGGCGCCAACGGCCTCGACGAACTGGCACGGGAGCTGCTCGGCAGCTATCTCGGCGACGAGCGGGCGCGGCGCATCTCGCACCGTTACCTGCCGTCGCGCGAGGCCATCGTGGAGATCTTGGAGGCGGTGCTCGACCTGATGTACCCGGGCTATTTCGGCCGGCAGGACTTGAGCCAGGAGAATCTCGGCTCGCACATCGCCGAAGCGGTGGCGACGCTCGCGCCGAAAGTCGAACGGGAAATGGAACATTGCCTATGCTATGGCCGCGAGCGTGAAGCGGCGCGCGCGGCGTTGAGCGATTGCGCGCCCCGGGCGCGCGAACTGACCCAGGTGTTCCTGCGCCGGCTGCCGGAGATACGCGGCCTCTTGGTGCGCGACGTGCAGGCCGCCTTCGACGGCGATCCTGCCGCGAGCAATCTCGACGAGGTCATTCTGGCTTATCCGGGGTTGCTGGCGGTCAGCGTCTATCGCATCGCGCATGCGCTGCACGACCTCGGCGTGCCCCTGATGGCGCGCATCATGACGGAATGGGCGCATTCGAAGACCGGATGCGATATCCACCCGGGCGCGAAGATCGGGGCGGCCTTTTTCGTCGACCACGCGACGGGCGTGGTGATCGGTGAAACCACGGAGATCGGCGAGGGCGTGAAGCTGTACCAGGGAGTGACCTTGGGGGCGCTGTCGTTCCCGAAGGATTCCAGCGGCCAGATCATTCGCGGCACGAAGCGGCATCCGACCGTGGAGAGCGGATCGACCCTGTACGCAAATGCGACCGTTCTCGGCGGCCAGACCGTCGTCGGCGCCGGCAGCGTCATCGGCGGATCGGTATTCCTGACCCACAGCGTGCCGCCGCGTTCGCGCGTGTCGCTCAAGGAGCCGGAACTGCGGGTGGCGACGCGCGAGGGCGCGGCGGAGCCCGACGCGATTTACTTCGATATTTGAAAGATTTGAGGGCGCCGATGCGCGGGCGGGCGCCACCTTTCGTGGCAGCACATCCCTTTCTGAGGTCGCCGCCACGCGTCCGGATCTGCAGCGTACGGGGCCCCGGCGGCGCGTGGCGCCGGGGCTCTCGCTTCTTGCCTGCTACAGCATCTTGCCGAGCACGGGCACCATGAGCAGCGCGACGATGTTGATGATCTTGATGAGGGGGTTGATCGCGGGTCCGGCAGTGTCCTTGTAGGGATCGCCGACGGTATCGCCGGTCACGGCCGCCTTGTGCGCATCCGAGCCCTTGCCGCCGAAGTGGCCTTCCTCGATGTACTTCTTGGCGTTGTCCCAGGCGCCGCCGCCGGTGGTCATGGAGATGGCGACGAACAGGCCGGTGATGATGGTGCCGATCAGCAGGCCGCCCAAGGCCTGGACGCCGGACCCCGGGCCCATCAGCCAGTTGACGACGAACACCAACACGACGGGCGCGAGGATGGGCAGCAGCGAGGGGATGATCATTTCCTTGATCGCGGCCTTGGTCAGCATGTCGACGGCGCGCGAGTAATCCGGCTTGGCGGTGCCTTCCATGATGCCTGGGATTTCGCGGAATTGACGGCGCACCTCGTTCACCACCGAACCCGCGGCCCGGCCCACGGCCTCCATGGCCATGGCGGCGAACATGTAGGGAATCAAGCCGCCGATGAATAAGCCGATGATCACGGCCGGATTCGACAGGTCGAAGCTGGTGGCGTGGCCCAGGACCTCCTCGAGCTTGTGCGTGTAGTCGGCAAACAGCACCAGCGCCGCGAGGCCGGCGGAGCCGATCGCGTAGCCCTTGGTGACGGCCTTGGTGGTGTTGCCCACCGCATCCAGGGGATCGGTGACATCGCGCACGCGCTTGTCGAGGCCGGCCATCTCAGCGATGCCGCCGGCGTTGTCGGTGATCGGTCCGTAGGCGTCGAGCGCCACGATCATGCCCGTCAGGGACAGCATGGCGGTGGCGGCGATGGCGATGCCGTACAAGCCTGCAAGCTGGTAGGAAGCCCAGATGCTCAAGGTGACGGCGATGACGGGCAGCGCGCACGCCTTCATCGACACGCCGAGCCCGGCGATGATGTTGGTGGCATGGCCGGTCTGCGAGGCGGCGGCGACGTGCTGCACGGGACCGTATTCGGTGGCGGTGTAGTACTCGGTGATGACGATCATCGCGGCGGTGAGCGCGAGCCCCACCAAAGTGCACAGCCATAGGGCCATCGCCCGGTCGCCCATGATCTCCTTGGTCACGAAATAGAAGGCAGCCGCGGAGATGAGGGCGGAGACGATGACCCCCTTGTACAAGGCATTCATGATCTTGCCGCCTTCCTTGGTGGACACGAAGAACGTGCCGACGATGGAGGAGACGATGGAGATGGCGCCGAGCACGAGCGGGAACATGATGGCCCGCTCGCCCAGGTCGACCATGACCAACCCCCCCAGCAGCATGGTGGCGACCAGGGTGACGGCGTAGGTCTCGAACAAGTCGGCGGCCATGCCGGCGCAGTCGCCCACGTTGTCGCCGACGTTGTCGGCGATGACCGCGGGATTGCGGGGGTCGTCCTCGGGAATGCCGGCTTCGACCTTGCCGACGAGGTCGGCACCGACGTCAGCACCCTTGGTGAAGATGCCGCCGCCCAAGCGCGCGAAGATGGAGATCAACGAACCGCCGAAGGCGAGCCCGACCAACGATCTGAGTGCCGTCTCGGAGTCGCCGAGGAGGTGCGCCATGGCGACGTAGTAGCCGGCCACGCCGAGCAGGCCCAAGCCCACCACCAGCATGCCGGTGATGGCGCCGCCGCGGAAAGCCACTTTGAGGGCGGCGTTGATGCCGTTATGCGCCGCCTGGGCGGTGCGCACGTTGGCGCGCACCGAGATGAACATGCCGATGTAGCCCGCCAGACCGGACAGCAGCGCGCCCACGGCGAAGCCGCCGGCGGTGGGCCAGCCAAGACTCAAGCCGAGGACGATGAAGAGGATGACGCCGACGACGGCGATGGTGGTGTACTGACGATTGAGATAGGCCTTGGCGCCGGCTTGGATCGCCGCCGCAATTTCCTGCATTCGAGCATTGCCCGCCGGTTGCGCCAAGATCCAGCGAACAGAAATGAGTCCGTACAGAATCGCTATCACACCAGAACCTATCGCCAGCCAAAGCGCATTGTCGAGCGTCATCGAGGGTCTCCGTATCGTCCAGGGGCACGATCTATGTTATTGAATGATATGCAGTTATTTTCAGACCTAAACTCAAAGCGGAAATTGGGTCGCGAGGCGCTTGACTACGGGAGCGCCTTTCAGCGTGGCGTAGGCGGGCATGCCGCGAACGTAGGGCGGATAATCTTCGCCGTTGATGAGCGGCAGCAGGTAGCGGCGGCAGGCGGCGGTGATGCCGAAGCCATCCGCCGTGATGAAGCTGCGCGGCACCTGTTTTTCTTTGTTGGCGACGGCCGCGAGCGGCGCTTCACCGATGGTCCAGCGATAGGGCTTGGAGGACTTGCGCACGATGACGGGCATGACGGCGTTCTTGCCCCGCAGCGCCAACTGGACCGCGGCTTGGCCGACGGCGTAGGCCTGCTCGACGTCGACCTTCGATGCCAGGTGCCGGCCGGCGCGCTGCAGGTAATCGGCGACCGCCCAATGAAATTTATAGCCGAAGGCCTCCTGGGTCATCTGTGCGACGATCGGACCGACGCCGCCGAGCTGCGAATGTCCGAAGGCGTCCTTGGTGCCGGCCTCGGCCAGGAACTTGCCGTCGGCGTCCCGCACGCCTTCGGACACGACGACGACGCAGTAACCGGACCCTTCCACGGACCTTTTCACCTTGGCCAGAAACTTCGCCTTGTCGAAGACGATTTCGGGAAACAGGATGATATGCGGCGCATCGCCGGACTTCTCGCCCGCGAGACCGCCCGCCGCGGCCAGCCAGCCGGCGTGTCTGCCCATGACTTCGAGCACGAACACCTTGGTCGAGGTACGTGCCATGGACAGCACGTCGAGCGCGGCCTCGCGCGTCGACACGGCGATGTACTTGGCGGCCGAGCCGAAGCCGGGGCAGCAGTCGGTTACGGCCAAGTCGTTGTCGACGGTTTTCGGCACGCCGATGCAGGTGATCGGGTATCCCAGCTGCGCGCCGATCTCGGACACCTTGTGCGCGGTGTCCATGGAATCGTTGCCGCCGTTATAGAAGAAATAGCCGATGTCATGGGCGCGGAACACTTCGATGAGGCGTTCGTACTGCGTCCGATTCTGGTCGAGTCCGGCCAGTTTGTAGCGCGCCGATCCGAACGCGCCGCCGGGGGTGTGGCGCAACGCGCGGATGGCCGCCGCGCTTTCCTTGCTGGTGTCGATCATATCCTCGGTCAGGGCGCCGATGATGCCGTGGCGCCCGGCATAAACCTTGGCGATCCGCTTCGGGTACTTGCGGGCGGTCTCGATCAATCCGCAGGCGGAGGCGTTGATGACAGCCGTGACTCCGCCCGACTGTGCATAGAACGCGTTTTTGGGTGCTTGTCGCCGCATGATCCACGAGGATAGCCGATCGGCACGGCCTCGGCACGGACTATGGAGGGCCGCGGTGGGCGTCCGTTTGACGGTGGGCGCCCGCAAAGGTACGGTAGCGCGGTTTAAACACCAACGAGAATCATGCGTATAGTTCTACTAGGCGCGCCTGGGTCGGGGAAGGGCACTCAGGCGCAGCTGCTCGTCAAAGCCTACGGTGTGCCGCAAATTTCGACCGGCGATTTGCTGCGCGAGGCCGTGTCCAGGGGGACCCCGCTCGGGCTGCGCGCGAAGTCCGCCATGGATTCCGGCAAGCTGGTCGACGATGCCACCGTGCTGGGGATGATCCGTGAGCGGCTGGCTCAGGCCGACGCCGCCAAGGGCTTCATTTTGGACGGATTTCCCCGCAATATCGCGCAGGCCGAAGCGTTGGAGACGTTGCTGGCCGGCCTCGGCAAACCGCTCGAAGCGGTGGTCCTCCTGAATCTGGACCTGGGCATTTTGTTCAAACGTCTGACGGGCAGGCGGATCTGCCAGACCTGCGGCCAGGTGTTCAACATATTCACCTCGCCCCCCGACACGGCCGCGCATCGGCAAAAGTGCGGGCATGAACCGGTGCTGATTCAACGGCCCGACGACAAGGAAGAAGTCATCGGTAAGCGTCTCGAGGTATATGACGCGCAGACCAAGCCGCTCATCAAGTATTACACCGCGGCGAAGCTGTTGCGGGTGGTGGACGCGGATGCCGAGATGGGCGTGGTGTTCAAGAGCATTCAGGACGCGGTGCGGGCCGCGCCGGTCAACGCGGCGTAGCCGCGAGCCTGCAGCGCCCGCGCGCGCGGCTCAAGGTGAAAGCGCGGTAGCCGCGCTAGGGAGTTTAGGCGAGCCTGCAGCCGCAGCCGGGCACCGTGGCGCAATCGACTGCAGCAGCGCTTGCCGCGGTTCAGGCAAGAGCCTGGAGCAGCCGCTCGCCGATCTCGGCGCGCCGCCAGCCGAGCATGGCGTGGGTGTCGCGCTTGCCCATGGCGAGCGCCTTCAATTCGCCGCGGGGCGCGAGCAGTTCGGCGCTGACCTGCAGCTCGGCGGCGCGGGCGTCGACGATTTTGGCGAGGCGTTCGATGAGCGCTTTCTGTTCGGGTGTGGGACGCGCGTCCTGGCTCGGGTTCAGATCGGTCACGGGTACGGCCCTATCCTCGTGCAGCGTTTGCAGCAGGCTCGCCGCGAAGGCGTCGTTGAAGTTCGCCGGCATGGCCGGCAGTGCGCCGAGTGCGTCACGCGATGTGGGATTGGCTTGGGCCACGGCGAAGAGGGCCGCATCGGAAATGATCCAAGCGCGCGGCAGGTCGCGTTCGCGTGCGAGCTTCTCGCGCCAGATGGCAACGCTTTTGGCCCGCGCCCGCGGCGCGGGACCGATCTGCCCGAGCCCGCGCAGCCGTTCCCAGGCCTGCTCGGGCTCGGGCTCATACAGTCTCGGATCCTCGAGGCCCGCGCAATCCTCGGCGGCCCAATGTTCACGGCCGAGCTCGCGCAGGCGTGCCGTGAGACGCCCGGCGATCTCGCCGAGATACAGGACATCGTCCGCGGCGTAGTCGAGCTGCTCGCGCGTCAGCGGCCGCTTCGACCAGTCGGTTCGAGTCTGGCCCTTGGGAATGGCCACGTCGAGCATGGTCTTGACCAGTTCCGCATAGCCGACTTGAGGTTTGAGGCCGATGCAGCCGGCGGCGATCTGGGTGTCGAACACCGGCGAGATGACGCGCTTGGTGGTCAGATAGAACGCCTCCAGGTCTTGGCGTGCCGCATGGATGACCTTGCGGGTTTGCGGAGCGGTCAAGGCGGGGACCAAAGGATCGAGGCTGCCGCCGCGCAGCGTATCGACGCACCAGATGCTGCCGGCGGCCGCCAGTTGCAGCAGACAGAGCTTGGGAAAGAACGTTCGTTCGCGCAGAAATTCCGTATCCAGGCCGATGAGGGGCTGCGATTCGAGCGTGCGCGCCAGCGCCGGCAGCTCGTCGTTTCGATCGACCCAAATCGCGTCCGGCATGCCTTTGATCCGCGTGTACAATTTAGATCCTCAATTATGACTGATTGAACGATGCTGCGACTCGCTAAAGCATTTTGGGACATCGCTCTGTGGCGCCGGTCGCCGGCACACTTGCCGGCATCGCTGTTCTTGCTGGGCCTGGTCGCGGCGGTGGTCGCGATCCTGGAGATATTGGCCGCACTGCTGCCTCCCGGACCCAGCGACCGCATTTTCACCCGGGTCGTGTTGAGCGTCGGCCTGCCGCTGTTGTTCGCCTGGGCGGTGCTGTCGATCACGCGGCATCGGCAGCGCTTTCTGCAGACCGGCATCGCGTTGCTGGGCGTGGCGGTACTGGCGCAATTGGTGCTGTATCCCTTGGGTTCGTTGCTCAACATGGTGGGCTCCGACAGGCCGGCGGCGATCCCGCTGGGCGTGCTCCTGTTCGTGGGATTGATCTGGTATCTGCTTGCCTGCGCCAATATCTGGCGCGCCGCGCTCGATTCAGGGCTGGGGGTGGGGATAGCCATCAGCGTGGGGTATCTGTTGCTCTCCATGGTCCTGGAACAACAGCTGCTGCCGGACGCTTAAGCTCATGCACGTGCACATCCTGGGAATTGCCGGAACCTTCATGGGCGGGATTGCCGCCATCGCGAAAGCGGCGGGTTTTCACGTGACCGGCTCGGATCTGAACGTGTACCCGCCCATGAGCACGCAGCTCACCGCGCTGGGAATCGATTTCGTGCAAGGGTACGGCGCGGATCAACTGAATCTGCGGCCGGACATCGTCGTGGTGGGCAATGCCCTGAGCCGCGGCAGTCCGGTCGTCGAAGCCATGCTCGACCGCGGCATGCCGTACACCTCGGGACCTTTGTGGCTGGCCGAGCAGGTGTTGAAGGATCGCCACGTGCTGGCGGTGGCCGGTACGCATGGCAAGACCACCACCAGCAGCATGCTGACATGGATCTTGGAGCATGCGGGACTCGATCCCGGATTCTTGATCGGCGGCGTGCCCACCAATTTCGACTGCACGGCGCGGCTCGGGTCATCGCCGTACTTCGTGATCGAAGCCGATGAATACGACACGGCGTTCTTCGACAAGCGTGCGAAGTTCGTGCACTACCGGCCGCGCACCGCCATCCTCAACAATCTGGAATACGACCACGCGGACATCTATCCGGATGTCGCCTCGATCCGGCGGCAATTCAACCAGCTGCTGCGCACCGTGCCGTCGGCGGGGCGTCTCATCGTCAACGGCGACGATGAGGAACTCGCGACCACGCTCGAGATGGGGTGCTGGACGCCGTGCGAAACGTTCGGTGCACCGCGCGACCACACGGCGCTGGGAGGTCCGTTACAGGGCAGTGCGGCTCCAGGCGGCGCGACGCGAGGTAGCGCGGGCCAAGGCGTCGCGGACTGGACCGCGCGTGATGAGGGCGGCGAATCCGCCCGATTTTCGGTGTTGCTGCACGGCAAGGTCGTGGCCGACGTGGAATGGGACTTATTGGGCAAGCACAATGTGCTGAATGCGCTGGCGGCGATAGCGGCTGCCGCGCACGTCGGGGTGACTCCGGAACGGTCGGCGCGGGCGTTGCGCGAATTCCGCGGCGTCAAGCGGCGCATGGAAATTCGCGGCGTGGTCGCCGGGGTAACGCTCTACGACGATTTCGCACATCATCCCACCGCGATCGAAACCACCCTCCAGGGCTTGCGGGCGCGGGTCGGTGCGGCGCGGATCATCGCGGTGCTCGAGCCGCGCTCCAACACCATGAAGCTGGGCGTGCACCGCGATCAATTGGCGCCGGCGCTGGCACTGGCGGACCGCGCGTGGTTCCTGAATTCCGCGGATCTGGGCTGGGACCTGCCCGGTGCCGTGAACTCGCTCGGCGCGCGCGCGGGGTTTGTGCGCAGCGTCGACGCCCTGGTGCAATCGTTGGCGGACGACGCGCAAGCCGGCGACCACATACTCGTCATGAGCAATGGCGGGTTCGGTGGTCTGCACGACAAGCTGCTGGCGGAATTGCGGCGGCGCGCTGCGGCGCGCGCGGCCGCGGCCGGCGGTGAGACGGCGGGGCGGGGCGGGGGGCTCGAGTGAAATCGATGCCGCTGTTTCCGCTCAACATCGTGCTGTTTCCGGACGGCCCGCTGCCGCTGCGCATTTTCGAAACGCGATACACCGACATGGTGCGCCGTTGCATGCGCGAGGACGCGCCCTTCGGCGTGGTGTTGATACGCGAGGGCAACGAGGTCGGCCCGGCGGAGACGTACGACGTGGGCACGACGGCGAAGATCATGGATTTCCACCAGTTGCCGGACGGCCTGCTGGGGCTGTCCTGCGTGGGGCAGCAGCGCTTCCGCATCGTGACTCGCAGCGTGCAACCGGATGGGCTCAACCTCGCCGAGGTCGAGTGGCTGGCGGTCGAACCGACGGTACCGGTCCCCGAGCGCCACGCGCGCCTCGCCGATCTGCTGCAGACGGTATTGCCCGAACTCGGCGAGGTCTACACCGGCATCGACATGCGCCTCGACGATGCCGCGTGGGTGGGCCACCGCCTGGCTGAAATACTGCCCATCAAACTCTCGGAAAAGCAGATGTGCCTGGAACTCGACGATCCCATTCAGCGCCTCGACGTGCTGGCGCCTCTGGCGTGAGTCAAGCTGGCGACGGCAGTCGGGCCACCCGGCCGACATAGAAGCGCCGCAGGCACACGCCGAGCAGGATGGTCCAGGCCAAGACGAGCCAGCCGATGAAACCGTCGAAGCGGCTCAGCAGAAAGTTTGCCGTAGCGGTTCGCAGCGGTTGCGACATCTCGTGCACCACCAGCATCACCCAGACCCAGCCGGCGTGTAAACCGATGCAGGCGGCGATGTTGCCGGTGGTGACCCGTATCGTGCCGAGCACGACGCCAACCGCAAACAGGCACAGGAATGCATCGGCGATGCCCAGAGGTTGCGCGAACAAATGCAGCGTACCGGCCAGCAGATCGATGCCGCTCGATGATGTCACCTGCGCGGCGGGGATGTGGAAGCTCGCGAAAAAATGCGTCGCGGAATACACCAGGGCGGTCAGCAGCACCGCGGCCTTCGCGCCCGACTCGCGCTCAATGCCGGAGAGCATCGCTCCGCGCAGGAAGGTCTCCTCGATGAACGCCACCGCGAGCCCGCTCGCGAGACGGGTCAGGACGACCTTGCTCAACCGGGCGGCGTCGAAGGCCGCGGCGGCGGACCAGTCCAGCAGCCCGAGCGCGGTCATGATTCCGACCACCGCCAGCATGGTGAGGGCGCCGAGCGCGAGTCCCAGCAGCATTTCTCGCAGGAAAAGTCGCCGGGGAATGCCGTAGCCGAGGCTCGCTCGATCGCTCAAACCCAAACGCCGCGCCATCAGCGCGAAGCCCAGCAGGAGCGCCAGCATGCCGATGCGCTCGCCGATCCGGTGGAACGGGAAGTCGGCATGCGGATGCAGCAGCAGCCACGCCGGATACGTGAACACCGCGATCGATGCGAGCCCCAGTAGAATCAGCCCGAGAAACCAGGCGAACGCTCGCATGGGCGGCTCAAGCGGTGTGCAGGCTGGGAAATATGGCGGCTGCCGCCGCCAGGGTGTCATCGATATCCTGGGGCGAGTGCGCGGCCGAGAGGAACCCTGCTTCAAAGGCTGAGGGAGCGAGATAGATGCCCGCGTCCAGCATGGCATGAAAGAACCGCCGGAAGCGCCCCACATCGCACGTCATCACCTTGGCGAACGAATCTATCGTATTTTCGGCCGTGAAAAAGAAACCGAACATGCCGCAGACGTGGTTGGTGGCGAGCGGGATGCCGGCCGCCGCCGCGGCTGCCGCAAATCGCCGTACCAGCAGATCGGTACTTGCGCCCAGCCGCTGATGAAACCCAGGCGTCGAGATGAGTTCCAAGGTGGTGAGACCGGCCACCATGGCCACGGGGTTGCCGGAGAGGGTGCCCGCTTGATAGATCGGGCCGAGCGGTGCCAGCTGTTCCATGATGTCGCGCCGGCCGCCGAATGCGCCCACCGGCATGCCGCCGCCGATGATCTTGCCGAGCGTGGTGAGGTCGGGTTTCACGCCGTACAGCTGCTGCGCGCCGCCGAGCGCCACGCGAAAGCCCGTCATGACTTCGTCGAAAATCAGCAGCGCGCCCGACTGGTCGCATACCTCACGCAACGTATCGAGAAAACCGGGGAGCGGCACCACGCAATTCATGTTGCCGGCAACGGGTTCGACGATGATGCACGCGACCTCATCGCCGATCTGCCGGAACACTTCGCGGACTTGATCCGAATCGTTGTAATCGAGCGTCACGGTATGCGCCGCCAGCGCCTTCGGCACCCCGGGCGAGGTGGGTACTCCCAGGGTCAACGCACCCGAACCTGCCTTGATCAGCAGCGAGTCGGAGTGCCCGTGATAGCACCCCTCGAACTTCACGATGGTGTCGCGGCCGGTGAAGCCGCGCGCAAGCCGGATCGCGCTCATGGTGGCCTCGGTGCCCGAACTCACGAAACGCACCAGATCGATCGACGGCACGAGTTCGATCACGCGGCGCGCGAGCGCGGTTTCGAGCTCGGTCGGCGCACCGAAGCTCAAGCCGTCGGCGGCGACGGCTTGCACCGCGGCGATCACCTCGGGATGCGCGTGTCCCAGGATCATGGGACCCCAGGAGCCCACGTAATCGATGAAGCGCCGTCCATCGGCGGCAACGACACGGGAGCCGGCCGCCTTCTTGATGAATATCGGTTCGCCGCCGACGCTGCGAAACGCACGCACGGGCGAATTGACGCCGCCTGGAATGTACTTACAGGCCTCTTGATACAGGCTCGACAAAACTCGTCTCCTACGGTTGGGCGCCGAGCGCGGTGCGCGGCAGGTTCAGCCGAACCTCGAGTCCGCCGCCCGCAAGGTTGCTTGCCTTGGCCGACCCGCCATGGGTTTTCATGACCTGCGAGGTGATCGCCAAGCCGATCCCCTCGCCGCCGCTGGCGCGGTCGCGGGACTCCGCTACGCGGTAAAACGGTTCGAATATACGCTCAAGATCACAGGCCGGCACCCCCGGCCCGCGATCGCGGATCACGATCGAGAGCCCGGCCGCGTCTTTGCGCTCCACCGAGACGTCGACCGGCGCGTCGTGCGGGCTGTAGCGAACGGCGTTGCGCAGCACGTTCTCGATGGCGCTGCTCAGAAGTTCGCGATTGCCGTGCAGCGTGGCATGGGCCGCGCCGGAGAACGATACGCTGCAGCCCTTGACCGCGCCTTCGAAATTCGCGTCGCGCACCACGCCTTCGATCACCTCGTCGATGTCGAACGCTTCGCGTTCGAAGGGGGCGTGGGTGCCGTGCAATCGCGCCAGCTTCAGCACCTGGCTGATGAGGCCGTCGAGACGTTCGATCTCGCCTTCCAGGCGATCCAATTGCCGCGGCAGATCGGCGGTGGGTTGGCGCGCCAATCCGACGGCGACGCGCATGCGCGCCAGCGGCGAGCGCAGTTCGTGCGAAATGTCGCGCAGCAATTGGGTGATGGCGGCGCGATTGGCGCGCAGCTGATCGGCCATGGCGTCGAAATCTCGCGCCAGCACCGCGAGTTCATCCTTGCGGCCCTCGAGACCGGCACTGACGCGCAGGTCCCCGCCGCGTACGTCGAGCTGTTCCGCGGCCAGCGTCCGCGCGCCTTCCTGGATGCGCCGGATCGGCGCACTCAGGTGTTGGGCGAGCCACCAGCTGGCGAGCGCGCTCACCACCAGCGCGATGCCGAGTATGGTCAGCGAGATACCCGGCAAACTCAATGCACCGAAGATGCTGGGCCGGCGCGGTACCAGCAGCACCGTGAACGCCGAGCCGTCGGGGCCGACGATTTGCGGGGCATAACGCGGCGGCCGGAAGTTTCGCGGCGGCGGGCCTTGCGGCCGCGGCCCGAGCCCGCCGCCCATCACCTCACGGTTGAAGAATTCCAGGCGGCGCGTGGCGTTTTCGGAGAGCCGGCGACCGAGAATGTCCTTGCCTTCCGGCCCGACGATGTAGAGATCGCGGTCGCCGAGCGAGTGCTCATTCGCCTCGAGCCAGTCCTTGAGGGCGGCGATGCCGCCGGTGCCGAGCACCTCGGACGCCTGGATCGCCAAATTCGGCCGCCGCTGCGCTTCCAGGGATTCGTATTCGCGGGCGGCCACCATGAATGTGATGGCGATGCTGCCGCCGACGATGAGCGCCATCGCGATCCAGAATAAAACGAATATGCGGACGAACAGGCTGTGCATGGGTTCAAGCGGCGGTACTCGCCCAGGTGAGCGTATAGCCCGAGCCGCGCACGTTCTTGATTTCGGGATTCTTGCCGATCTCGAGATCGAGCTTGCGGCGCAGATTGCTGATGTGCGTATCGATGCTGCGATCGTAGGGGACGAGCTTGCGGCCGAGCGCCTGTTCGGTCATCGCTTCGCGCGAGATGACCTGGCCGGCCGATCTCATCAACAGTTCCAATACGCGAAACTCCGCGCCGGTCAGCGTGACTTGCGCGCCGGCGACGCGTACCTGATGGGTGCCGGTATTGAGTACGATGGGTCCCACGCTGAGCTCCTCCGGCACGTTGCCGCGCTCGCGCCGGATGCTGGCGCGCCGCAGGATGGCACGCATGCGCGCCACGAGTTCGCGCGGGTTGAACGGCTTGCTGAGATAGTCGTCGGCTCCCAGTTCCAGTCCCACGATGCGGTCCACGTCATCGCCGCGGGCGGTCAGCATCAAGATCGGCGTCTCATAGGACGCGCCGAGTTTTCGCAATACGTCGAAGCCGCCGACGCTCGGCAGCATCACGTCCAGAATCAAGAGTTCGAACGGGTTGCTCTGCAGCTCCTTGAGCGCGTCGGCGCCGTCGTGCACGCTTTTCACCTCGAAATGTTCGGCGTCCAAATACTCCGTGAGCATCTGACATAGTTCGCGATCGTCGTCGACGAGCAGCACGCGCGCTTCGCGGGCCACGGGACTTGCAGGCGATGTGAGCAGGGTAGTCATGAGTTCTCGAGGCTACTCTCGCACAACTCCGGCCCATGAATGCCGTCCGCACGCAAATTGACAGTTCTTGACAGAACCGGGGGCTGCGCACCCACACAACTTTGCACGGTCTTTGGTCCGCTCCGACACTCCATGGCGCGTTGTCAGCTTAGGATGGTGATGTGGTTATCTACTCGACAACGACTTGGAGCAACGAACATGAAATCGATTCGCAATGTGCTGGCCGTAACCCTTCTAGCGGGGGGTGCCCTGCTCACTGCCGCCACGAGTTTTTCGATCGCGAATGCGGCGGATGACACGGCGCCACCACCGGCATCCGGCGCGCCCGGTCCCGGACCTCATGGCTTTGGTCCGTGGCGCATCTATGGCAAGTTGGGATTGCCGGCGGAACAGCAGGCCTCGATCAAGGCTATTTTCACGGCGGCGAAACCGCAGATGAAGAGCCTGCACGAGCAACTGCGCGCCAACCATTTGAAACTGATGCAGATCAAACCGGACGATCCTAACTACGCCACGGTGGTTGCCGAGGTCGCGCAGACGAACGCGACGCTGGCATCGCAGCGCACGACGCAGGGCGCCGAGCTGAAAGCGCAGGTGTACGCGCTGTTGACCGCGCCGCAGAAGACGCAGCTGGCGGCGTTGGAGGCCCAGTGGGCGGCGAATCCGCACCGTGGTCAGTGGGGCCATGGCCCGCGGCCGGGTGCCGCAGCGACGCCTGCGCCCGCGGCGCAATAGTCGAGGCGGGATTGCCCCGGGGGGGCCGGCGCCGCTCAACGCTGGGTGGCGCCGACCCCCTCTCGTTTCAGCAGATCGATGACGCTGTCGCGCCCGACCAGATGGCCCGTGCCGACGATGACCAGGTAGTTCTTGTCGTCGTTCAACAAGGCCTCGATCTTGGGCAGCCATTTGCGGTTGCGGGCCGCCAGCAGCGCTTGATAGAGAGCGGGATCCTTGCCGAATTCGGACGCCATTTCGGCGGCGAACCAGCCGGTGTCGCCTCGCTGCCAGGCATGTACCATGTCATCGATTTCGCGCGGAAGTTCATGGGCCTGCTCCAGGCTCGACAGCAGGTAGTCGGACTGCGCATCCAGGGACAGGCCTTCGAACAGCGCGATCTGCTCGTGCACCGTCTCCAATCCCGCGATGCTCTTGCCGTCGCTGCGCGCCCGCTCCAGGAAGTACATCTCGACCCCGGATTGCGGCTGGAAGCCGAGTTGCGTCAGCTGCAGCTGGGAAATGGCCTCGGCCGCGAACCACGGCGCGAAGCGATCGAACTCGGGCAGTTCGACGCCCACCTCATGGGCCAGACTCGCCGCTCGCGCGTAGCGTCGCGCGCCGAGTACGTCGGTGAGCGTTCGGCCCTCGGGCAGCAGGGCGCTGCCCTGCATCTCGGACTGTACTTGCGCCGAATCGATTTCCTGCAGATCGATTTCCATCAGCAGGGCTTTGGCGTCGGCATAGGCGCTGAGGACTGCCGGCGCGAGCGGGTAGTCGCCCGGACGCAGCACGTGAATGGAGCCGAGCAGGTAGACCGTGTTGTGCTTGCCGTGCAGCTCCCACAGGCAATGCAAGGGCGCGTCGGCGCGGCTGGGCGGGGAGAACGACGCGAGCAGGAATGCCAGCGCGACGCAGACCGCGCCGACGGCGGATGTCCGCATGCGCTTTAGCCCGCCGCGGCGTGGCCGGCGGCGCCAATGAAGTCGACCCAACGAACCTCGGAATGAATGCTGCCGTCCGGGCGCAGCTCGAAGCGGCGATACGCGGGCGGGCGGGAGTCGACGGCGTAGCGATCGCTGTGCGGCTGAAACTGCGCGCCCGTCGACGGCGTCCCGAACAGCCGCACGCCGTCGCGCTCGCCCTCGTAGACCTGGTGCACATGGCCCCACACCACACCGCGCACCTGCGCGTGCGCGTCGATGACGCGCCAGAAATCCTCGGCATTGGCGAGACCGATGCTGTCGAGCCAGCGGCTGTCCATGGCGACCGGATGATGATGCAGGCACACCAGTGCGTGCGCTGCCGAGTGGGTCAACGCCGCATCGAGTCGCTGCAGCTCGCCGGCGCCGAGGCGCCCGCCGACGTGTCCCGGATCGTAGCTGTCCAACATGATGAACTGCCAGTCGTCGATGCGGCGCGTGCCGCAATATTGGAACGGCTCATCGCGCAGGCTCTGACGCATGGCGTCGGGCTCGTCGTGATTGCCGGGGATGCACAGCACGGGCTTGCCCAAGCCGGTCAACAGGCTCTTGAAGTGCAGGTAGCCCGTCGGATCGTCCTGGACCACATCGCCGGTCACCAAAATGGCGGAGTAATCGAATGCGGCGGCCGCCGCGTCATCGAGCACGTGCCGCAAGCTCGAGTCGGTTTCCACCCCACGCAGACTGCCGCCGGCATTGCCGTAGAGATGAAGATCGGTGATTTGTAGGATTTGCATCGTCAAATGGTAACAAAGCGCCTCGAGCGCATCGGTGAACTAGGTCATGACCGTGGGACCCGCGTTGGCGGCCTTGCGTTCCCTCGAAAACCGCGACCTGGCTCCCGGTTGCTGGCGACGGGCGCATCGGGGACAATACCGGCTTTCCCCCCACAAGAAGAGCGCCCATGCCGACACGCCGTGACCTTGCCAACGCAATCCGTGCTTTGTCGATGGATGCGGTGCAAAAGGCCAATTCCGGCCACCCGGGCGCCCCCATGGGGATGGCGGACATCGCCGAGGTGTTGTGGCGCGACGTACTTAAGTTCAATCCGGGCAATCCGAACTGGATCGACCGCGACCGCTTCGTGCTGTCGAACGGCCACGCGTCCATGCTGCTCTATTCGGTGCTGCATTTGACGGGTTACCCGCTGTCGATGGAGGAAATCAAGAATTTTCGTCAGTTCGGCTCCAAGACCGCGGGTCACCCCGAACGCGAGACCCACCTGGGCATCGAGACGACCACGGGCCCGCTGGGCCAGGGATTCGCCAACGCGGTGGGCATGGCGCTGGCCGAGCGCACGCTCGCGGCGACGTTCAACCGCCCCGGACACAGCATCGTCGATCACCATACCTACGTGTTCCTGGGCGACGGCTGCATGATGGAAGGGATCTCGCACGAGGCCGCGTCCTTCGCCGGCGTGCAGAAACTCGGCAAGCTCATCCTGGTGTATGACGACAACGGCATTTCCATCGACGGCAAGGTGGCGGGTTGGTTCGGCGACAATACCGCGCAGCGCTTCGAGGCGTATGGCTGGCACGTGCAGCCGCATGTCGACGGCCAGGACAGCGAGGCCATTGCCGCCGCGCTCGAGGCCGCGCGCGCCGAAACGCGCCGGCCGTCGCTGATCTGCGCCCAGACCGTCATCGGCTGGGGTGCGCCCAACAAGCAGGGCACGGCCTCGATGCACGGCGAAGCCATGGGCAACGACGAAATCGCCGCGACCCGCGCGCACTTGGGCTGGACCGCGCCGCCCTTCGAAATTCCGGCCGACATCCGCGCCGCCTGGGACATGCGCGAGAAGGGCGCGCGCGTCGAGCAGGAGTGGCGCACTCGCTTTGCGGCGTACAAGAGCGAGTTTCCGGCGCTGGCGGCGGAATTCGAGCGTCGCATGGCGGGAGATTTGCCGAGCGGCTTCCCGGATCTCATCAACGCCTATATCGGGCGCTGCCAGACCGAGGGCAAGGCACTTGCCAGCCGCCAGTCCTCGCAGGCGACGTTGAACGCGATCGGTCCCGCGCTCCCGGAATTGTTGGGCGGCTCCGCCGACCTGACCCCGTCGAACGGCACGCTGCGCAAGGATTCGGTGACGCTCACGCCCGATTCGCCCGGCGGCAATTATCTGCATTTCGGCGTGCGCGAGTTCGGCATGTCCGCCATCTTGAACGGCGTGACCGGGCATGGCGGCTTCATTCCCTATGGCGCCACGTTCCTGACCTTCTCCGACTATGCGCGCAACGCCGTGCGCATGGCGGCGCTCATGCGCCTGCGGGTGATTTTCGTCTACACGCATGACTCGATCGGCCTGGGCGAGGATGGCCCCACGCACCAGCCCATCGAACACATGGCGAGCCTGCGCCTCATCCCGCACATGGATTTGTGGCGGCCGTGCGATGCGGTGGAGACGGCGACGTGTTGGGCGGTCGCGGTCGAGAACCGCGATGGCCCCACCTGCGTGATATTCACGCGCCAATCGCTGACGCACGAGGCGCGCGATGCCGCGCAGCTCGCGGCCATCAAACGCGGCGGCTACGTGTTGATCGATTCCGCTGGCCCGCCGGAGGCCATCGTCATCGCCACGGGCTCCGAGGTGGGTATCGCGGCCGAGGCTGTCCGCGCCGTGGCCGCGACAGGCAGGAAAATCCGCTTGGTTTCCATGCCGAGCACCACCACCTATGACCGGCAGGACGAGGCCTACAAGCGCAGCGTGCTGCCGCCGTCGGTGACGCGGCGAGTGGCCGTGGAGGCGGGCGCGACCGGCCCGTGGTGGCACTACGTCGGGCTTAAGGGCGAGATCGTGGGCATCGACCACTTCGGCGCCTCGGCGCCGGCCAAGGATCTGTTCAAGGCGTTCGGCTTCACCGTGGACAAGGTGGTCGAGGCCATCGAGAGGGTGCTGGCCTGATTTTATTCAAAATGCCCGTGCAGCGGGCAACTATCAACCGGGGTCGCTTCGACCCCGTAAATTCGGCGCGAAGCGCCTGAGGAGTACGATGGCAATCAAAGTGGGCATCAATGGTTATGGACGCATCGGCCGCAACGTGCTGCGAGCGCTGTACGAGGGCAAGCACAAAGATGAGATCAAAATCGTCGCAATCAACGATCTCGGCGATGCGAATACGAATGCTCATTTGACCCGGTTCGATACGGTGCACGGCCGGTTCCACGGCGATGTGCACGTCGAGGGCGATTCGATGGTGGTGAACGGCGATCGCATCCGCGTGGTCGCGCAGCGCGATCCGGCCAAGCTGCCGTGGGGCGAACTCGGCGTGGATTTCGTGCTGGAGTCGACCGGCCTGTTCACGAGCAAGGCGAAGGCCTCCGCCCATCTCACCGCCGGTGCCAAGAAAGTGGTCATCTCCGCGCCCGGCGGCGATGACGTGGATGCCACCATCGTGTACGGTGTGAACCACAAAATCCTGAAGTCCGGCTTCACGGTCATTTCGAATGCGTCGTGCACCACGAATTGCCTGGCGCCGCTCGCCAAGGTGCTGCACGACGAGATCGGCATTCTGGCCGGCGTCATGAACACCATTCATTCGTACACGAACGATCAGGTGTTGACCGATGTCTATCACTCGGATCTGCGGCGCGCGCGCTCGGCGACCATGTCGATGATACCGACGAAGACCGGCGCGGCCGCCGCGGTCGGTCTGGTGATGCCCGAGTTGAAGGGCAAGCTCGACGGATTCTCGGTGCGCGTTCCGACCATCAACGTCTCGTTCTTGGACTTGACCTTCAACGCCGCGCGCAAGACCACGGTGGAAGAAATCAATGCGGTGGTCAAGAAGGCCGCCGGCGGCGAGCTGAAGGGCATTCTTGCATACAACGACGCGCCGCTGGTGTCGGTGGACTTCAATCACGACCCGGCGTCGTCGACGTACGATGCGACGCTCACCAAGGTGATTCAGGGCAGCCTGGTGAAGGTGTGCGCGTGGTATGACAACGAGTGGGGCTTTTCCAATCGAATGCTCGACACCACCTTGGCGTGGTCGAAGGCTGACTAACGACAGGACCGCGTGCTTCAGCGGATGACGAACAATGAAAATCATAAAAATGTCGAGTCTGGATCTCGCGGGGAAGCGGGTGTTGATTCGCGAGGATCTGAATGTTCCCATCAAGGACGGCGTCGTGACCAGCGATGCGCGAATCCGCGCGGCGCTGCCGACCATCCAGTCGGCGCTCAACGCCAAGGCCCATGTGCTCGTCATGTCGCACCTCGGCCGCCCGGAAGAAGGACATTTCACCGAGGAGTTCTCGCTCGCGCCGGTGGCCAAACGGCTGACGCATTTGCTCGGAGTGCCGGTGGCGCTCAAACAGGACTGGCTGGACGGGGTGACGGTGGGCGCGGGCGAAGTCGTGCTGCTGGAAAACGTCCGCTTCAACAAGGGTGAGAAGAAGAACGCGGACGACCTCGCCAAGAAAATGGCCGCTCTCTGCGATATCTACGTCATGGACGCGTTCGGCACGGCGCATCGCGCCGAGGCGAGCACTCACGGAGTCGCGAAGTATGCGCCGGTGGCGTGCGCGGGTCCGCTGCTGGTGAGCGAGTTGTCGGCGCTGGAGACGGCGCTCGACAAGCCGGCGCGCCCGTTGCTGGCGATCGTCGCGGGCTCCAAGGTGTCGACCAAGCTCACGGTGCTGGAATCGCTCCTGGCCAAGGTAGATCAACTCATCGTCGGCGGCGGAATCACCAACACGTTCCTGGCGGCGCTGGGCTACAACGTCGGCAAGTCGCTGTACGAACCGGAGATGCTGGACATCTGCAAGCGCCTGTTGGAGCAGTCGAAGAAGCGCGGCATCGTGATTCCGATGCCCACCGACGTGGTGGTGGCGACCGCCTTCTCTGCGCAGGCGGAGGCCGACGTGAAGCCGGTGGACAAGGTTGCCGCCGATGAGATGATTTTGGACATCGGTCCGGATTCGGCCGAGGAGATGGCCAAGCTCATCGCCGCGGCCGGGACCGTGCTCTGGAACGGTCCGGTGGGCGTGTTCGAATTCGAGCAGTTCGGCGAGGGCACGCGAACTCTCGCAAATGCCATTGCGCGCAGCAAGGCATTCTCGCTGGCCGGCGGCGGCGACACGCTGGCCGCCATCGAAAAATACGGCATCGAGGACAGCATTTCCTACATATCGACGGGCGGCGGTGCGTTCCTGGAATTCGTCGAGGGGAAAAAACTCCCCGCGGTCGAGATTCTCGAGCAGCGCGCCGCATGAGCTTCCAACTGCGCCGGACCAAAATCGTGGCGACGCTGGGGCCGGCGACGGACAACCCAGCCGTCCTCAAGGACATCATTCGAGCCGGCGTGGATGTGGTGCGGCTCAATTTCTCGCATGGCGCGGTCGCGGATCATGCGCGGCGCTTAGGATTGGTCAGAACGGCCGCCAGGCAGGCGGGCCGGTACGTGGGCGTTTTGGGCGACCTGCAGGGGCCGAAAATCCGCATCGACCGCTTCGCCCTGGGCAAGGTGCAATTGGCGGACGGCGCCGAGTTCGTGCTCGACGCCAGTCTCGCGGTCGATGCCGGCACCGAGCATTCGGTGGGAATCGCCTATAAGAAGCTCCCTGCCGACGTGTTCGCCGGCGACGTGCTGTTGCTCAACGATGGCCAGATCAGCCTGCAGGTGCAGAGCATCGACGGTCCGCGCATCAATACGCGGGTGCTGGTCGGGGGCGAACTCGGCAACAACAAGGGCATCAACCGGCAGGGCGGCGGATTGTCCGCCGGTGCTCTGACCGACAAGGATCGCGACGACATCCGCGCCGCGGCCTCGCTCGAGGTCGACTATCTCGCCGTGTCCTTCGCGCGCGACGCGGCCGACATGGACGAGGCTCGCTCGTTGCTGCGCCAGGCCGGCGGCCATGCGCTATTGATCGCGAAGATCGAACGTGCCGAGGCCATCCTGAACCTGGCGGAAGTGTGCAAGGCGAGCGACGGCGTGATGGTGGCGCGCGGCGATCTGGGCGTCGAAATGGGGTTTGCGGAACTCGCGGGGCTGCAGAAGCTCATCATTCAAGAGGCGCGGCACCAGAATCGGCTGGTCATCACGGCCACGCAGATGATGGAATCCATGATCGTCAATACCATCCCCACGCGCGCCGAGGTGTCGGACGTGGCCAACGCCGTCATGGACGGCAGCGACGCGGTCATGCTGTCGGCCGAGACCGCGGCGGGCAAGCATCCCACCAAGGTGGTGGAGGCCATGGCGCAGATCATCGAAGGCGCCGAGAAATACCAGGGAGCGCACGTGCGCATCCGGCAACGCAACGCCGGCTACTACGAGCGCACCAACGAGGCGATCGCCGCCGCGGTGATGTACACCGCCAACCACTTGCACGTGAAAGCCATCGTCGCGCTGACCGAGTCGGGCGAGACGTGCTTATGGATGTCGCGCGTGCGCTCGGACATCCCGATCTATGCGTTCGCGCGGCAGGAAGCCACGCGTTCGCGGGTGACGTTGTATCGCGGGGTGTATCCGGTCGCCTACGACGGGACGGACGAGAATCGCGAGGCGTTCTACTTCTCCATATTCCATCATCTGCTCGACTTGAAGCTGGTGCAGGACGGCGATTTGATCATTTTGACCAAGGGCGAGCTGTCCGGAGTCGTCGGCGGAACGAATTCCATGCAGATCCTGCAAGTCACCCGGAAGTAATCGGATGGCGTCCGAATTTCGCGGCACCGACCGCTATATTGCGACGGAAGAATTGATGGCGGCGGTGAACGCCGCGGTGGTTCTGTCGCGCCCGCTGCTCATCAAAGGCGAACCCGGCACGGGCAAGACTCTGCTGGCGACCGAGATTGCGCGCGCTCTGTCGAAGCCGCTGTACGAGTGGCACATCAAGTCCACCACCAAGGCACAGCAGGGACTGTACGAATACGATGCGGTGTCGCGCCTGCGCGATTCGCAGCTCGGCGATCCGCGGGTGAAGGACATTCACAACTACATCGTCAAGGGCAATCTGTGGGAGGCCTTCGATTGCGAGACGCAGCCGGTGCTGTTGATCGACGAAATCGACAAGGCGGACATCGAGTTTCCCAACGATTTGCTGCGTGAACTCGATCGCATGGAGTTCTACGTGTACGAGACGCGCGAGACCGTCCGCGCCAGGCACCGGCCGGTAATCATCATCACCAGCAACAACGAGAAGGAGCTGCCCGACGCGTTTCTGCGGCGCTGCTTTTTCCACTACATCCGTTTCCCCGACGAAGCGACCATGACCAGCATCGTCGACGTGCATTTTCCCGATTTGAAGCGCGATCTGCTGCGTGAGGCGCTGGCCACGTTCTTCAAGATTCGCGAGACGCCGGGTTTGAAGAAGAAGCCCACCACCTCGGAACTGCTCGACTGGATCAAGCTGCTGGTGGCCGAGGACATCCCCGCCGAGGCGCTGCGCAGCGACGATGCCAAGAAGCTCATACCGCCGCTGTACGGTGCGCTGCTCAAGAACGAGCAGGACGTGCATTTGTTCGAACAACTGCTGTTCCTCAACCGCCGGAATGCTCGTTAGGTTTTTCTTTTTGTTGAAGAGCGCCGGCATCCCGGTGTCGATCACGGAATTGTTGATGCTCCTTGCGGCATTGAAGGCGGGCCTGAGCGACGCCAGTGCGGAGCGGTTTTATTACCTGGCGCGCACCTGCCTGGTCAAGGACGAACGCCATTACGATCGCTTCGACAAGGCCTTCGCAGCACATTTCAAGGGAGCGCAGGATCTGTTCGCGCTGCTGGAGCGCGAACTGCCCGCCGACTGGCTGGCCAAGCTGGCCGAACGAGAGCTGACCGACGAGGAGAAGGCGCAGGTCGAGGCCCTGGGCGGCTGGGAGAAGCTGATGGAGACGCTCAAGCAGCGTCTCGAGGAGCAGAAGGAGCGCCATCAGGGCGGCAGCAAGTGGATCGGCACGGCCGGCACGTCGCCGTTCGGCGCCTACGGCTACAATCCCGAGGGCGTGCGCATCGGGCAGGACACATCGCGCAATCGCAGCGCGGTCAAGGTATGGGACAAGCGCGAGTTCGCGAATCTCGACGACGGCGTCGAACTCGGCACGCGCAACATGAAATTGGCGCTGCGCAAGCTGCGCCGCTTCGCCAGGCGGGGCGCGCCGGACGAATTCGCGCTGGCCGACACCATCGATGCCACCGCGCGCTCCGGCGGGTGGCTCGACATCAAAATGGTGCCGGAGCGGCACAATGTCATCAAAGTGTTGCTGCTCCTCGACGTGGGCGGATCGATGGACGATCACGTGAAGACCTGCGAGGAGTTGTTCTCGGCCGCCCGCAGCGAGTTCAAGCACCTCGAGCATTTCTATTTTCACAACTTCACTTATGAAGCGCTGTGGCGCGACAACGGCCGGCGCTTCAATGAGCACGTGGGCACCAGCGAAGTGATGCGCACTTACGGTCCTGACTGGAAGCTCATCGTGGTGGGGGATGCGACCATGAGTCCGTACGAGGTCACCTATGCCGGGGGCAGCGTCGAGCATTGGAACGCCGAGCCGGGCAGCGTGTGGCTGCAGCGTTTGATGAAAGCGTACCCGAAGTACGTGTGGATCAACCCGCAGCCGCAGATGCGCTGGCGGCACACGCAGTCGATCGAGCTGATCCGCGGCCTGGTGGAGGGGCGCATGTATCCGCTGACGCTGTCGGGGTTGGACGATGCGATCGAGGCGCTGAGTTAGAAGATGGCGGCCGATCTCGGCCAAATATCACACGCGTTTATGCGCATGGGTAATTGGCAGATCCAGCTCTACTCGGTCATGGCTGACTTTCGGCGCGATCCCTCCGCGTTCCCCCGGCTCGAGTGGAACGAGTCCATAGCCAGCCATCGTTTTCAGCGTGCGCGACAGATTTGACTTTGCCCGGCCGGTGAGTTGAGCCAATTCCTCGATCGAAGCCGGGGCCGCTTCGCTGATGATGCGCAACAGTGGCCGTCCGCTTTGGGACGATAGCGCCCGCGAGATCGCTCTGGCTTACCCCGGGTTTCCGTCCAATGGCGACTCAGACCGCGATCTTTGCGAGCGCCTCAGGGTAAGCCCCAAAAACCGAGATTTTGGAGGCGGCATAAATCTGCACTGGCGATGCCGAAAAACTCATGGTCTTAGGGACAGTAGGAACGGTGATGTGGCGCACTTTTCTTAACGCCATTTTAATTGGCGTCGTGAGAAGATTTACTACAGAGCAAAAATATTCACTGATACGCAAGTTACAGCGAATGCATCGGCTAAGCCGTTACCGACCAATCGTAAGTCGATTGGCGATCACTCTAGGAGCAAGAGTCTTGAAATGGAGCGTGAAAGTAATCTTGGCCGCCGTGTTGAGCAGTGCAGCGATATCCTTCTCGATGCAGGCGCACGCACAATCGGTCGTCGCTAGCGCTGACAATTCGGGCTCGCTTGCCGAAGTGGTTGTCACTGCGGAGAAACGTACCTCCACAGTGCAGGACACACCGATCAGCATCTCAGCGGTTAGCGGCGCAGAGTTGCAGGCAAGTGGTACTTCCAGTGTGATGGCGGTGGCGCAAGCGACACCAGGCGTCTCCTTGAAAACTGAGGGACCTGGACAGACCGAGATCGAGATGCGTGGCATGACGTCGAGCGGCGGCAATTCCGCCACGGTCGGGTACTACCTCGACGACATACCGTTGACGGCGCCTGCGAGCGCGCAAAACGGAAAGGTGGTGATCGACCCTTCGCTTTACGATCTGAACCGCGTCGAAGTGCTGCGCGGTCCGCAAGGCACGCTGTACGGCGCCGGCTCGATGGGCGGAACGGTTAGACTTCTCAGCAATCAGCCCGACCTCGATGCCTTTCACGCATCGGTGCAAAGCGTCCTCTCGGGGACGGAGGGTGGCTCGTTCAACCATACCGACAATTTAATGGTTAACATCCCGCTCATTGACGATCGGTTGGCGCTGCGCATCGTCGGCACCGAAGCGTTTACCAGCGGCTGGATCACCCGTATTGTCGCCAATCCCTTTCCGTTGACGAGCCCGAACGGCGAGTTCCGCGGCAACGTGCAGGCTGCTCCGATCCAGAGCGAGTACCCAGGCTCCAATGCCACCCAGCTCGATGGCGCGCGCGTGACACTCCTATGGAAGCCGACGGACGAGCTCACCATCACCCCGATGCTCCTCTATCAGTTCATGCACGCGGACGGCATCAACGCTTACGACAGCACTGCCGGCACGGACACCCATTATGAGCCGTTCAACGTACCCGAGCCCATGAACGACCGGATCGACATCTACGGTCTGACTGTCAATTACAGCTTTGAGAAATTCAACGTGACCTCGGCGACGGCGCAATGGTATCGCCAGGCCAACCAACTGCAGGACGGTAGCGAGGCCTTCAACAACCCGAATACGGGGGCGAGCTATGCCGGCGACTATGGGCTACCCAATGCGGGATACTATGGTCCGAACGGCACCGGCATTGTCTATTCATACGAGACGGACCCCTCCCAGCAATTCAGCCAGGAACTGAGAGCGGCCTCGACAGGGGATTCCCGTTTCAACTGGATCGGCGGCGTTTACTTCAGCAGCTTCAAATCCGTCTGGAATCTCTACGGCATCAGCGGTAACCCCTACGCGTTCATGGACGAGGGCACTGGGCTGCGGGCCACCACGACAAACATGTGGACCGCCGTGACGCCGACAAAGCTCACGCAATATGCCGTCTTTGGCGACGCCAGCTACAGCGTGACCGATCAGTTGAAGGTGGACGTCGGCCTTCGCTACTATTCCTACGACACTCGATTCTCGTCGAGCATCGGCGGCTGGGACTCGGCCTTGGGCGCCGCGACGCCATCGGCCACCGGCCTCATCACCCAATCCGCCGACGGCGTCGATCCGAAGTTCAACATCTCCTACGATTTCACGCGCGACTTGAAAGTCTATTTGGATGTGGCAAAGGGTTTCCGGCCCGGCGGCGGTAATATCAAACTGCCGACCACCGGTGCGTATTGGAGCCAGGTCTTCTCCGCCTATGGCTTTACCGGCACCAAATGGCCGTCCACCTATCAGCCGGACAGTGTCTGGAGCTACGAAATCGGCGAAAAGGCGCGGTTTTTCAATGATCGACTGATCGTGAACTCGGCAGTGTATTTCGAGGATTGGAGCAATATTCAGCTCCAGGCCGAGCCCGGGGATTGGGAGTTCCAGATCAATGGGAAAGACGCCAAGATCTACGGCGGAGAAATTGAAATCCGCGCCGTTCTGGGCGGCGGCTTCCAGGCATCGGTCTCCGGCGGCTACACCCATGTCGCGCTGGATGCAGGACCGCACTGGCAGATCACCCCGTCCAACGTGCTGACGGACGTGCCTCCGGAAACGGCGAGTGTCGGCCTCTCCTATGCCCACGCGCTCACCCACACATACCAGTTTACGGCGCGGATCGATAACAGCTATGTGGGTCCCCGGTATTCGCTCGAGTTTCCCTACGGCTACTCGGCGAACGGCGAATACGGCCGGCTTCCGCCCTACGACTTCACCAACGTCCGCGCCGGGATTGTGAGCGATCGCGGGTGGAGCGCCACATTGTTCGTAAACAACGTGTTCAACAAGCATGCCGAGTTGGAGTACATGTTCGCGGAGTCGCTGCCGTCAGCCGCCTTCAATCGCATCATGACCAACCAGCCGCTGACGGGGGGCATCGATTTAAGCTACCATTTCTAGGGGGTCGAGTAGCAAACCTGCCCGGGGTATTCGCCGGGGCTAGGCGCGTGGATGCATCGCGGTGGCGCTTTCCCTGCGGGTCAGTGAACGCCCAGCACGCGCAGCACGAAGAACAGCGCGGCACCGAGCAGCACGCACACCGGCAATGTCAGCACCCAGGCGAGCACGATGTTGCGTACGGTCTCTTTCTGTATGCCCGAGCCGTTGGCCACCATGGTGCCGGCGATGCCCGACGACAGAATGTGGGTGGTGCTGACGGGAAGCCCCAAGATGTCGGCGGCCTCGATCGTGGCGAACGCCACCAGTTCGGCCGATGCGCCTTGGGCATAGGTCAGGTGTGCCTTGCCGATCTTCTCGCCCACGGTGACCACGATGCGCTTCCAGCCGATCATGGTCCCCAGGCCGAGCGCCAGCGAGACCGCGATCTTGACCCAGAGAGGAATAAAATTAGTCAATGATTTCAACGATTTCTGATAGCTCGCCGTCTCGGCGGCGTCCAATGCGCCAGGCAGCTGTTTGGCTTTCTGCAGGCGCGCCAGGGTTTCGGAAACCAGATAGACATCCAAGCGCAAGGCGATGCGGTCAGCGGGCGCCAGGGCCGACAGATTGTCGAGCGGCGCCAAGCGCGCGGCGGCATTCGCATTGGCGACCGCGAGCGAACCCGGCGCCGGATCCCACATTGATGACCAGTTCGACGGGCAGCAGCGCGACGATGCCGAAGGCCACCGCTCCGGAGGAGGTCAGGACGCCGATGAAGTTCCACATGCCCGACCATACGACGGCCTGAGAGGGCTTCAAGGTGTGGGTATAGATCACCGTCGCGACGGCATTGGCGGTGTCGTGGAAACCGTTGACGAATTCGAAACTCAGCGCGAGCAGAATGGCCAGGAACAACAGAATCGCGGTTGGCATGTCGATGCCAATGCTGGTCAGCGCGGGGAACGCGCAACGCCGCGATCTCTTGTATACGCGGGTACTTACCCCGTTCGATGCCCCCTCGAACTTCAACGCGGTTCGATCGGCCGTGGCGCGGGCTGGCTGGCGCATTTGCGGCGAAGAACCGGCGCTTAGGCTCGACGCGCAGACGCGGGTGACTTTGCTCGACGTGGGCGAGCGCGTCTCGGTGCAGTTTCACGGCCATGACGTGCTGATCGCGAGCATCTGCGACCCGAGCGTGGGTTTCTCGCTGGCGGGACGCCAGCATTGTGCCGAGCATCGCGAACTCGTGCGCCAGGCCGTGCTTCCCAAACCCTGACTCGGGGCTACCCGACGGCGTTCAGGTCCAGTGCGGTACCCGCGAAGCGCTTGCGCTCGGGCGCGGCGTGCGCCTTGTGCACCGGCGCATGAATGAGCGAGATGCTGATCCACACCGCCACGCTGAAGTACAGGGACATCCACGCCACTTCATGCTTCCAGTCTTCCCAGCGGTGGGAAACGATCCGGCGCTGGGACATGTCGAGGATGCCTTGGGCGATGCTCATGTAGCTGCGTCCATTGGCCTCGTCGGCGAGCCAGCGCGACCAGTACATGGGAACGTCCACGGCGAACATGAAGGCGACATACACCACGCCGGCGAAGCACCACGCGACCAGCAGCGGCCTGCGGGCGGCCGGCGCTCGCGGCAGGATCACCGCCACACTGGCCACCAGCAAGGCCGCGGAAAGGCCCCAGATCGATTCTTCGGCCACGTGACCCAAGTTCGACGTGCTGAGCACCGAGTACCATGAACAGGTCTCGGCGATCGCGATGAGCGGCACCAAAGCCAACGCGACCACCTGACCCACCTTGCTGCCGGTGGTCCGCGACGTCTCGCGCAGCAACAGCGCCCATTGGGCAACGAAACACAGTTCCGCCAGGGTCGCGACCGAGCGGCCGACGATGACGCCGGAAAGAGACGTATCGAACAAGCAGATCCGCGGCACGTCGTAGACCAGGAATACGGACCGGTATGCGCAACCGAACACGTACACTGCGGAGAGCAGCAACTGCAGGCGGCGGGCCCGATACGCCTCGGGCGAGAGGGCCGATTGCCGACGGCCCAGCGCCACGGCGGAGATCCACCATGCCAGGATATTCAAGGCAGCAAATCCACACAGGAACGACCACCAGGATAAAACGAGTGCCGACATCATACTGTCATGATGACATGGTATGCGGGCGTCGGCCAACCCAATAACGCGATCGTGGAACGCGGTTATGGGTACTGTGTCATACGATTGTCATCAATGCCGGGGTCGGCGAGTCAGCGGGGTCCGACCGGCTGGCGCGGCCGGCACGCCTCGCATGCGCCCGCAGCCTCAGCCAGTATCGGCAGGTCCAAGGCGTCGCGGGAGAAAATCAATGCTGAGTCATCTGGATCCGGCCTCGGCGCTGGCGATGGGACTGCTGATCTTTGCGCTCGCCATGGTCATCATCTTCGAAGCGACCAACGGCTTTCACGACGCGGCGAACGCGGTGGCCACCGTCATCTACACGAAGTCGCTCCAGCCGGGGCAGGCGGTCGTCCTGTCGGGCATCATGAACTTTCTCGGCGTGATGATCGGAGGCATCGCCGTTGCCTATGCGTTGGTCGAATTGCTGCCGGCGGAGGTATTGTCGCCGCCCGACGGCGGACCCGCCGTCGCCATGTTGGTTTCGCTATTCGCCGCGGCGTTGACCTGGAATATCGGGACTTGGTGGTTCGGCCTGCCGAACTCGAGTTCGCACTGCCTGATCGGGTCGCTCATCGGGGTCGCCCTCGGCAATGCCTTCGCCCGTTCGCGCAGCGTCAGCGACGGCGTGCACTGGGCGCAGCTGTGGAAAGTGCTCGAAGCGTTGGCGCTGTCCCCGATCCTCGGGTTCGTGCTGGCCGGTGCGCTGTATTATCTGTGCCGCAAGACATTGCACGATGAGCACCTGTACGAGCCTGCGACGGACAAGCCGCCCATATGGTGGATGCGGGGAATCCTGATACTGACGTGCACCGGGGTCAGTTTCGCGCATGGGACGAACGACGGGCAGAAGAGCATTGGACTCATCATGCTCACCATCATCGGTATCTTCCCGGGTACTTATGCTTTGAACCCAGCGGCCGGCGCGTCGCTTCAGGATATGGCCGCCATCATGCAGCAGGCGGAACCCTTCGTACGGCGCTACGGCGACGATGAGAAGGCGCGGGCGTTGGCCGCCGCCCGATCGATCGAAGATCGGGCCAAGACTCCGCGCGCGGGGGACGGCGCGGCCGCGGCGGGCGATTCGAGCGGCGGTGGGCGCAAGCTCGAAGCGGGACCGGGCTCTGCGGGCGCGAAGGCACGGGCATCGATTCGCGACGACATTTACCAGGTGGTCTCCGAATTGAAGCACGCCGAAGAGGCGAAGGGCATCGGCGCCGATGAGAAGAAGCAAGTGCAGGGGATTGCCAAGCATCTCGGTCAGTCGGTGGAATACGCGCCGTTCTGGGTGCGCATGTTGAGCGCGCTATGCCTGGGCGTCGGCACCATGGTCGGGTACAAGCGCATCGTGAAGACCCTGGGCGAGCGCTTGGGCAATGTTCATTTGACCCCTGCTCAGGGCGCGTCGGCGGAAGTCATCTCCGCGCTGCTCATCGGCACGGCGGGTTTCACGGGCCTGCCGGTGAGCACCACCCACATCGTCACGTCGGGGATCGCCGGCACCATGGTGACGTCGGGCGCGGGACTCAAGTACGGCATGATTTCGCGGATCGCGATCGCGTGGGTGTTCACGTTGCCCGTGACCATCGTCGTTGCCGGCGGGTTGTATTATCTGCTGGCGAGTCCGACGCTTTGAACGGCGCCGCCGCGCCGAACGAGAGACCAGAGCGAGTGCACGCCGGGGCGGGTACCGACGATGGGGCGATGGTTACGTCCCGAGCGCGAGTTCGATGTTATCGATGAGCCGCGTGCCGCCGAGCCGGGCGGCTCCCAACACGACCAACGGCTCGTCGGCGGCGGGCTCATCCAGATTGGCCTGGCGCCGGATCGCGATGTAGTCAGGAGACCAGCCACGCTGGGTCAGACGCTGAATCGCGCCGCGCTCGAGCATCGACCAGTCGGTGCGGCCTGCTCGCACCTGCTCGCTCGTCTCGCGGAGCGCTGCATTGAGGTGGCCCGCCTCCTGAAGCTCGAGGTCGTTCAAGTATCCATTGCGCGATGACAAAGCGAGGCCAGTGGGGCTGCGCACGGTGCCGCCCGCGACCACGTCGATCGGCAGATTGAACTGCTGCACCATGTTTCGAATCACGAGCAGTTGCTGATAATCCTTCTTGCCGAATACCGCAATATCGGGTCGAACGATGTTGAACAGCTTGAGCACCACCGTGCACACGCCGGTAAAGAACCCGGGGCGAACGTTACCCTCGAGGATGTCGGCCAAGTTCGCCGGCGGCCGCACGGTGTATGTCTGCGCCACCGGATACATCTCGCGCTCCGACGGCGCGAACACGATGTCGCACCCTGCGGTGGCCAATAGTTGGCAATCCCTATCCAACGTACGCGGATAGCTGGCGAAGTCTTCGGTGGGGGCAAACTGCAATGGATTGACGAACACGCTGGCGACGACGATATCGCCGCGGCTGCGCGCGATCTGGATCAACGACAAGTGGCCGGCGTGCAGATTTCCCATGGTGGGAACCAGCGCGATACGGCGTCGGTGCGCCAGCGCCTTCTCCAGGTCCGTTATGGTTGCGACTAATTGCATGAGGACCCCGAGTCAAAAACCGTGCACGGCATTGTCGGGAAAGGCGGTGCTTTTCACGTCGGTCACGTAGCGCCTGACCGCCGCGTCGATGCCTGCCGCACCGTTCAGGAAATCGCGAACGAACTTGAGGGGTTGCCCGCTCGAGAGGCCTAGCATGTCGTGCAGCACCAGAACCTGGCCGCCGCAGCCTGAGCCGGCACCGATACCGATCACGGGAATCGGCAGCGTGTCTGCCAGTGCGCTCGCCATCGTAGACGGCACCATCTCGATCACCAGGAGAGCCGCGCCGGCATCGGCAAGTTCGTGCGCTTGGCTGTTCAGCAATTCGCTTTGGGCCGCGTCTCGACCTTGGACACGGTAGCCCCCCAGGCGGTGCACCGACTGCGGCGTGAACCCGAGATGGGCGCAGACCGGGATGCCGCGCTCGACCAGGAAACGCACGACGGGCGCGGTCCAACCGCCGCCTTCGAGCTTCACCATATGGGCCCCTTCCTGCATGAGGCGAGCTGCGTTGCGCCAGGCGAGTTCGGCGGACTCTTGGTAGCTTCCGAAGGGCATGTCGGCGATGACCCAGGCGGTTCGATTGCCTCGCGCCACGCAGCGCGTGTGGTAGGCCATGTCGTCCATCGACACGGCTAGGGTGGTATCGCGTCCCTGCAGGACCATGCCGAGCGAATCACCGACGAGCAGGGCATCGACGCCGGCCCGATCCAAGACGCGCGCAAAGGCGGCGTCGTAACAGGTCAACATGGCAATTTTCTCGCCGGCGGCATGCATCTCGCGCAGGCGGTGGAGCGTGACAGGCTTGCGGCTGTTCATCCCCCATTGTGATCTAAGCGGTGCCGGTGATCCAGCGACCGGCGCCATGATCGTGAGGCCGTCTAATTCCCCGGCTTGGCCTCGAGCGCTTTCAGATCGGCCAGCACCGCCTGCGAGTGACCTTTCGGGTCGACGGCCGTGTAGTGTTTGGCGACGCGCCCCTGGGGGTCGATGATGAACGTCTCGCGGGCGGCGATTTCCATGATGCCGAGCGCGCTGCGCAACACGCCGTAGGACCTGGCGGTTTCCTTGGTGCTGTCCGCGAGCAGGGTGAAGGGCAGCGAATGCTCCTCGGCAAATTGTTTGTGGGAGGCCACGTCATCCACGCTGACGCCGAGGATGACGGCGCCCAATTTGTTGAATGCGAAGATATTGTCGCGGAACTCGCAGGCCTGGGTGGTGCACCCCGGGGTGTCGTCCTTGGGGTAAAAATACAACACCAGCCATTTGCCGCGATATTCGCTCAACGTATGCCAGACACCGGCTTGATCCTGGAGGCGGAACGCCGGGGCGGCCGTTCCCACGGCGGGAGGGGCGGGTTCGTCGGCCGAATGGGCGTTTTGCGCCGCCATCAGGCAAATTTGAAATACGGCCAGGAGCGCCCACGCCCGGACATCGATCAGCTGCCGCATCGCCATTGACCACTCCACGTGACGTAACGCCACAAAACCGCCGCTGCGCGATGGCATACTAGCTTGCGTTGCGTTCTTATGACAGCGGGACCGAATACTTGGACGATACAGCCCCCCAGCTCGGCTTGGTTTTGACCGGCGGCGGTGCGCGGGCGGCGTATCAAGCGGGCGTCCTCAAAGGCATTTCCGAACTATTGCCGCGCGGCGCTGCCTGCCCGTTTCCCGTGATTACCGGTACCTCGGCGGGTGCCGTCAGCGCGATCGCTCTGGCCTCGGATCCGGCGCATTTCCGGCAGGCGGTGTACGCCATCGAGCGAGTGTGGCGTGCCTTTCGCGTGCATCACGTGTTCAAGGCGGACGCGGTCAGTGTGCTGCGCTCCGGACTGCATTGGATATTGGCGCTCGTCACCGGGGGTTGGCTGGTGCATCCGCCGAAGTCGCTGTTCGACAATACGCCGCTGTGGGATCTGCTGCGGGTGCAATTGAATTTCGACGGCATTCCGCGCGGCCTCTACAAGAAGCATTTGTCGGCCATCGGCATTTGCGCGACCAGCTATGCCGATGCGGATTCGGTGACTTTCTATGCGTGCGCGTCGGCCATCGATCCCTGGCAACGAGCTTTTCGCAAGGGCGCTCGAGTCCAGCTCACGCTGGATCACCTGATGGCGAGCCTGGCCATTCCGTTCCTGTTTCGCCCGATTTTCGTGCATGACCAATATTTTGGCGACGGTGCCATGCGCCAGACCTCGCCGTTGAGTCCGGCCATCCATTTGGGCGCCAACCGGTTGCTGGTGGTCGGCGTGGGCGATACCGAGGCTGATGGGCTCGGACTGCGCAATCCGAAAACCGAACCCACGTTCGGGCAGATGTTCGGCTTCATGCTGGATTCGCTGTTCATGGATCAGCTGCATTCCGATCTGGAACTCATCAAGAGCAACAATGAAACCCCGGGCGCCCGGCGGATCGATGCCTTGGTGATCACGCCGTCCCAGGATTTGAGCGAGATTGCGCGTCGGCACCGCTACGAGCTGCCGCGCGCTCTGCGCGCGCTGCTGCGTACCATCGGCGCCAACAACAGCGCGGGCATGCTGCTTTTGAGCTATTTGCTGTTCGAGCGCGGCTATACGCGCGAGCTGATCGCGTTGGGACACGCCGACGCGCGGGCGCGCGCCGACGAAATCCGGGAATTCCTGGCGCTCGATCGGGTTCCTACGTACCGCGCGGCACGCGCTGTCGAAGGGCTGAGCTGAGCGGCGGACGCTCGGCGATCCGCGGCACCCGGCTGGTCCATGGCACGCGGAATTTGACCGGTTGCGAGGTGTAGCATCGACCAGCGAGTTGCCAGGGTCCGGAACGGTCAACGTCACGGTGCCGATATTAATGCATCTTCAGCGAATCGTGGCGCGTCAGCACGTGGGGTTGGCTCCGGCGGAAATGCTCGGCCAGCCGCTCGGCGACGTATACGGAACGATGTTGTCCGCCCGTGCAGCCGATCGCGATGGTCAGATAACTGCGATTCGCCTGCGAGAATTCGGCGATGCGCTGCGTCAGGAATTCGCTGAGCGCCGCGACCATGCGGTTCACCGCGGGGTGCCCCGACAGATAGTCGATCACTTCGGGGTCGCACCCCGTGAGGTGGCGCAAGGTGTGTTCCCAATAGGGGTTCGGCAGGCTGCGGACGTCGAATACGAAGTCGGCGTCGCCGGGGATTCCGTGCTTGTAGCCGAACGATTCGAACATCAGCGCGAGACGGCCGTCCTGCCGCGAATCGATGCGTTCGCGCAAGCGTTCGCGCAGTGCGTGCACGCCCATGTTGGACGTGTCGATCACCAAGTCCGCGGCGATCGTGATCGGTTCCAGCAATTTGCGTTCGGTGCCGATGGCCTCCCGCAGGCTCACGTCGCCGGTCACCAGCGGGTGCTTGCGCCGCGTCTCGGCATAGCGCTTGAGCAAAACCTCGTCGCTCGCGTGCAGATACACCACTTCGCAACTGATACCGCTGCGGCGCAGTTCCGCCACCAGCGCGGGGATGGTCTCGATCTCGTTCGGTCGATTGCGCGCATCGAGACCCACGGCGGTCCGGGGGTAGGTATCGTCCGTACCCCGGATCGTGTGGGAGATGAAGGGCTTCAGTAAGGCGGCCGGAATGTTGTCGACACAGTAGAAGTCGATGTCCTCGAGCAAGTGCAGGGCCACGCTCTTGCCGGACCCGGACAAGCCGCTGACGATGATCAATCGCATGATTCGATGGCGGGGAGCGCGCCGCGCGGCGCGCTCCCGATCGGCGCGTGCCCCCGATTCCTCACGGCGCGGCCGAACGCCCCTTGATGACCTCCTCGGCGTGGTGGTCGGAGGCCTTTTCCTTGTGCTTCTTGACGCAGCGGTCGAGTTTGTCGGCTAGCGCATCGATCGATGCGTACATGTTGGCTTCCGTGGCATCCGCGTAGAGTTTGTTTCCCCGCATCACCAGCGTGGCTTCCGCCTTGTGGCGCAATTTTTCCACCGTGAGGACGCAGTGGACGTCGATGACTTGCTCGAAATGCCGGGAGATCTTCTCGAATTTCTTCAAAACGTAAGCCCGCATGCTATCCGTGATTTCCACATGATGACCGCTGAGATCGAGTTGCATAATGCTCCTCCTTAAGATCGACCTTTGGAGTCGATACGTTTTACGACGCGCGGGCAGCGGCTCGTTTCCGTTCGTTGGACGGAGCGATCTGCATGCCTTCGCGATATTTGGCAACCGTGCGCCGTGCCACCGGTATGCCTTCCTGCGACAGAATCTCCGCCAGCCTGCTGTCGCTGCACGGATTTTCCGGGTTCTCTTGAGATATCAATTTCTTGATCTTGGCGCGTATGGCGGTGGAGGACATCTCCGTGCCGTCGGCGGCCGCGACGTGACTCGAAAAAAAGTAGCGGAACTCGAACACGCCGCGCGGCGTGTGCATGTACTTCGCGGTGGTCACCCGAGAAATCGTCGATTCGTGCATTTCCACGGCTTCCGCCACGTCCTTGAGGATGAGCGGTTCCATGGCTTCCTCGCCGAGCTCGAAGAAACTCGTCTGACGCTGCACGATGCAGCGCGCGACCTTGATCAAGGTTTCGTTGCGGATCTCCAGACTGCGCATCAGCCAGCGCGCCTCCTGCAGTTGAGTACGCAGCATGGCATGATCGGGCGTGCGGGAGATCAGGTTCGCGTAGCTTTGATTGATGCGCACCCGCGGTACGGTCGCCTGGTTGATCTCGACGAGCCAGCCATGATCGGTGCGTCGCACGAATACGTCCGGAATGACGTATTCGGCCTGCGCCGGATTGACCGCCGCTCCCGGCCGGGGGTGACAGGAGCGCACCAGTGCCAGCGCCATTTCCAGATCCCCCTCGGGGCAACGCAACTGGCGGCGCAACAGCACGTGCTGTTGACTCGCCACCAAGTCCAGATGCTCGAGCGCCACGCGGATGGCGATGTCGCGGGCAGGCGTACCGGGATGCAGCTGGCGCAGTTGCAGGGCGATACACTCGCCTAAGTTGCGTGCGCCGACGCCGGCGGGTTCGAGCGACTGGACCGCGGCCAGCACGCGCTCCACGTCCGCGGGCGTGGCGTCGATCTCGGGCAGCAGACTCAGGCGGACGTCTTCCAGGTCGTCCTTCAAATAGCCGTCGTCCGTGATCGCATCGGTGATGACGCGCGCGATGGCGAGATCGATGGGCGACAATTTGGCGAGTTCCAGCTGTTCGATGAGCTGTTCCTGCAAGGTCTGACCATGCTGGTCGCTGAAATCGCCGCTGCGGTCGTCCTCGCCGGACCAGGAGGAGTCGGAGGGGCCGCTGGTCTGTTCCCCCCAGGCTTCATCCGCGATTTCCACCTCGGGTTCTTCGCGTTGATCGCCAGCGCTGGTATGGCCGTCGAGCTCGACGTATTTTTCCTCGGCCGGCGGCGCCGGCTCGTCGCGTTCGCGCACCGCATCGGGCGGCGCGTCCAGGGCGAGTTCGTCCTCGGCTTCGAGCATCACATTGGTTTCGAGGGTCTCGCGGACATGGGCCTGCAGGTCCAGCGATGGCAGCTGCAGCAAGCGAATAGCCTGTTGCAGCTGCGGCGTCATCGTCAGCTGCTGGCCAATGCGAAGCTGCAGACTTGGCTTCAACATAGTTCTTAAGATCCAAGCCTACAGTTTGAAATCCTGACCCAAGTACACCTCACGAACCTGCGGGTTGGCAAGAATCTGCTCCGCAGAACCGGAAGCAAGCACGCTGCCCTGGCTGACGATATACGCCCGGCCGCAGATTCCCAACGTTTCCCGTACATTATGATCCGTTATCAGGACGCCGATTCCCTTGTCTGATAAGTGCTTGATTATTCGCTGAATATCGGCGACCGACAGCGGATCCACGCCGGCGAACGGCTCATCGAGCAGAATGAACTGCGGATCGGCTGCCAGGGCGCGCGCGATCTCGACGCGGCGCCGCTCGCCGCCCGACAGGCTCATCCCCAGGCTGTCCCGTACGTGGCCGATGTGAAGTTCCGCCAGCAGCTCCTTCAAACGCGCGGCGCGCTGCTCGGCGTCCATCCCGGGACGGGTCTCGAGAATGGCCATGATATTGCTCGACACCGACAATCGGCGGAAGACCGACGGTTCCTGCGGCAGGTAGCCTAAGCCCAATTGAGCGCGGCGATGCATGGGCAGGCGGGTGATCTCCCGATTGTCGAGATAGATCTCACCGTGCTCGCACTTGGTGAGCCCCACCACCATGTAGAACGCGGTGGTCTTGCCGGCGCCGTTCGGACCCAACAGCCCCACGACCTCGCCGCTCTCGACTTCGAGCGACAAATCCCGCAATACCTGCCGCGACTTGTAGCTTTTGGCGAGGTTCAGTGCCCGCAGCACGCTCATGGTTTGGCCGGCGGCGGCGTGATGACGATGTGCACGCGCTGCGATCCTTGTTCCGCGGCCTCCGCGACGATGCTCTGTGCGAGCACGTTGTACTTCAGCGACTCGCCCCGGATCTCGGTCTGTCCGTCGCTGAGCCATGCGTTCTTCGAGAGCCGCACCAACCCCTTGCCGGCGTCGTAATCGATGGTCTCTGCGTGGCCTTGGGCGAGCTTGCCTGTCTTCGCGACACGTTGTTCGAAGGCGGCGGGTTTGCCGTTGACCACCGCTTTGGACAGGACCTGTTTGACGAAGTTGATCTGGGCATCGTCCGAGGTGAGCTGACCGGTGTCCATCGTGATTTTTACATTGCCTCGAAAAACCCACAGGCTGTTCTCGAAATCCAGGCGCGTCTTTTGCTGGGTGCCCTGACCCACGTCCGCAGCGACCGACATGCCGCCTTGAGTGATGCGAACCTTCCTGAAGACCACATTGTTGTTGGCCAGATCGCCATCCGCGGATTGAGCATCCAAGACGATCGGCTGGGCCTGCGGTTGGGCGGCGAGCGCAGCGCCGATCCCCAACGAGGTCAGCAGCAGCAGCGCGGCCCAGGCAAGCGTCTTAGCGTTGGAAACGGCCATTGACCTTCGATTGTAGGCGCATCGTGCGCTCTTTCAAATTGACGACCAGTCCGCGCGCGGTGAGAATGTGGGCGCCGAACTCGACCCGCACGTCGCTCTGCGTGCTGGCGATCGCCTCCGGCACGTTGTAGCTCAGGGTGTCGGTGCGCACGATCGCCGCGCCTGCGTGTTGCGTGGCATCGCCCTGCAATCGCACGTTGCCCCTGACGTCGATTACTTTGCCGCCCGGCTCGATGTGGGCAAAGTCTCCGAACAGCATCCAGTTCTGCCCGTTTGGCCCCTGGTAGTCGACGCGCATGTTCGACAGCTCCACTTCGCCGCCATGCGCGATCTGATCGATGCGTTCGGCCTCGATGCGAGTGCTAGGCGCGCCGTTGGCATCGTAGTCGGTCAGGACGGCATTCTTCAAATAGTAGCCCGGCAGGCCGACCGCGCCGGTGCCGGAAGTCGCTTTCGGCCGATGGGCCGGAGAACTCAAGATCCACGTGCTCACGCCGAGTGCGATGACAGCCAACACCGTAAAGATACGGAATAACATCAGCGTGCCGTATCGCGCTCGAGGGCGGGCAGGCGGGGGATGCGGCCGGCGCGGGCGCGCAGGATGGCGTCGCAGAGTTCCCGCACGGCGCCGCATCCGCCGGGCGCGTCGCTCACCCAGTGTGCGGCCGATCGCACCAGCGGATGCGCGTCCGCCACGGCGGCCGCAAATCCCACCGCCGACATCAACGGTAAGTCGGGCGTGTCGTCGACGATGCAGGCGCAGGCGAGCGGAGCGATGCCGAGATCCTCGGCCAACGTTGTCAGAGCCGCGATTTTGTCGCCGCATCCTTGCACGACGTGGCGTACGCTGAGTTCGCGCATGCGTGCGGTGACTGCGGCGGAACGGCGTCCACTGACCGCCGCGACTTGCACGCCGCTGCCCATCAGCAACTTGATGCCGTGGCCGTCGCGCACGTGAAAGACCTTGAGCGCTTCGCCCGTGGGCGCGAAATATAGTCGGCCGTCGGTGAGTACGCCATCGACGTCGAGGATGAGGAGTTCGATGCGGCCCAGTGGCGTGGGGGTGCGCGTCCGCAAGGTCCCGGTGCGCGGGGTGCGCGGCGACGTGCCGGGTGAGCGCGAGGCGCCGGATGTACGCGATATCGCGCCGGTTGCGCGCGCGGCATCGGACGCGTGCGATGCGCCCGACGTGCCGGGTGTACGCAGGGCGCCGGACTTGCGCGATGATGCCGCGGCCTGCGGGCGCGGCGCGGCGGCGCGCCGCGTGGACGAGGATGGGGAGCCGCGCCGGGTCAAACTACACCCGCGCGCATCAAATCGTGCACGTTGAGCGCCCCCACGAGGATGTCGTGCGCATCGACCACGACCAGCGACGTGATGCGATGCGTCTCCATGATATGCACGGCTTCGGCGGCGAGCGTGGTGGCGCGCACCGTCTTGGCATGCCGGGTCATGACTTCGTCCATTCGGGTGGTATGCAGGTTGGCCGCACGGTCGAGCGCGCGGCGCAAATCGCCGTCCGTGAACACGCCGAGCACGCGGTCGGCCTCGTCGACGATGGCGGTCATGCCGAGACCTTTGCGGGTCACTTCCATCAGGCCTTCGGCGAGCGGCATGTGGCCCGGGACCTTCGGGACGTCCGCGCCGACGCGCATGACATCTCTGACGTGCAGCAGCAACCGCCTGCCCAGACTTCCCGCCGGATGGGAGCGGGCGAAGTCTTCCTCGGTAAAACCGCGTGCTTTGAGCAGCGTGACGGCGAGGGCATCGCCCACGGCCAGCGCGGCGGTGGTGCTGGCGGTGGGAGCGAGATTGAGCGGACAGGCCTCGGCAGGCACGCCAATGTCGAGATGGACGGTGGCGATCCGTGCGAGGGCCGAGACGGCATTGCCGGTAAAGGCGATGAGGGGCACTCCTAAGCGCTTGATGACGGGCGCGATGGTGAGGATCTCGTCGGTTTCGCCGGAATTGGACAGGGCGAGCACCACATCCTCGCGGGTTATCATGCCGATGTCGCCATGGCTCGCCTCGCCCGGATGGACGAAGAACGCCGGTGTACCGGTGCTGGCCAGGGTGGCGGCAATCTTCCCGCCGATATGGCCCGATTTACCCATGCCGGTGACGACGATGCGCCCGCGGCAGGCCAGGCAAATCCGGCAGGCGCGCGCAAACTCCGCTCCCAGGCGGGGCAACTGCGCTTTAAGTCCTTCGATCTCGATGTCAAGGGCTTTGCGGCCGAGATCGACCAGTGCTTCGTCCGTGAAGTCGAGGGTCGCAGGGGCGAGGTTCATTGCCGAATGATACCGCGTATGCACGAATCCCACCCCCAGTGCGGTAAGCTCTTTAAAATTAGAGGGCGGCGTCGCATCGACGCCGTTAATTCGGCGCGCAGCGCCTGAGACAGTGGCGCGAAGCGCCTGGGAAGCATATGACCCCGGAACAGATTACAGCGCAGATACAGGCCGGCTTGGCCGGCGCCAAAGCCATGGTCACCAGCGGCGATAACGTGCATTTCGAGGCGGTGGTGGTCGCGGCGGCGTTCGCCGGCAAGCGCTCCGTGCAGCGCCATCAGATGGTGTATGCCACCTTGGGCGCGGCGGTCGGCAACGAAATCCATGCGCTCGCATTGCAGGTATTCACACCCGAAGAGTACGCGGGCCAAAGTCGTGGATAAATTGCAGATTCACGGCGGCATCGCGCTCGAGGGCGAAATCCGGATTTCGGGCGCGAAGAACGCGACGCTGCCCATTCTTGCCGGCTGTCTGCTGGCGGACGGACCGGTGACCGTGTCGAATGTCCCGCATCTGCAAGATGTGACCACGATGATCGAGCTGCTGGGGCGCATGGGCGTCTCGGTGACCATCGACGAGAAGATGCGCATCGAGGTCGACGCGTCGACCATCAAGGAGTACTTCGCGCCGTACCAGCTGGTGAAAACCATGCGCGCGTCGATTTTAGTGCTGGGCCCGCTGCTGGCGCGTTACGGCTCTGCCGACGTGTCCTTGCCGGGCGGGTGCGCCATCGGCGCGCGTCCCGTCAACATCCATGTCGCCGGTCTGCAAGCGATGGGTGCGGACATCCACATCGAGAACGGCTACATCAAGGCGCGCGCCGGGCGCTTGAAGGGCGCCCGCTTGGTGCTCGAAACGGTCACGGTGACCGGTACCGAAAACCTCATGATGGCCGCCGCCCTGGCGGAAGGCGAAACCGTTCTCGAGAACGCGGCGCGCGAACCTGAGGTGGTGGACCTCGCCAATTTCCTGATCGCCATGGGCGCCAAGATCAAGGGCGCGGGCACCGATACCATCGTCATCGAAGGCGTGGAGCGTCTCAACGGCACGGCTTATGAAGTGCTGCCCGATCGAATCGAAGCGGGCACCTATCTGGTCGCGGGCGCGATCACCGGCGGCCACATCCGCGTGAAGAATACACGTCCGGAACATTTGGACTCGGTCATCGGCAAACTGCACGAGGCGGGCGCCAAGGTCGATGTCGGCGACAGCTGGATCGAAGTCGACATGCGGGGGCGGCGCCCGGCCGCGGTCGACATCCGAACCGCGCCCTATCCTGCGTTTCCCACCGACATGCAGGCGCAATTCGCGGCGCTCAACACCGTGGCGCGGGGTGTGGGAACCATCGTGGAGACGATTTTCGAGAATCGCTTCATGCATATGCTGGAGATGCGGCGCATGGGAGCCGAGATTCGGCTCGAGGGAAACACCGCCATCATCAATGGCGTGGAGCGTCTGACCGCCGCGCCCGTCATGGCCACGGATCTGCGCGCATCGGCGAGCTTGGTGCTCGCGGGGCTGGTGGCGGACGGCCGCACCGAGATCGAACGCATTTACCATATCGACCGCGGCTACGAAGCGATCGAAGAGAAACTGCAGCAATTGGGCGCGAAGATTCGCCGCACGCCGGGCTGACGTTCGTGAGGGTCGGCGTTCGAGCGAAGTGACTCTCGGCTGACGGTGCTCGCGTAGGGACGGCACTCGACGCGGAGTTGTGCTCGAACGGAAGCGGCGCCCAGGGCGGAACGGCACTCGCGCGGGTTGGCTCGCGCAGACGGCCTCGGAGCGTACGCTCAGCCGGGTCGGGCCTGGCGGGTGGGCCGTTCGATGACTTTGAGTTTGAGCTTGTAGGATTGGCGGCCGTGCCGCCCCTCGAGTTCGACGTTCTCACCGGGCTTGAGCGCCGCCACCCGGCTGACCAGGTCCTGGGCGCTCTTCACGGGGTCGCCATTCAATCCGGTGACGAGATCGCCGGGACGGACGCCGGCTTCGAAAGCCGGGCTTTTCACCAGGATGTTGACCACCGTCACGCCGCCGTCGGCGCTGATACCGAGCTGTGCGGACTGGTCGGGCGAGAGATCCTGGGGCATGAAACCCAGCCAGCCGCGCACCACATGGCCGTGCGCCAGAATCTGTTCCATGACGCCGCGCACCAAGTTCACGGGAATGGCAAAGCCGATGCCTTCCGGGCCGCCGGACGTCCGATTCAGGACCGCCGTATTGATGCCGACCAGGTCGCCGTTGGCATCGATCAATGCGCCGCCCGAGTTCCCGAGATTGATGGCCGCGTCGGTTTGGATGAAATTCTCGAACGTCGCGAGCCCGAGCTGACCACGGCCGGTCGCGCTGACGATCCCCTGGGTCACGGTTTGACTGAGGCCATACGGATTGCCGATGGCGAGCACGATGTCGCCGACCCGCAGAGTGTCCGATCGGCCCAGCGGCATGATGGGCAGCTTGCCGATGGAGAGCGCCAGGACCGCGATGTCGGTGTCGGGATCCTGGCCGACGATGGTCGCCTCGGCGATCCGCCCGTCGGCAAGCTGTACCCGGATGGAGTCCGCACCGGCTATCACGTGCTGGTTGGTGATGATGGTGCCCGCCGCATCGACGATGACGCCCGACCCCAGGCTGCGCTCGACGCGTTGCCGGTAGCTTGGCCAGTAGTCGCCGAACAGTTGGTCGAGAGGCGCGGTCTGCGTGCGCTCGGTCACCACGCGCGCCGTATAGATGTTGACAACCGCCGGCGCAGCCCTGGCGACGGCGTCGGCGAAACTGGGAATGGAGGCGGGGCGCAGACCCACGCTCACGCGCGGTGCGGCCGGTGCGGCAGCGGCGCCCCGCGATGGCGCGGCGCCCAATAATGCAGGCTTCCACCAGACCAGTAAGAATGCAGCCGCCAGACCTATGATCACCGCTCTGAGTAAAAAACTCATGATAGTTCGTGCGCGGTGCAACTAGAATCGCTCCTCAGCCTGCGGGGCCAGCCACTTAATCTGTGTATAATGCGCTCCCAATATTCTTTGGGAAACACTACCGCCATAGGGGTTTGCGTGAAGATTTGTCAACATTGCGTAGGGGCGATCGAATGAATGATCTGGTTGACCATAGTCGGCGCCGCTTGTTGACGGCGGCTACCGTCGGCACGGGTGCGATCGGCGTAGCGTTCGCCGCCGTGCCTTTTTTGGCTTCTTGGAAGCCCAGTGCGCGCGCCAAAGCGTTGGGCGCTCCGGTGGAGGTGGATGCATCGAAGCTCGAGGCGGGCCAGATGCTCAAAGTGGTGTGGCGCGGACAGCCGGTGTTCATCGTGCGCCGTTCGAAGGCCGTGATCGAGGACTTGAGTGGCCACGACGAGCTGCTGGCCGACCCGAAATCGGAGGATTCGCTGCAGCCGGATTACATCAAGTCGCAGGGTGCGGCGCGTGCGCGAAATCCCGAGTATTGGGTGGGCCTGGCCGTCTGCACGCACCTGGGCTGCTCGCCGTTGGGGGCTTTCGAGCCGAATGATTCGACGCAACTGGCCGGTACCGATTTGGGCCAAGGCTGGCCGGGCGGATTTTATTGCCCGTGCCACGGCTCGAAATACGATATATCCGGACGTGTCTTCAAGGGCATGCCGGCGCCGAAGAACCTCACGGTTCCTTCCTACACGTTCTCGGGCGATGCACGCATTTCGATTGGCGTGGACGAAGCCCCGAAAACCGCCTGATAAAGACGAACAAGTTTGACGAACGAGAGGTTGAGCGATGTCCGCAGCACCTGAATCTGCCGATCCCAGCAAATCCACCGGTTTGATCGGCTGGATCGATCAGCGCTTTCCCCTGACGAAAATGTGGAAGGAGCAAGTCTCCGAGTATTACGCACCGAAGAATTTCAACTTCTGGTACTACTTCGGATCGCTCGCCCTGTTGGTTCTCGTGAACCAATTGGTGACGGGCATCTTCCTGACGATGAACTACAAGCCCTCGTCCGCCGAAGCGTTCTCTTCGGTGGAATACATCATGCGCGACGTGGACTGGGGCTGGCTCATCCGCTACATGCATTCGACCGGCGCTTCGTTCTTCTTCATCGTGGTCTACCTGCACATGTTCAGGGCGCTGCTCTACGGATCCAGCCGCAAACCCCGCGAATTGCTGTGGATATTCGGCTGCCTGATCTTCCTGCTGTTGATGGCCGAGGCGTTCATGGGTTACGTGCTGCCGTGGGGCAACATGAGCTTCTGGGGCGCGCAGGTGATCGTGTCCTTGTTCGGCAGCCTGCCCGTCATCGGCGGCGGATTGGTCGAATGGATCCGCGGCGACTATGTCATCGCGGATGCGACGCTGAACCGATTCTTCGCGCTGCACGTGGCGGCATTGCCGCTGGCCTTGATCTTCCTGGTGATTGCGCATTTGATGGCCCTGCATGAAGTGGGCTCCAACAATCCCGATGGGATCGACATCCATAAGCACAAGGATGCCGACGGGCATTATCTCGACGGCATTCCTTTCCACCCGTATTACACGGTGAAGGATGTGGTCGGCGTGGCTGGGTTTCTGTTGATTTTCTGCGGCGTCATCTTCTTCGCGCCCACCTTCGGCGGCGTGTTCCTGGAGGCGCCGAATTTCGAGCCGGCCAATCCGCTGCAGACTCCGCCGCACATCGCGCCGGTGTGGTATTTCACGCCGTTCTACGCCATGTTGCGCGCCGTGCCGTCGTTTGCCGGCACCCAGGTGTGGGGCGTTCTGGTCATGGGGGCGGCGGTCTTGATCCTGTTCTTCGTCCCCTGGCTGGATCGCTCACCGGTGCTCTCGATTCGCTATCGGGGGCCTCTCTACAAAATTGCATTGGGCATTTTCGTGGTGACCTTCGTCATGCTGGGTGTGTGCGGACTGAAGCCCCCGTCGGGCATCTATCCGCTGCTGGCGAAGATCGGAACGGTACTTTATTTTGCATTCTTTTTGCTGATGCCCTGGTACACGAAGATCGACAGCGTGAAGCCGGTGCCGGAGAGGGTCACGGGACATGTCTAAGCCACTGGTATTGATCGCGCTCGCGTTCCTCGTATCGGGTGCCGCCGGCGGCGTGGCGATGGCCGAGGAGGGCGAGGGCTCGCTGCCTCATTCTGGGGCGGATATCAACGACATCGAGTCGTTGCAGCGCGGCGCACGTAATTTCATGAATTACTGCTCCGGATGCCACTCGCTGAAATATCTGCGGTACAACCGCATGGCGACCGATCTGCACATCCCGGAGCCGGAACTTGCCGCCAATCTGATGTTCACATCGGATAAGTCCTTCGACACCATCGGCACGTCCATGCCGGCGGACGCCGAGGGCTGGTTCGGCAAGCAGCCGCCGGACCTGTCGCTGATGGCTCGAGCCCGCAGCGTGGATTATCTCTATGCGTTCCTGAAAGGCTTCTACGTCGACAAGACGCGTCCCTGGGGCACGAACAATCTGGTCCTGCCGGCGGCGGCGATGCCGGACGTGCTGGCAAGCCTGCAGGGGCTGCAGAAGCCGGTTTTCAAGAACGAGGCGGACGAGCACGGCAGCGCCAACATGGTGCTCGTGGGCGTGGAACAGATGACGCCGGGCGCGTTGAAGCCGGAAGAGTATGATCAGTTCGTCAGGGACACCGTGAACTTCCTCGATTACGCGGCCGAGCCCGTGAAGGCGAAACGGCAATCGATGGGCGTTTTTGTGACGTTGTTCCTACTGGTGTTCTTCGCGTTCGCTTACATGCTGAAGAAAGAATATTGGAAGGACGTCCACTGACGCATCAGCGGAGGCTTCCAGCAGCGGGCCTCCCTTGAGCGGGCCTCCGTAAAGCGGGCCGCCCCCGTGGGGCGTCCGTTAGTCCTAAGGATCTAGGAGATCGCGTTAGTGGCACGTCGCTCGGTGATGACCTTGTTTTCCGCACCGACTGACCCGTGGAGTCATCGGACGCGGCTGGTCCTCGCCGAGAAGGGAATTACGGTCGAGTTGGTGAACGTCGATCCCCTCAAGCTGCCGGAGGACCTGCTCGATCTGAACCCCTACCACAGCGTGCCGACGTTGGTGGACCGGGACCTGGTGCTGTACGACTCGCGCGTCATCATCGAGTACCTGGACGAACGCTTCCCCCATCCGCCGTTGATGCCCATCGACCCCGTGACCCGGGCGCAGTTTCGGGTGGCGCTCTATCGCGTCGAACGGGATTGGTATGCGCTGGCGAGCGATATCGAGCAGGGGGCGTCGAGCAAGACCGCGGCGCACAGCCGCAAGGTGCTGGGCGAGGCCATCTGCGCCAGCGCGGATGTGTTCAAGGCGAAGCCGTTTTTCCTGAGCGACGAATTTTCGCTGGTCGATGCCAGCATCGCCCCGATACTCTGGCGCCTGCCGTCCTACGGCATAGAATTGCCCGCTCAGGCGCAGCCGATCGTGAAGTACATGAACTCCATTTTCTCCCGCTCCACTTTTCGTTCGTGTTTGTCCGAGGCTGAACGGGGCATGCGCCATTGAAGCCGCGCCGACTTTCCAGGCGCTTCGCGCCAACTTTCAACGGGGCCGAGGCGGCCCCGTCCGATAAATATGGGATGAGCGGACGTTATTTGTTTCGACGTTCGCAGGAGCGTCACCCGTGAAGCCGCGTCGTCCCTATCTACTGCGCGCCCTGCACGAGTGGATCACGGACAGCGGCGAGACGCCGCATATCGTGGTCGATGCCGCGGCGGAGAATGTCACCGTGCCGCGGCAGTACGTCAAGGATGGGAAAATCGTCCTGAACGTCAGCTTTTCGGCGACGCAGATGCTGAAACTGGGAAACGATTTCGTGAGTTTCGAGGCCCGCTTCGGCGGCGTCGGCTTTGCGGTGCTCGTTCCGGTGCGCGCGATTCTCGGCATCTACGCCCGCGAGACGGGCCAGGGCATGATTTTTCCGGAAGGCGATGCCGATCCCGATCCCACCGATGCGCCGCCCGCGGCTCCCGCCGGCGGGGGCGCGCGGACCGCGTCGAAGCGGCCCAAACTGCAAGTAGTCAAATAGCGGGCAGCGCGCGGCTCGTGGGACGCCGCTCGCGGCTCGCGATGTTCAGGTGCGCCTATGCTCGAGTGGAGCGGAAAGCGTCCTTGATCCATATGATTTCCCGCATACCGTCGGTGCGCGGCTCGAGTGCCACCACGTCGAAGCGCAAGCGGCGGGTGCGCCATTGCGCCTGGCGCTGCCAGAAGAACTGAGTGGCGCGGACCAGTTTGCGTTGTTTACGCCAGGTCACCGACGCCAACGCCCCGCCATAGTCCATCCGGCCCCGTAGCCGCACTTCCACGATCACGAGCATTTCGGCGTCGAGACAGACGAGATCGAGTTCGCCGGCCTTGCAGGTCAGATTGCGGGCGATGACGACGAGGCCCTGACCTTGCAGGAACTCGGCGGCCTGTACCTCGGCAGCGGCCCCGACTTGGGCGCGCGCGGCATGCGGAGTCGGGGGCGTCGGGGCCGCCGGGGTAAGCGTGGAGGGAGACGCGGTGGTGCGCGCCGTGCCAGGAGTCGCTTGGGTCCGTGGCGTGCTTTGCTGCGGGGCGGGTTTGGGCGTCATTGCCGCAGCATGGTCCGACGGACCCGAGGAAGTCACCGTCCAAAGCTCGCCTATTCAACGCGATATCGTCCCGGCACCCTGATGCCGACCGGTTCGAACAGCGGCGAGCAAAGTGAAGACACTTCACGGCGACTGTATCCCGTCGTTGCCTGGAAGGGGCTCGACCTTGCTGGTCGATGCCACACCCATCAAGCGGTCAAACTCAGCGCGCCGAGCCGCTAGCGATCGCGGCCGAGCATGCGAGCGATGCGATTGCGCGAGGTGGTGCTGTGGGCGTTCGATGCCTGCACGCCGTCGATCGACGAGAGGGTTTCGACGCGGTTTCGGCCGCCGCCCTTGGCTTGATAGAGCGCGGCATCGGCGAGCTGGATCAGTGCCGACTGCCTGTCGCCGTGGATGGGGATGAGCGCCGAATAACCGATGGACACGGTCACGCGTCGCCACGGGTTGCCGGTATGTTCGATGTTGAGCTCGAGTACGGCGGCACGAATCCTTTCGACCACCTCGAGTGCGCCGTCCGCCGAGGTGTGCGGCAGCAGCAGCGCGAATTCCTCTCCGCCGAAGCGCGCGACCAGGTCTTCGGGACCCTGTACTTGTTCGCCGAGCACCTGCGCCACCGCACACAGGCATTGGTCGCCGGCGACGTGTCCATAGTGGTCGTTGAACTGTTTGAAATTGTCCAAATCGATCATGGCCACGGCCAATGGCCTGCGCAGGCGCAGCGCCCGATTCCATTCGTGGGCGAACCGCTCGTCGAACGAGCGTCGATTGGCGATGCCGGTCAATCCATCCAACGAGGCGAGCAGAGTGAGACGCGCATTCGTATCGTGCAGGTCCTCGGTCATCCGCCGGCGCTCCATGAACATCAGCGACGCCGGGAACAGCGCGATCATCTGGAAGCCCCAGAAGATCTGCATGGCGAGATCGCGGGGTATTCTCAAATCGGCGGGCCACACGCCGAAAGGCCCGAGCGAATTGCTGGTGAAATAGACCGAGATGAACAGCACGCCGACGACGGCGATGGCCGAGCCCGCGAATGACAGGAGGGAGTCCACCAGCAGCAGCAGCGGGAACAACAGGAACAGCAGGGGGTAGCGGCCGACGTTGAAGATCACCGCGGCACCGGCGAACGCGAGGATCAGCAAACTCAAGGTCTTCGGCAGGGCGTCGCGCTGGAACAGGCTGCGCATCTGCGGCGAGCGCAGCGACAGCGCCAGGGGCATGGTGGCGGCCATACCGAGCGCATCGGCCGTCGCCCAGTTGTTGAAGGCCAGCAGAAACGGCTGGCCTTGGCCGTAATGAAACAGCACGGCGGCCATCAGGCCCGAGATGCCGGGACCGAGAACCAGGGCGGCGGCGAACCGCATGAAGATGCGCGGCGTACGCAGCCAGCGATCCAGCGACACGAAGGGCGGCAACAAGCATGCGCTCGAGAGGACTTCGATGGCGGAGCAGAGCCGCTGGCCGACCTCCATGAGAGCAGGATTGCCGTCGATCAGTTCGCCGATGCCGGTGCCGATCTCGATGCCGAGCAGCATCCAGGGCCAGCGTGCGCGGGGATTCATCAAGAGCAGGGCGACATTGACGCCGTTCAGCGGCCACACGATGGTCCATGCGTCGGCAAACGCGAATTCGTTCAAGGCGACATCGATGAGCAAGTAGGCGAGGGAAAAGCCAAGGACGATTTTGGCCGCCCCTATCCCTGTCTGCCGAAGCGGCTGCCGTTCAGCGGAATGCACGTTATGTCTCAGAGGCGCTCGAGGGTGAGGAGCGATCCGGAGAGTCTGCATCGAGCGGCACCCGGTGTGGGCGCGGCGCGACACCTTTTGGGGGGGTGCAAGAGTGACGATCATCGCAGATTGCGAGTTTCGGCGACCGCCCGCGGTATGGGTTACGCTACCATCCGCGGCCGCCGGGCGGATTACAACGCGGCCGGCACCCCGTTCTTGATCTGCGCCCAGTCGAGGTCGCGGCGGATGCGATTGTGATCGTCGACGTGCAGTCTGCCGGTCACGCCGGACAGCTCCGGGGATTGGCCCGAGGATTTCGACCGCAGGATGGGGACCAGGCGGTAGGCGTCGAAGCCGAATGCGTAGAGGCGGTCGCGCCGCGCCGTTCTCGAAGGCCAAGCGCCGCGCACGGCGTCGCGAATCTGGCCGGTGACCGCATCCTCCGACACCATCCAGGGCATATCCGGAAAGTACAGGCCGTCGAGATCGTTATTGGCGGCCGGATCGGGCTCGAAACTATCCGAAGTGGCGTACACGGGCACATCGCCCGCGTAGTGGAATTTCAGCTGCGATACGATCAAGCGCGTCGCGGCCGGCGTACCTGCGACGAACACGAAGGTCGCGTCGCCGCGGTGCGTCGCCGGTTCGCCCTTGACTCCATGAATCTGCAAGGTCTGTTTGATGACGTCGCTGAAATCGGGCCGTCCGGACAGATAGCGGCCGGTGTCGAGCACGGTTCCGCCGAGTTGCGAGAGTTCATCCGCGAATGCGGCGCCGACGCGGCTGCCCAGTTCGCCGTCGGGAAGAATGGCGACGCCGGTGAGTTTGCCGTCGGCCGCGAGACGCCGCGCGACGATGCGCGCCTCGTCCTCCGGCAGCAACGCGAACTGGAAGAAATTGGGCGAGGCGCTGGTCGAATCGCTGAGGAAATTCAGCGCGAGCACCGGCGTGCGGCCGGCGCTCAAGGGCGCGATGGCGGCCACGTCCTCTTTGGTTAGCGGCCCCACCACGAAGCTTGCGCCTTCTTGAATGGCGCGCTGGTAGGCGCTGGCGACCGATTCCGCCGCGACGTCGTAGACCTTGAGGCGGGGCCGCGCCGCGGGATCTTGTTCGAGGTACGAGGCGATGAACCCGTCGCGTACCGCGACACCCACGGCCTCGGCGCGTCCGGACAGCGGCAGCAGCAACGCGATCTGGTTGGGGAATTCGGTGGCGGCCGCGATCTGGCTCTGCGCGAGGCCGAGGGCACTATCATTGGCCGGATGCCCCGGAAATTGGCGCTTCCAGTTATCGAGGGCGGGCGCCGCGCGCAGCGGGTCGCGCTGCAGTTCGACGGTCACGGGCGCAAGCGCCAACCAGCCGGCAACGACGCCGTCGGTCTTGGCGGGCGCTTTCAGCGACTGTGCATGCTGCGCGGCGTTGCGCAGTTTGGCGATGAGCTCGTCGCGGCTGGCACGCAGGCTCGCGGTATCCGTCAAATAGCGTTCGCGCTCGACGAACGCCCGGGTTCCGTCCACGGGGTGACCGGTCAGGAACGCGCTCTCACCGCGGATGTACCAGTAATTCTGGGCGAGATCCGGCGCCGTCGGCACGGCGATGGAATCGAGCTCCTGGTTGGCGCGGGCGCCGTCGTTTTCTGCGAGGGCGACTTCGGCGGCGACCAGCGCCCTCGAGGTGGGCAATTTGGTGCGCGCGTCCGGCGAAACCGCCGCCAGCGCTTGCCTGGCCTCAGCCACGTTACCTGCGGCAACCCACTGCTCCGCGCTCAACAATTCATAGCTGTCGTGATCCGCCGGCGCTGCGGCGGCGAGCTCCGCGTAGGCCCGGGCGGCATCGACGTGTTTGCCCTCGCCGGCGAGTTTCGCTGCGTGGGCTTGCCTGTCGGTGGAGGTTTCGAGGGGCTTGACCAGGGTGCAGGCGGCGGCCAGCAGCGAGAGGATTACCATCGCGCAGAGCGTCAGCCGTGGACGTCGAGAGATCGCTGCCATACCCTGCGTTCCTTGAACTTTGCATACAGGCGCGGATTATAGTGATAAAAGCCGGAGCCGGGCGCCTCTACGTGGTCGCGACGCCCATTGGCAATCTGGGCGATTTGAGCGCTCGCGGGCGCGAGACGTTGCAGGCCTGCGCGCTGATTGCGGCCGAGGACACGCGGCATACCGGCACCCTGCTCCAGGCATTCGGCGTCAAGACGCCGATGGTGTCGCTGCACGATCATAACGAGGCACAGCGCGCGCCGGAGCTGATTGAGCGCATGCACGCGGGCGTTTCGATCGCGCTGGTGAGCGACGCGGGGACTCCCGCCATCAGCGATCCGGGCTACGAACTGGTGCGGGCGGCGGCGGCGGCGGGCATCGAGGTGGTGGCGGTTCCCGGAGCTTGTGCGGCGATTGCGGCGCTCTCGATTGCGGCCTTGCCGACGGATCGATTTTGTTTCGAGGGGTTCCTCCCCGCGCGGGGAAGTGCGCGCCGCGCTCGGCTGACGGCGCTCGCGAGCGAGCCTCGAACCTTGGTGTTTTACGAATCGCCGCACCGGGTGATCGAGACTCTCGAGGATTGTGCGGCGGCGTTCGGCGCGGCGCGGGCGGCGACAGTGGCACGCGAACTGACCAAACTGCACGAGACGACGTACCGGGGCGCGCTGGGGGAGCTGGCGACGCGGGCGGCGGGCGATGCGAACTTCCCGCGGGGTGAGATCGTTCTGGTGGTGGGCGGCGCACCCGCGACTGCGGGGGCGACCGAAGCGGGCGGCGACGGGCACGGCGGGGAGCTTGATCGGGTGCTCACGGTGCTGTTGGCGGAAGTGCCGTTGAAACAGGCGGCGGGGCTGGCGGCGAGGCTCGTCAGCGGGGTGCGCGACAACGAAGCGTACAAGCGGGCGCTGCAATTGAAGGACGGGCGGTAGGCGCCGAGGCGTGATTGCGGCGGGAAGTGTGCTCGTGACTCGGGACAAGACCTTCGAACGCGTGGGTGGCCGACTGAAGGTGGAGGATTGGTCACGCTGATTCCGCGCGGGCGGGAGAAGGTTGTATCAATCGGCGCGGTACCTGCGTATGGTGCACGCCGGAGTCGGCCAGGCAGTCGCTGTTTCCGGCCGCGCAAGCGGTCGGGGATGGAGGAAAGTCCGGGCTTCATAGGGCACGGTGCCAGGTAACGCCTGGGAGGCGCGAGCCTACGGAAAGTGCAACAGAAAGATACCGCCTAAGNNGGTAAGGGTGAAATGGTGCGGTAAGAGCGCACCGCGCCGGTGGCAACATCGGTGGCACGGCAAACCCCACCTGAAGCAAGACCAAATAGGGAAGCAAGCGGTGCCTTTGGCCGCAGTGTGTGGCCCACATACAGGCTTCCGGGTAGGTCGCTAGAGGTGCGCGGCGACGCGCATCCCAGAGGAATGACTGCTCACGACAGAACCCGGCTTAACGGCCGACTCCTTCTAGCGCTATACGCGCCCTGTCAACGGGGGCGCTGGGCGCCCCCGAAAGTTAGCGCTCGCGGAGCGAGCGGGAAGAGGGGGAGCCAGTGCTGACGCGCCCTGTCAACGGGGGCGCTGGGCGCCCCCGAAAGTTAGCGCTCGCGGAGCGAGCGGGAAGAATGGGCGCGCGACTTCGTCCTGTGCTCGCCACCTGCAGTCTCGTCGCGAAATCCCGCCTAACAGATTGATTCAAAACAAAGTCGCCTGGCAGATATACCGACGGCGGATAAAGTGTGACCTAAGTCACTGTTGCCCCAAGTTTTTTTTAACTTAAGTCGTTGACAGTGCGACGCGCGGCTCCCTATAGTGGTGCCCGGTGGGAAAAAGTGGGAGAGAATGGGTCACAAGGCCCATCCAAGCGATGTTCAGGGGCTCCAATCAGTTAACTCTCGATGCGAAAGGCCGGATGGTGATGCCCACCCGGTATCGAGAACGGCTGCAGGAACGTTGCGGTGGGAAATTGGTGGTCACGGTCGACAAGGACCAGTGCCTGCTCATTTATCCCTTTCCCGACTGGGAAGAGATCGAGCGCAAGGTGATGCGGCTGCCGACGATGAACGTGCATGCGCGGCAACTGCAGCGGCTGATGGTCGGCAATGCGACCGAGCTGGACCTCGATGGACATGGCCGGATTCTGCTGCCCGCCAACCTGCGTGAGTTCGCTTTTCTCACGCGCGACGCGATGTTGATCGGCCAGGGAGTGCGATTCGAGCTGTGGGACGAGGGGCGGTGGAACGAGCGTCGCGACGAGTGGCTCGCGAGCGATGCGAACGCCGGCGATCTGCCCACCGATTTCGACACCCTGTCGATCTAGCCGCCGCGCGATGAGTGATCGGGCAGCGGGGCATACGCCGGTACTGTTATCCGAAGTACTGGCTGCATTGAATTTAAAGGCGAGTGGCACCTACATGGACGCCACTTTTGGTCGGGGCGGACACGCAGGAGCTATCATGGAAAGGCTCATCGCTGACGGTCGATTGCTGTGCCTCGACCGCGACCCCGTCGCCGCTGCCGAGGCGCAGCTGCGGTTCGCGGCGGATCCCCGCGTCTCGGTGTTCCTGGCGCCGTTCTCCGCGCTCGCGGCGTGCGCCGATCGGGTCGAGCCGGGACTCAAATTCGACGGCATACTTTTCGATCTGGGGGTCTCCTCGCCGCAGCTCGACGATGCCGAGCGCGGTTTCAGCTTCATGCAGGACGGCCCGTTGGACATGCGCATGAGCAAGGGTGAAGGCATGAGTGCCGCGGATGTGGTCAACGGCGCATCGGAAGCCGAACTCATCCGCATTTTTCGCGAGTTCGGCGAGGAGCGGCATGCGCCGCGAATCGCCCGCGCGATCGTCGCCGATCGGGTGTCCAGACCGTTCGAGCGGACCTTGCAGCTCGCCGACATGATTTCACGGGTGGCGCGCAATCGTGATGCGGACAAGGGGTCGCGCCACAAGCACCCGGCGACGCGCGTCTTCCAGGCGCTGCGCATTTACGTGAACGGCGAACTCGATGAACTCGAAACGGCGCTGAACGCGGCGTTCGAGCGCCTCGCGCCGCACGGGCGGCTGGCGGTCATCAGCTTCCACTCGCTCGAGGACCGCATGGTCAAACAGTTCATGCGGCGGCATGCCTCCACCGATCCGGTGTACGCGGGACTGCCGTTCGTGCCCGCGCACGCGCGCCCGACGCTCAAGCTGGTCGGCAAGGCCGTTCAAGCCGACGACGATGAAACCGCGCGCAACCCGCGCGCCCGCAGCGCGCGCCTGCGCGTGGCCGAACGATTGAGCGAAGGGATTGCCGCATGAAGATCCGCCTGCTCGTGCCCGTCATCCTTCCGGTCTTGTGGCTCGCCGTCTTGGGCTCCTCCATGCAAGTGATCTACGCGCGGCACAAGGCGCGCGACCTGTTCGTGCACTTGGAAAAGCTCAATGCCGAACGCGATTCGCTCGAAATGGAGTGGGGCCGATTGCAGCTCGAACAGAGTTACTGGTCCTCGCACGCGTTCGTCGAACGCGTGGCCAGCTCCAAGCTGCAGATGAATCTGCCGCAAACCCGCGACGTGCGGATCGTGCGGCCTTGAAGCGTCTGACCGTCAAGCCTCGGTCGAGCGAAAGCGATGCTCAGGCGAAGAGCTATCGCTGGCGTTCCGGCGTGGTGCTGGGGCTGGTGGTGCTGGGCGCCGTGGGCCTCGCGGCGCGCGCGGTGGAACTGCAGCTGTTGGATCATGGCTTCCTGGCCAAGCAGGGCGATGATCGGTCGATGCGCGTGGTCAAGATCGCGGCGCATCGCGGCGCCATCACCGACCGCGCGGGCGAGCCGCTCGCCGTCAGCACGCCGGTGGACAGCGTGTGGGTGAATCCGCAGGAGCTCAACGACAACATCGATCAGCTGCCGAAGCTGGCCAAGGCCTTGAAGCAAGACCCGCAGTTTCTGGCGCGGCGCATCACCAGCAATCTGGACCGCGAGTTCCTGTATCTGGTGAGGCACATGCCGCCCGAGCAGGCGGCGCACATCAAGGCGCTGGGTATTCCGGGCGTGAATCTGCTGCGCGAATACCGACGTTACTATCCGGCGGGCGAAGTGGCGGGGCACGTGGTCGGCTTCACCACCGTCGACGACCAAGGTCAGGAGGGGCTGGAACTGGGCTTCGACCAACTGCTGAACGGCGAGGATGGTTCCAAGCGCGTCATTCAGGATTTATATGGGCGCTACGTCGAGAACGTCGAGAGCATCCGCGCGCCGCGTCCCGGCCGCGACCTCGTCACCAGCATCGATCTGCGCATTCAATACCTGGCCTATCGCGAATTGAAGGCGGCCATGCAGGACTACCGCGCGCAAGCGGGCTCCGTCATCGTGATCGACGTCGATACCGGCGAAGTGCTGGCCATGGTCAACCAGCCGTCGTACAACCCCAATGACCGCGAGCAGCTGAAACCTGGCCTGTATCGCAACCGCGCCGCGACCGACATCTTCGAGCCGGGCTCCAGCATCAAGCCGTTCATCATGGCGGCGGCCTTGGCGTCGGGGCAGTACCACCCGGACAGCGTGGTCGATACGTCGCCGGGCTTCCTGAAAGTGGGCACGAAAGTGTTCGAGGACGAAAGCAATCTGGGCGTCGTGGATCTGGCAACCATCCTGGCCAAGTCGAGCAACGTGGGCACGGCCAAGGTGGCGCTGTCGCTGAAGCCCGAGCAGATCTACAAGACGCTCACGGGCTTGGGGTTGGGTCAGGTGACCGGCAGCGGCTATCCGGGCGAGTCGGCCGGGATGCTCTCGAGCTACGCGCACTGGCGTCCCATCGGCATTGCGACGTTGTCGCACGGGTATGGTATTTCGGTCACGCCGCTGCAGCTGGCGCATGCCTACGCCACCATCGGCGCGGGCGGCATCAAGCGTCCCATCTCCTTCGAGCGGGTCTCAGGTCCGGTGCCGGGAGAGCGGGTGCTCGATCCCAAGGTCGCGCGTGAGCTGGTGCAGTTGATGGAACAAGTCGTCGAGAAGGGGGGCACCGCGACGCGCGCCGCCGTCGTGGGCTATCGCGTGTCGGGCAAGACCGGGACCGCGTTCAAATCGATTGCAGGCGGCTATTCCACCGACAAAATCATGGCGGTATTTGCAGGCTTAGTGCCGGCGTCGCACCCGAAGCTGGCCACGGTGGTGGTGATCGACGAGCCGAGCCGGGATGTGCAGCAGGTCGGCACCTTGGCGCAGGGCGGTACGGTGGCGGCGCCCGTGTTCTCGAATGTGATGTCGGGTGCGCTGCGGCTCATGGACGTGCCGCCGGACGACTTGCAGAACGTACCGGCCGCGACGCTGGTGCAGGCGAACGACAACCCATGAGCGCTCCCGAGCCCGGCGTCTCGCTCACCTGGCTGTTCGACGGCATCGCGGCGTTGCCGGCCAACGACGTTGAGGTTCTCGACTTGACGCTCGACAGCCGCGAAGTGCGCGCAGGGAGCCTGTTCTTTGCCTTGAACGGCGGGCGCTCGCACGGCCTTGAGTTCGCCGCCGATGCGGCGGCGCGCGGCGCCAGCGTGGTGCTGTGGGAGCCGGAAGGCGCACCCAACGAAATTCTCAGCGGCGGGGGCCCGGGCAGCGGCGCTCCGGGGCGTGCGGCGCCGGCGCTCGCGGCCTCGGTATTCGCCGCACCGGTGGCGGGTCTGCGGGCGCTGCTCGGCCGGATCGCGGATCGATTCTTCGGCCAGCCGTCCTCGCACCTGCGCATCGTCGGCATCACTGGCACCAACGGCAAGACCACCTGCGCGTACCTGCTCGCGCAATGTCTCGAACGCCTGCAGTCGGATGCGGCCTACATCGGCACTCTCGGGTGGGGACGCATCGCCGCGCTCCAGACGGGCGCGCATACCACGCCCGATGTGGTGACGGTACACCGTCAACTCGCGGCGCTGCATGCCGCGGGTGTGCGCGACGTCGCGATGGAGGTGTCATCGCACGCGCTCGACCAGGGCCGCGTCGATGGCGTGCGCTTTCATTCGGCGGCATTCACCAACCTGACGCGCGATCATCTGGATTACCACGCGTCGATGCAGGACTACGGTGCCGCCAAGGCGCGCTTGTTCGCCTTTGCGGATCTGCAGCAAGCCATCGTCAATATCGGCGATGATTTCGGCCGGAAACTGGCGCGCGGACATGGCGGCCGCACCCCGCTCACCGCGGTGTGGGTGGGCAGCGGTGGGTCGGGATGGCCGGCGGAGCGCTCGCTGCACGCCGATGAAGTCGCGCTCGACCTGAAAGGAATTTCATTGCAGCTGGGCGGCAGCTTCGGCGAGCGGCGCGTGACCACCCGCCTGCTGGGGCGTTTCAATGCGGAGAACGCGGTCATCGTGCTGGCCTGTCTGCTGGCGTTGGGCGCGACGCTCGACGACGCAGCGCAGGCGCTCAGCCAATGCACGGCACCGCCGGGCCGCATGGAAGTCGTCGAATCGGCAAACGCGGCCAAGCCGCTGGCGGTGATCGACTATGCGCACACGCCGGATGCGCTCGCCAAGGCGCTGGGTGCGTTGCGCGAGCATTGCCGGGGAGCGCTGTGGTGCGTATTCGGCTGCGGCGGCGATCGCGATCCGGGAAAACGCCCGATGATGGGCGCCGTGGTCGACGACCTCGCGGATGAAATCATCGTCACCGACGACAACCCGCGCTCGGAGGATCCGCAGCGCATCACGCAGGCAATCCTCGAGGGGATCACGCGGCACCGTGCGCGGGTCATTCACGATCGCGGCACGGCGATCGCGGCGGCGTTGCAGGACGCCGTGGTGAGCGACATGGTGTTGATCGCGGGCAAGGGTCACGAGGACTATCAGATCTACGGCGAGGTGCGCCGCAGCTTCAGCGATCGGTGCGAGGCGCTGCGTTTCCTGGGAGCTGCGGCGTGAAGCGCACTCTCTCGGACGCGGCGCAGACGCTGGGCGGCGAACTCATCGGCGAGGATGGCGGGTACGGCGCGGTGTCGACCGACAGCCGTACACTGGTGCAGGGGTCGCTGTTCGTCGCCTTGCGGGGCCCGAATTTCGATGGCGGCGAGTTCGTCGCGGCCGCCGCGGCGCGCGGCGCCGTCGGGGCATTGGTGGAACGGCGGGTGCCGGCGGCCGTGCCGCAAATCATCGTCGCGGATGCACTGCGTGGCTTGCAGCAGTTGGGGCAGGCCTGGCGTGCCGGCTTCGCTATTCCGATCGTCGCGGTGGGCGGCAGCAACGGCAAGACCACGGCCAAGGAGATGACCGCGGCCATCCTGTCGCGCATGGGGCCCTGCATGGCCACGCAGGGCAACCTCAACAATCACATCGGCGTGCCGCTCACCCTGATGCGGCTCGACGCCGCGCATCGCAGCGCGGTGGTCGAGATGGGCGCGAACCGCATCGGCGATGTGGCCGAACTCGTGCAGCTGGCGCGGCCCACGGTGGGCCTCATCACCAACGCGGGCGCGGAGCATCTCGAAGGGTTCGGCGATCTGGATGGCGTCGCCAAGGGCGAGGGCGAGATGGTTGCCGGACTCAAGGCCGATGCCACCGCCGTCATCAATGCGGACGACGCCTATGCCGGCTACTGGCGCAGCGTCGCGCGGGCGAGGCGGGTGGTGACGTTCGGTGTGCGGGGGGCGCTGCCCGAGGCGCAGCGCGTCGGCGGGGCGGAGGACAGGCCCGCGCGGGAGAGCTCCGCGAGAGGCGGCCCTGCGGCGGGCGGCCCGGTCGATGGCTCCCCTGACTTCCGCGCCCGGGACGCGCAGCAGAGCATCGAGCGCGGTGAATTCGCGACGCGCTTTACCCTGGTGTGCCCGTTGGGCGAGTGCGCGATCCTGCTCAAGGCGGGCGGCGCCCACAACATCGCCAACGCGCTGGCGGCGGCGGCGGCCGCGAGTGCGGCGGGCGCGTCGCTCGAGGAAATTGCGCTGGGGCTTGCGGACTTTCGCGCGGTCTCGGGCCGGCTGCAGCTCAAAGCCGGTGTCCGCGACAGCTGGATCATCGACGATTCCTACAACGCGAACCCCAGTTCGGTGCGGGCGGGCCTCGATGTGCTGCGTTCGCTGCCGGGCAGCACGTGGCTGGTGCTCGCGGACATGGCGGAGCTGGGCGAACATACCGCCGACAGTCACGCGGACATGGGCCGCTACGCACGCGCGAGCGGCGTTAAGCGCCTGTTCGCCACGGGGCCGCAGAGTACCCGCGCGGTGGAGGCGTTCGGCTCGGGCGGCGAATGGTTCGTCGATTCCGACTCGCTGATCCGGCGCGTGCAGGCCGAGCTCGCGCCGGACGTGACGGTGCTCATCAAGGGCTCGCGCGTCAATCGCCTGGAGCGCGTGGTACGGGCACTCACCGCGGCGGCGCCATGCTGATCTACCTCGCCGAATTCCTGTCCAAGTACTACAGCGGGTTTCACGTCTTTCAATACCTGACGCTGCGCGGCATTCTCGCGGCGCTCACCACGCTCGCGATCACCTTGTTCATCGGGCCGCGCATGATCGCGCAGCTCACCCGCTACCAGATCGGCCAGCAGGTGCGCACCGATGGACCGCAGACGCATCTGAAGAAATCCGGTACGCCGACCATGGGCGGCGGGTTGATATTGACGGCCATGGTGATCGGCACGCTGCTGTGGGCGGATCTGTCGAGCCGTTTCGTCTGGATTCTCCTGCTGACCACGCTCGCGTTCGGTGCCGTCGGCTTCTACGACGACTACCTGAAGCTGGTGGTGGGCAATTCTAAAGGCCTGTCGGCGCGGATGAAGTATCTGGCGCAGTCGGCGATCGCGCTCGCCACGGCGTTCACCCTGCACGGCCTGCATCAGACCGCCGCCGAGACCACGCTGTACGTGCCCTTCTTCAAGACCGTGGCGGTGCCCATGACCACCATCGGCTTCGTGGCCTACGCCTATGTCGTCATCGTCGGCACCAGCAACGCGGTGAATCTCACCGACGGCCTCGACGGGCTCGCCATCATGCCCGCGGTGATGGTGGCGACCGCACTCGGCATCTTTGCGTATGCCACCGGCAACGTCAAATTTGCGAGCTACCTGCAGATTCCCTACATCACCGGGGTGGGCGAGCTGCTCATCTTCAGCGCGACGCTCACCGGCGCGGGCCTGGGATTCTTGTGGTTCAACGCCTACCCGGCGGAAGTGTTCATGGGCGACGTGGGCGCGCTGGCGATCGGCGCGGCGCTCGGCACCATCGCGGTGATCGTGCGCCAGGAGATCGTGCTGTTCGTCATGGGCGGCGTGTTCGTGGTCGAGACCGTGTCGGTGATCATGCAGGTGGCGTCGTTCAAGCTGACGGGCAAACGTATTTTTCGCATGGCGCCGCTGCATCATCACTTCGAACTCAAGGGGTGGGCCGAGCCGAAGGTCATCGTGCGTTTCTGGATCATCAGTTTCGTGCTCGTATTGGCGGGTCTTGCGACCTTGAAGATCCGCTGATGGCAAGCGTCGTGGTAGGACTCGGCAAGACCGGCGCCTCGTGCGTGCGCTACCTCGCGAAGCATGGCGTCGCGGTGACCGCCACGGATTCGCGGTGCAATCCGCCGGGGCTGGCCGAGATCGGCCATCTGGCCCGGACGCTGGATATCCGGCTGGGCGGCTTCGACCTCGAGTTGCTCGACGGGGCGTCGCAGGTGCTGATGTCTCCCGGGGTATCGCTGGATGAGCCCATCGCACGGGAAGCGCGCACGCGCGGCATCGAAATCGTCGGCGACGTGGAACTGTTCGCACGCGCGGTACGCGCGCCCGTCATCGGCATCACCGGCACCAACGGCAAGAGCACGGTCACCAGCTTGGTCGCGAGCATGGCGAATGCCGCGGGGCGGCGCGCGTTGGCCGGCGGCAATCTGGGCAAGCCTGCATTGGATTTGCTGGACCAGCCGCTGCCCGATCTGTACGTGCTCGAGCTGTCGAGCTTTCAGCTGGAGACCACCTCATCCCTCGATCTGCTCGCGGCGGTGGTGCTCAACATCACGGCCGATCATATGGACCGCTATGCGACGGTGGACGAGTACGCCCGCGCCAAGGCGCGTATTTTCGTGCGCGCCGCCACGGTGGTGCTGAACGCCGATGACCCGCTGGTATGCGACATGCGAGCGGCCGCCACGCGCGGCGGCTCGGCGCGCGCCGTGACGTTTTCGACGCAGCATGCGGATGCCGACTTCACGCTGATTCGCCGCGAGGGTCACACCTGGCTGGCGCGCCACGGCGAGGCGCTGCTCGACACCCGGCGCATGAAAATCACCGGCCTGCACAATGCCGCCAACGCACTGGCTGCACTCGCCCTGGGCGAGGCGGCGGGCCTGCCGATGGACGCCATGATCGACGCACTCAGGGCCTTCCCCGGCCTGCCGCATCGTTCCTCCTGGGTGGCGGACATTGCCGGTGTGCGCTTCGTGGACGATTCGAAGGGCACCAATGTCGGCGCCACGCTCGCGGCGGTGGCCGGCATGGACGGCCCGTTGGTCATGATCGCGGGCGGCGATGGCAAGGGCCAGGACTTCGCGCCGCTGGCCGCGGCTTTCAGCGGCAAGGTTCGGCATGTGGTGCTGATCGGCCGCGACGCGGCGCTGCTCGAACGGGCGCTCGCGGGCGTGTGCGCCCTGTCGCGCGCGGGCTCGATGCCGGAGGCGGTGGGCGAGGCGTTGCGCTGGGCGCGGCCCGGCGACACGGTGCTGCTGTCGCCCGCCTGCTCGAGTCTCGACATGTTTCGCGATTATGGCCATCGCGGCGAGGTGTTCGCCGCCGCGGTGCGTGCGCTGGCGGGGCCGGACGGGAGCGGCACTGCGGCACGCGCTCCCAAGGATGCTCAGCCGTGAAGTACCACCCTCACCGCCGTGGTGTGCCTTCTTACGGGCGCTCAGCCATGAGTGCCACCGTCACCGCCGTGGTGTGCCTTCTTACGGGCGCTCAGCCATGAG
>PLAH01000038.1 GCA_003134045.1 Gammaproteobacteria bacterium
TGATCGCGGTCGTGGTGCCATCCGTGTACGTCACGGTGAACGTTTGATTGGCCTGGCTGCCGTTGACGCCGGTGGCGAGCAGATTCACGGCTGAGTAGCTGCCCGCGGGCAGGGTAACGACGGTATTTCGGACGGCGTCGAGAGCGCCTGGGGTACCGAGGGCGAAGGTCGAGCCGCTCCACGCGATAGACGAGCCCAGTAGTGCCGCTGAGTAAACGTAGCCACCGCCGTCGATGCCGCCGCTGGTCACGGCTGAACCTGCATTCCCCAGGGCGCGTACGTTGGCGGCGGTCGTCAGGGGGGCGCTCACCGGCGTCGTGCCCGGAGCATAGATGTTGAAAACCGCGCTGGACACCGGACTGTTGCTAAAGCCGCTGGCGACCGCAATCGCCTCAACTGTCGTCGTGGTACTGATCTGCAAGGGAGTGGTGTATATAGTCGAATTCGCGCTGGGCGTCGTGCCGTTGGTAGTGTAATAAATCGTCGCGCCCGGCGTAGTGTCCGACAGCACCACCGTTTGAGTCGCAGTGAAGCTTCCTCCGGGGGGGCTGAAGGTTGGGCTCGCCGCGACCGCCCCGCTCAACAGGCCAAACGCGGAAACCGCATATTGACTCCCCACATACACTTTGCCGTTTGCAACGATCGGCGTTGCGAATTTGACCGCGCCGCCCGGCACGTCTCGGTTGCTCGCCGCCTGATTGCTGGCATACAGCAATTTCGACAAATCGCTCGCATCGTACGCGTACAAGATCTGACAACTCGCGCCCGCAGTGCAGGTCGAATGATAAGCACTGTCATCCAACCCCCATAAAATGCCGTTGGCGGTTCCATTGGCGGAAATGGTCGGCGTCGGCGCAGAAAAGGCGAACGCATTGGTCGTCGTGGAAATGGGCGCCGTCGAGAGCACGCCGCTGTTGTTGGCATTCAATGAGAAGGCCTTGATGCTGTCGGTCGCCCCGTTGTCGTCGTTGCCGGCGCCCCAATACACTGAGCCATTCCAATAGGCCGGCGAGCCCCATATGCCCACCGTGGCCTTCAGCGTTTCCTGGACGATCTGCGGATCGCTGCCGGTACATGCCGGCGTCGCGTTGACGCAGTACTGTCCCAGGTTGTTGCGATCCAGCAGGTAGATGGTTCCTTGTTTCGACATCTGCGCCAGGAGTTGCTTTCCCGAGGGAAGCGTCGGCAGCAACACGAGACCGCCCGAGGCCACGTCCTGGTCCTGCTCGGCCAAGGTGTTCTGGTTGTACGGCGTGAAATAATCGGTGACCGGGAATATCCCGTTGGCCGCAGGCCCTAATTTGACGATGCTGTCGCCGTAATCGCTCGTGCCGTTCCAACTGCCGTTGCCCGTCGCAAAAAAAATGTTTCCGCTCGAGTCGGCGGCCAATCCGCCGCCTCCCATCCAGATGCCGTTGAAGAACCCGTTTGGCGAGGTATTGAACACCCCATCCTGGGCCAACGTCGTGGAGTTGTAGGAAATGACCCAGCCGTGCCACGGCGAATTATCGCAGGTCGAACCCCATCCGATTACGACATGGCCGTTTTCCAGGAGGAGACCGGGGCGCTGATTCTGCATCATCGGATTGAAGCTGAGGGTCGTACCGGTCCCGTCCGTGGCGGTGCCCGGAACGGTCGCGGACACGTTGATCGGACCGCCGAATTTCTCGAGGGATGTCGACACGTCGATGGCATGCAATTGTTGGACGAATGTTCCATTGACCTTGGAAATCGCGACCATGTAAATCGTGCCGCTGGCGGTATCGATGACCGGCGTTCCCGTGACGCCGTGTTCCGGAACCATGTCCTTGCAATTCAGGTCAGTCACGCTGTTGGGCGTCGCACCGCCTGCGGGAATCAAACTGATCTGCCAGTAAATAGTGCCGGTATCCGCGTCGATCGCGTACAAGCTATCGTGCTCGGTGGCGATGTAAGCGACGTTGTGAGTCCCCCCACCGATCGACACGTTCGACAGATATAGCGGTTGGGCATAGACCCAGCCGTCAACCGCTACGGTAAACAGCTTGCCGAATTGAGCGCTATTGACGTTCGCCGGCGTGAGTACGGTTTCCTGGGTGTTCTGCCCCGTGCGCGCATTGTCGTTGTGATAAGTTGCGACGTTAACTTGCGCTTGCAAGTGGCTGGCGAGAAAGCCGCTCAACACCGTGGCCAAAAAGCCGATACGGCGAATACCGCATTTCATGTTTATTCCCTGAGGTGACCCATCGACTTCGAGCGCGATCGGCACTAACGAAACATCCCGGAAATAAAATTATGGTGGCGATCGCTACGGGAAAACCTGCGATTGAACATATAATTGGTAATAATTTCCAAACTAGATCACATAATCCAGCAAGAACGTTTGACTCGCCGGCCGATCCATGGGATAGGGCCCGACTGCTGCCGCGGAGCGGTCACGGGCTTGCGACCTCCTTGGCCAGCAGCCGGATTTGCGATTCCCATCTCGACGCTTTCCCGGTAATTCAAGGCTGATACGACCTCTGCAGCGGCGTCTGATAGCTGCGCGGAAACTCGATGTCGGACCACCTGTCTGCGAATGACGACATCGCTACGGCGCGGCCGTCGTTACATGCAGACAATTTGCGGCGAAAAACCATTGCTGTACTTTGCCTCTCCACAACGTGTGGCGCGCCCATGGCGGACGTGCTTCGAATCCGGCAACTCATACAGCTTAGGTACTTTAATGAACCACCGATCAATCTTCCCTCCCGTGCTTGGTTTGGCCCTCACCCTCGGTGCGAGCGTAATCGCCCACGCAGAGACACAGGTCAGTTTGTCGACCGGCGCGAACGTAAACGCGCTTTTCAACAGCGGGACCAAAGTGACCGGCGGCGGGATCGATTTGGGCGGTTATGCGTTTGCGGAAAATTTGACCGGTACCTCACTGGTGTGGTCGGGATCGACGTTCAAGTTCGGCAGTTCCGGTACGCCGAATGGCGCGAGTAACGACACCGTGACGCTGCCCGCGGGTAATTTCGCGACGCTGAAACTGCTTGCGGCCGGTGTGAACGGCAATCAACAGAATCAAACCTTCGTCGTGACCTACACCGACGGTACGACAACCACCATTAACCAAAGCCTCAGCGACTGGTTCTATCCCCAGCAGTATCCGGGCGAATCGAAGGCAGTGACCACCGCGTACCGAGTGTCCGCCACTGGCGCGACCTCCGCGGGCCCTTGCTTCATATACGGGTACACTTTCGCGATAAACCCGGCCAAGACGGTCAAAAGCATCAAGCTGCCGGCAAACCGCGACGTCGTGGTCATGGGGATGACCTTGGATCCGGGCGCATCGAGCGTGACATCTGTCAATCTCGCCGCCGCCTCGAACGTGTATGGATTGTTCAATAATGGATCGAAGATCATCGAGGGCGGCATCGACGGCGGCAACTACGCGCTCTCGGAGACGTTGACCGGGACGTCCGTGACCTGGTCGGGGTCGACATTCAAATTGGGAAGCGCCGGGACGGCGAACGCGGCAAGCGGCACCACGGTTGCTTTGCCGGCTGGCAAGTTCTCCATGCTGAAGTTTCTGGCGGTCGGAGTGAGCGGCAGCCAGCCGAATCAAGCGTTCGTGGTGACTTACTCCGACGGGAGCACGGCGACGCTTCACCAAGGGATCAGCGATTGGTTCTATCCCGTCAATTTCGCCGGAGAATCGATTGCGGTCACCGCATCGTATCGGCTTGTGCTCAATGGTTCGACGTCTCCCGGCCCTGCCTACGTGTATGGGTATTCGCTGGCGGTCGACGATACGAAGACCATCAAGAGCGTGAAGCTGCCCAGTAATCGTAATGTCGTCGTTCTGGGGATGACGTTGACCGGCACCGCTTCCAGCGTTGCCGTCATCACCCCTCCGGCGCCGGTGACAGGCACGTCGACGACAACGACGGCCAGCGGCAGCACAACGACGGGAACCGCCACGAGCGGCAGCGGCTCATCGACGACGAGCGGCAGCGGCTCGAGCAGCACCGGTTCAAGCAGCGGCAGCACAGGCGGTACGGCGGCGGCGCCGGTGGCGGCGGGCGGGATCACGATTGACGTATCGAAGAAGCTGTCGACGATATCTGGGAACCAGCTGGGATTGAACCTGGCGAGTGCCTTCGACATCACGCAGGGCAATGTACTGCAGGCGCTTCAGACGATGG
>PLAH01000035.1 GCA_003134045.1 Gammaproteobacteria bacterium
GAAGCTTGCCAGCTGCATGGCGGCCGAAAACGCGGAACCCGGGTCGCGCCATCCCAAAATGCCGGGAATCACGCGCAGATGCGCGGTGCTGCTGATCGGCAGCAGCTCGGTGATTCCCTGGATGATGCCTAGAACCGCCATTTGCAGCCACGACAGCTCGACGAAACCCAGATCGACGCTGCCCGCCTGATCGCAGGATGAATGAATATCGGTGGTGTTGTTCACGGCGGCAGATTAACCCGATCGGGACTTTCGCGCACATCGCGATACAAAGTCAGGAATTCGCTCGCCGCTTTGTGCACGTTGCCCTGCCAATCGGCGGCGGCCGCGTGATCGGCGCCGTCGGTCACGTACTTGACGCAGCCGAAGGTGGCCCCCGTTATCCAACACGTCTTGGCAAGCGCATAAGCTTCCATATCCAGAACCCCGCACGCGACATCGCAGTCGCCGGTCGCGAACGAATCCCCGCTGCCGCACACCGCCGCGGGCAGCCGCGTAAACACCGGCTCGAACGTCAACACAGCCGGCGCCGCGTCGAAGGGTGTGACGCCGAGCGCGAATCCCAAGCCGCGCACGTCCATGTCTCGCTGCACGAATTCATGGCACGCCAGCAGCGCGCCGCTCGGGTGCACGCGGCTGCCCGCGGTGCCGAAGTTGAGCACCAGCGGCAGCGGCTCCTGCGCGCGCAGGTAGCGGCAGAGTTCGCGGGTGAGCGCGATGGCGGCATTCACCTTGCCGACGCCGCAATACAGCACGGGCACGGCCGCGGTTTCGAAGACTCCGTCGGACTCGGCCTGCAAGGCCATGACCACCAGCGTTCTCGGCAATCCGGGCATGGCTCAATAGTCGACGCACGACCGCAGGGGCAAATCCCGCCAGCGATAGCCGGGGACGATCTTCAGGTCGATCAGCACGGCGAGCGCACCGACCTCGTAGCCCGCGCGAACGCACAGATCGGCGGACGCCGTCAGAGTGCCGCCGGTCGCGAGCACATCGTCGATCAACAGCACCCGTCCGGAGCCGCGCTGCATCTCCAGCACCCCCGAACCGTATTCGAGATCGTAAGCGACATCGACCACCGGCGGCGGCAGCTTGCCCTGCTTGCGGACCAGCACGAATCCCTTGCCGCGGCGCGCGGCCAAAGCGGCGCCCAGGATGAAGCCGCGCGATTCGATTCCGGCGAGCGCATCGATGCCGTCCCATTCGGCTTCGCTCAGCAAAGCGTCGACGGCCCGGATCGTGGCGTCGAAATGACTGCGCAGCAAGGGCGAGATGTCGCGGAACAGAATCCCGGGCCGCGGAAAATCCGCGATATCGGCGATGAAGCGTTTCAGGTCGGTCACCGGCGGCGGCCCTCGGTGTTTCTGGTGCGCTCCCGCGCCATGGCGATCCTGGCGTCGGGGGCGTCGCCCGGCGACCGTGCGGCCCCGAGGGCAAGCGACGCGGCTGAGGTCGGCAGCAGCACGCCGCACGGACCGCGAAGGCTCATATGCATCATCGTCTCCCTGGTGAATAGCGCATCGAATCATAAACTGCGCGGCTCGCGGCTGCGCGCCGATTTGCGCCGTCTCGTCGGTCGTATCCGAGGTGAGATCGTCCAACAACAAGACGGTGATTCCGAGCCGCGCCGTGTCCCGATGCCGTAGTTCATGTAGCATCCCGCCATGTCAAAATCCGTCCTCCTTTCGGGTTCTGCTCGCGCCGCTCTGGCGTTGGTCACGTTATGGTGCATCGGCGCGGGTGCGCCCGCAGCCGAGCGAAACGGCGCGCCTGTAGCGCCAAAATCGGCGACCGCCGCCGCCGTGGCAGCGGCCGCTCCAACGCAGTCCCCCGTGGCGCTGGCCACAGCAACATCGGCCGCCAGTGCAGGGACCGGCGCAGCCACGGCTGCCGCAGCAGCCTCGGCCCCTGCGGCACTCCCTCCGCTTGACCCCCCCATGACCGCCGCACAGGTCATCACCGTTCTCGATCAAACGGTCGACTGGTATCGCACGCTCGGCCTGCAACAACAGGCCGCGAACGAACCGAGCGACGTCTTGATCCTGTACGACAATCGGCAGACCGCGAACAAGGTCATGTCGTTGGCTTTCGACATCGCCCGCGCCGACGCGGAGATGCTGGGTAAGGAGCCGCCGGTCGCCGAGGATACCGGCGGCGACACGGCGACCTCGTCGCAAGCCTTGCTGCAGCTGCAGAAAAAGCTCGAAGCGCAGACCGCGAGCGTGCAAGCCGAACTCGACACCGAGCGGCGCCAACTCGCCGCAAATAAGAAGAATCGGGTCGGTATCCAGGCGAAGATCAATGAGCTGCAAGGCGAAATCAATCTCATCAACACCAAGAAAAGCATCGTTGCCACGATGCAAGGGCTCGCCACGGATGCGGGCGGTTCCAGCGCCGGCGCACTGAAGGCGCAGATCGACGCCATGGCGGTGGCCATCCCCTCGAGCGCCGCGCCCGCGGCCGGCACCTCTGCCGTGGCGGCCGCATCCTCGGCGGGCGGCGCCTCGACCGCCGCTCAGTCGCCGCTCGCATCCACGAGCGTGAGCGTGGTCGGCCGCTTCGGCTTGTGGGATCTCGCATCGAACGTGTTTCGCCTGTCGGAGAAGCGCGGCACCATCGAGTCGATCGACCGCCGCACCGCCGCCCTGCAGGCGACGCTCACACGGGTACGCGACCCGCTCGTCAATCAGATCAGGGCGCTGTCGGCACGCGGGGACGCGCTGGGCACCGCCGCCGACTCGGCCGACAGCACCGCGCTGAACGGCGTCCACGACCAGCTCGACGCGCTGGCGGAGCAGTTCAAACAAGCATCCGCTTTGCTCATTCCCTTGAGCCGCGAAGCAATCCTTCTCAACCAGTACCGCCGTAATTTGAGCAACTGGCGCGATGCGATCAAGACCCAGTATGGAGAGGCTCTCGAGGCGCTCGGAATTCGCGTGGGTGTGCTGCTCGTGATCCTGGCGCTGCTGTTCGGCGCCGCCGAAGTGTGGCGCAAAGCGGTGCTGCGCTACATCCAGGATTCGCGCCGGCGCTATCAATTGCTGCTGCTCCGAAGGATCGCCCTGTGGTCGCTGGTGGTGGTGGTGGTGGGCTTCGCATTCGCAAGCGAACTCGGCTCCATCGTCACCTTCGCGGGTCTCATCACCGCCGGCATCGCGGTCGCGATGCAAAGCGTCCTGGTGTCCATCGTCGGCTATTTTTTCCTGATCGGTAAGTACGGCATTCGCGTCGGCGATCGGGTGCAGATCGGCGATGTCGCCGGCGAGGTCATCGACTTAGGGTTGGTCAGGATGTATTTGATGGAACTGAGCGCCAAGGGCGCGATGGGGCCCACCGGCCGGGTCGTGGCGTTTGCCAACTCGGTGGTCTTCCAGGTGTCGAGCGGCCTGTTCAAACAGATCCCCGGCGTCAATTTCAGCTGGCGCGAAGCGGTGCTGGATCTTCCGCCGGGCGCGGATTATTCCGCGATCAAGGAGCAGCTCAACGCGGCCATGACCGATGCGCTGAAGGAATATCGTCCCGAAATCCTCAGGCAAACCCAGGAAATCGAGCGCACCACGCTGTCGAGTTCCGCCGGCGACGCGCAGCCGCAGATTCAACTGCATTTCACCGGCGGCGGCGTGGAAGCGCACGTGCGTTATCCGGTGCATCTGGCGCATGCGGCCGAGATCGAGGAGCGCGTCACCGAAGCGCTGGCACGGGTGGTTTCGGGCGCGCAAGCCGATGGGACGCAAGGGATTTCGCGACGATGATATCCTTGCGCGCTTGCGCCTTCGGCACCGTCATCGGGGTAATGGGTCTAGCATGATTCTGGTCATCGACGTGGGCAACACACGCCTGAAGTGGGCATGGTTGACGAGCACCGGCTTGTCCGATCAGCAGGCCATCGTGCACCGCGAGGCGAAACCGGGCATCTGGACGTCGGCACTGTTCGAATCCGGTCAAAAGCCGACACGCGTGCTGGTCTCGAACGTCGCCGGGCCCGCGATGGCAAAGACCCTGACGCACCTCGCAAAAAAAACCTTTCACGTCGATGTCCAGTTCGTCACGGCCGCACGACAGTTCGGCGATCTCACCAGCGGCTATCTCGACCCCTCGTTGCTGGGCGCCGATCGCTGGTTGGCGCTGATCGGCGCATGGACCCGCGCCCGTTCGGCGTTGTGCGTGGTCGATGCAGGCACGGCGGTCAAAGTCGATAGCGTCGACGCCAGCGGTCAGCACTTGGGCGGATTGATCGCTCCCGGCATCCACATGATGCGCGAGGCCCTGATGAGCAAGACCAGCGACATTGCCAGGGCGGTCGAACACAGCACACCCTCCCTGGCGGGCGTGCTGGCGAATAACACCATCGGCGCCGTGTCGCGCGGCGCCGTTTTCGCCTTGGCCGGAATGGCGGACCGCGCCGCCGAGATCATCGAACAAAGCACCGGTACCAAGCCCAAATTGTTCATCACCGGCGGTGACGCCGGCATGATCACGGGCACCATGCGCACGCATGGTGAGATCGTCCCGGATCTGGTGCTGCAGGGACTGGCCGTGATCGCAGCCCAGCCGCAATAGGCCGCGCGTGTTCAGTCCCGGCCCCCGCAACCTCATCACCGACGTGCCCGGCGTCGCCGTGGGCCATGCAACGGATGAACGCACGCGGTCCGGCGTCTCGGTGGTGTTGTGCGGCGGCGAATGGCCGGCCGGGGTCGACGTTCGCGGCGGCGGTCCCGGGACACGGGAGACCGATGCCCTCGCGCCCGAGAATCTCATGGGCCGCGCGCACGCGCTGGTGCTGGCCGGCGGCTCCGTGTTCGGATTGGCCGCCGCCGACGGCGTCGCCGGCGCACTGTCGGCCCGTGGCATCGGGCTGCACCTTCGGCCGGGCTCGCCCGCCATCCCCATCGTGCCGGCTGCGGTGCTGCACGATCTGGGCAACGGCGGCGACAAGGCCTGGGGTCTCGAGCCGCCCTACCGCAGTCTCGGCGTTCGCGCGCTCGACGCGGCGGCAGCGGATTTTTCGCTGGGATCGGTCGGCGCGGGCCGCGGCGCCATGGCGGGCCTCATCAAGGGCGGGATCGGTTCGACATCGATCGATTTGGGCGGGGGACTCGTGGTAGGCGTGCTGGTGGCATTGAATTCGATCGGCTCGGCGTTGATGCCGGACGGCAGAACGTACTGGGCATGGGCATTCGAGTTGAACGCCGAATTCGGCGGCACGGGTCCACCGAGCCTAGCCATGGATCTGAGCGACCCTGCGCCGGACGACGCCAGATTGCTCGCGCTCGGCAGGCTGCAACCGGGCGTCAATACCACGCTCGGCGTGGTGGCTTGCAGCGCGGACTTGACCACCGTCGAGTGCAAGCGCGTCGCCATCATGGCGCAGGACGGCATCGCCCGCGCCGTGCGGCCGGCCCATACCCCGTTCGACGGCGACACCGTATTTTCGGTGGCGAGCGGTGCCGTCGAGCTGGATGACGAGCTGCAGCGTGGCTCGCAGGTCGGCCGCATCGGTTCGGCCGCCGCGGACTGCATGGCACGCGCCATCGCGCGCGCGGTATATCACTCGCGCTGAACGTCAGCCCGCGCCAGGAGTGCGGCGAGCCGCGGCGTGGCGGCGATCAACGACTTCGTGTATGGGTCCTGCGGCGAGCCGAAAACCTCGGCCGTCGCGCCGTGCTCGACGATGCGGCCCCGCTGCATGACGTAGACGCGGTCCGCAATCGCACCGACGACGTTGAGGTCGTGCGATACGAAGAGGTACGTGAGCTTCAGCCGGCTCGACAGCTCGGCGAGCAGGTCCAGTACCTGGGCGCGGACCAGGACATCGAGCGCCGACACCGCCTCGTCGAACACGATCAACGCAGGTTCGGTGATGAGTGCTCGCGCAATCGCGATACGCTGCCGCTGGCCGCCGGAAAACTCGTGCGGATGGCGGCGCGCATCCGCGGGGGCCAGACCCACCTGTTCCAGCACCCGCGCAACTTTGCGCCGCCGTTCCGCGGCGCCCGGCCGAACCTCCATCAGATGGAACGGCTCCGCGATCAAGCGCTCCACGGACCACTGCGGATCGAAGCTGCCATAGGGATCCTGGAACACCGCCTGCATGGAACGCCGCAGGCGCCGCAGCGCCGCGCCGCTCGCCGTCGAGAAAACCTCTCCCAACAATCGAACCTCGCCGGCTCGAGTTCGCTGCAAACCGAGGATGGCCCGCAACAGGCTCGACTTGCCGGACCCGGATTCACCGACCAGACCGACGGTCTCGCCGCGATGAATCGTCAATGACACCCCATCCACGGCGCGCAACGTGGGTGCCGGCCGCCACAAGGAGCGCCGCGGCAACCGATACTCGCCCACGATGCCCCGGACCTCGAGCAGCGCCGCGGACCCTGGCATCCCCACCGCTGATTCGAGCGCCGGCGCGCGACGCTTCGGCGTGAGTTCCGCGGCCGCGAGCAGCGCTCTGGCGTAGGGATGACGCAGATGGCGCAGTGTCTCGAGCGTCGGGCCCTGCTCCACGATGGCGCCCTCGCTCATCACCGCGATGCGATCCGTGACCTGCGCGATCACCGCCAGATCGTGGCTCACCAGAATCAACCCCATGGCGCGGCTTCGTGCCAGGCCTTGCAGCAAGTCCAGAACCTGCGCCTGCGTGCTCACATCCAAGGCCGTGGTCGGTTCATCGGCGATGAGCAGCGACGGGCGCAGCGCGATGGCCATGGCAATCGCGACGCGCTGGCGCTGGCCGCCCGATAGTTCGTGCGGATAGCGGTCGAGCGCGCTGCGATCGCTCGCGAGGCCCACGGAATCGAGCGCCTCGCGCGCCTTCTTGAGCGCCTGCGACGCCGATCCGGACTCATGCAGGCGAACGGTCTCCGCCACTTGATCCCCGATGCGCATCGCCGGATTCAGGGCGCTCATCGGTTCCTGGAATACCATCCCCAGGTCGCGGCCGCGGATGCGCTGCAATTGCGCTTCGCTGCGGCTCGTGAGCACCGAACCCTGCAGGGTCACCACCCCGCTCATGCGCGCCCGCGGCGGCAACAGCTGCATGATGGCGAGCGCCGTCATGGACTTGCCGGAACCCGACGCGCCGACCAAGCCGAGTATTTCGCCGCGGGCCACCTGCAGCGACACATCCTTGAGGATCTGCACCTCGCCGATGGACACCGCGAGCGACTCGATCGACAGCAGCGGCGTCACGAATTCCGCCGCTGTCGCAAGCCATCGCCCAACAAATTCAAGCCAAGCACGAACAGTGCCACCGCAAAGCCCGGGAACAACGCCAGCGACGGCGCCAGGGCGGTCAGGGTTTGTGCTTCGTTCAGCATTCGGCCCCAACTCGGGTTGGGCGGCTGCGCGCCGAGGCCGACGTAGGACAATCCCGCCTCGGCGATGACGCCCAGCGAGAATTGAAGGGTGCCCTGGACGACCAGCAAAGCGACGAGGTTGGGCAGCACGTGCTCGAAGGAAATCCGCAGCGGCGACTTGCCGGCGACGCGCGCCGCCAGAATATAGTCGCGGCTGCCAAGATCGAGCGCACCCCCGCGCGTCACGCGCGCGAACACCGGAATATTGAAAATACCGATGGCGATGATGGCGTTCACGGCGCCGGGGCCGAATACCGCGGTGATCAAGATCGCCAGCAGCAAGGAGGGAAAGGCGAAGATCAGATCGTTGCTGCGCATGATGAGGTCGTCGACCAGGCCGCCGCGGGCGGCGGCAATCAGTCCCGCGGGCACGCCGAGACTTAGGCCGATGAGCACCGACAGCAACGCGACGCCGACGGAGTTCTTGGCGCCCGCCATGATCATCGACAGCACGTCGCGGCCGAGCTGATCGGTGCCGAACCAATGATGCCAGCCGGGCGGCTGCAGCTTGTCGACGATGTCGAGGGATCGCGGATCGTACGGCGTCCAAAAGGACGCGAGCACCGCCATCCCCACGAACGCCAGCGTGATGGCGGCGCCCAGCACGAAACCTCGATGTCGAGGGGAGCGGGCCATCACCGCCCCCGCGCCGTCCGCAAGCGCGGATTCAACAGCGCATGGCACAGATCGACGACGAAAGTGACCGCGACCACGACGATTACCAGCAAGACCACGACGCTTTGCACCACGATCAGGTCACGCTGCACGATGGCCTGAAACACCAGCCGCCCCAGGCCCGGCAGGAAGAAGACGTTTTCGATGATGACGCCGCCCGCCAGTAGAAACGAGAACTGCAGGCCGAGAACGGTCAGCACGGATGGCAGCGCGTTGGGCAGCGCGTGATGCCACAGCACCCGCCATTCTCCGGCGCCCTTGGCCCGCGCGGTGCGGATGTAGTCCTCGTGCAGCGTCTCGATCAATGCACCGCGCAGGACGCGCGCCAGTATCGCCGCCTGCGGCATGGCCAGCGCGATCGCCGGCAGCGTCAAGGCTTGGACCGCAGGTCCGAATCCCGCCGCCCATCCCGGAAATCCGCCCGCGGATACCCAGTGCAGACTCACGGCGAACAACAGCACCAGCAACAGCCCCAGCCAGAAGTTGGGGACCGCAAGACCGAGCTGCGTCAGCCCGGTCGCTATCCAATCGGTCGCCCGGCCGCGCCGCGCGGCGGCGATCAGCCCGACCGGAAAGGCGATGAGCGTCGATATCGACAGGGCATAGAGCGCGAGCGGCAACGACACCTGCAAACGTTCGGCGATCAGCCGTCCTACCGGGATGCGGTAGGTATAACTCAGCCCGAAATCGCCATGCATGAGGCCGGCGACCCAGCTGACATATCTTGCGAGCGGCGCCGCGTCCAAGCCCAGCTGATGGCGCAAGGCGCTCATCGACTGCGGATCGGCCTGCAATCCCATCATGTAGCGCACGGGATCGCCGGGCACCACCTGCACGATGACGAACACGATCGCAGTGGCCGCAAGCGCGGTCCCCACGAGGACGGCAAGCCTGCCGCCCAGGAACGCGGCGCCGAAGCGCCGTGCCGCGAGCACCGAAAGATACGCCACGGCCGCCACGGCCAACCAACCCAGGACGTGAAACGACTGTTGCTCGGCGCGCGGAACCTGGATTCCCGCCACCCTGCCCGCCCGGTCGTCGTAGGCGTCCTTCAGCTCGATGACGCTCAACACATTGTCGAAACCCATGCCGTGCAGGTGCGCGTTCCAGACGGCGAGTTTGGGATATTGGAACAAGAACCCATTGACCGCATCGTCGGCGAGTTTGCGTTGAATCCGTTGCAGAAGCGTGCGCCGCTGCCCAGGATCGATGCTGTCGTCCAGCGCGGCGATCAGCGCCTTGAACTCGGGATTGGAATAGCCGAAATAATAATCGTCGCGTGCATAGATGTCGTAGTCCATGGGTTCCGCGTGAGTCACGATGCTCATGTCGAAATCATGGCGCCCGTAGACTTGGTCCAGCCACTGCGCCCATTCGAGATTCTCGATCGTCGCCCGGATGCCGACTTGCGCGAGCTGCGCCGCGACGATCTCGCCGCCGCGCCGCGCGTAACTCGGCGGCGGCAGCTTGAGCGTCACCGCAAAACCCTGCGGGTAGCCCGCCTGCGTCAGCAGCTGCCTGGCCTCGGCCGTATCGTGCGGATAGCGCCCCGTCAGATCCACGTACGCGGGATTGCGCGGCGGAAAATGGCTGCCGATGGGCGTGCCATAGCCGAACATGGCGCCGTCGATGACGGCGCTTCGATCGAGCGCGTAGGCAATGGCCTGGCGAACCCGCAAATCGGCGAGCGGCGGATTGCGATTGTTGAGCGCCAGGATGGTCTCGCTCTCGGTGGGCCCCACGAAAACGGCAAAGCGCGGATCGGCGGCGAACTGCGCAAAGCTTTCCGGCGCCGGGTAATTGTCGAACGCATCCACATCGCCCGCCATCAGCGCGGCATACGCGGCACTGGGGTCGGAAATGAATTTGAACGTCGCCCGCTCCAGCCGCACCGCGCCGTTCCAGTAGCCCTCGTTGCGGGCGAGGTCGAGCGAGTCGCCGCGTCGCCATTCGACGAACTTGAAAGGGCCGGTGCCCACCGGCTGTTGCGCGTTGTTGTCCGCCGACGGCGGCGCGACCATGACGAACGATCCCCAGGCGAGAGACTGCAGAAGCCCACCCGAGCGGCGCTTCAAGGCGATCCGCAGGGTATCGGCATCGACCGCCTCGACGCCGCGCACCGCCTGCAGGCGCGCACGCTGCGGGTTGACGGAATCGACTGCCAGCGCGCGGTCCAAGGAGAACTTGGCGGTGCCGGCGTCGAACGGGGTGCCGTCATGAAACCGGACGCCGCGACGCAGGTGAAACGTATAAGTGAGCCCGTCCGCCGACACGTCCCACGATTCAGCCAGCTGCGGCAGCACCGATCCATCCGCAGCGAACCGAACGAGGCCCTCGAAGACGTTTCCGTACAGGGCCTCCGAAATGGCGGACGCCGGGTTGGCGGTGGGATCCAATATCGGCGGCTCGAGCTGCATGCCCACGGTGACCCGGCCTCCCGGCGCGATCGTGCCAGGCGCATCGGCGCCCGGCGCACCGGCTTCGCGCGAAGCGGCGTTCGCAGCATCAGCGCCCCGCGCCGGAACACTCGAGCCCGTCAGCAGCATAGCCAGCGCCAGGCACCCCAGCGCAATGCCTCTCATGCGATCCTGTGCAAAAGGGCCCAGGCGGCGAGTGCCATCACTTTCGCCGAGGTCACCATATCGTCGATCGACACGTACTCGTCGGGCTGGTGCGCGAGATCCAGGATGCCGGGTCCGTAGGCGATGCAATCCTTGAGCTTGCCCACGCGATCGATGTGCTTCTGATCGTAGGTACCGGGCGAACAGATGATTTCCGGATCGCGCCCGATCACCCGCCGGATCGCGGCCGCCGTGGTGCGGGCCACCGGGCCGTCGCGGTCGGCCATGGTGGGAATGACTTCGAAGATGTCGCGGATGCTGTAGCTAAAGCCGGCGCGCTCCTCGACCAGCCGGTTCAAGAGATCCACGACTTCACCCTTCACGCCCTCCATGCTCTCCTCGATCAGCAGACGCCGGTCGATCACCATGCGGCAGGAATCGGGCACGCAGGGGGCCGGGTAACCGCCCTGTTGCTCCGCCTGACCGCCATGAATGGAATTGATATTGAGCGTCGAACTGCGGGCACCCGACGGCACCACCGGCATGTCCGTGTGCCGCGCCGCGAGCCGCGGCAGCAAATCCGTCTCGAAACGATCGAGCACCGCGTTCATGTGGCGTACGGCGCAATCCCCCAGGAACGGCATCGAGCCATGTGCGATGCGCCCGTGCGTTTCGATCTCCGCCCACCACACGCCGCGATGCCCGATGCAGACGCGATCGACGTTGAGCGGCTCCGGGATGATGACGTGATCGACCCGGGGCGAGGAGAACCAGCCGCGCTCCGCGAGATAGTGCACCCCGCCGTAGCCGCCCGATTCCTCGTCCACCGTCCCGGAGATTTCGAGGGCACCGGGCAGCTCCACGCCGGAGTCGATCAACGCCTCGACCGCGATGATGGAGGCGGCGAGGCCGCCCTTCATGTCGCTGGCGCCGCGGCCGAATACCTTGCCATCCCTGACCACGCCCGCGAACGGATCCAGCGTCCAACCGCCGCCGGTCTGCACCACATCGATGTGGCTGTTGAAATGCACGCACGGACCGGCGGACGCGCCCGCGCGGCGCGCAATGACGTTGATGCGCGGGTACCGGTCGCTGTCGCCCGGAGTCCCTTGCGCGCGCACGAACTCTATGTCGAAGCCGCGCGCGGCGAGACGCCGGCCGATGAATTCGCCGCAGGGCTGGTAGGCCTCGCCCGGCGGGTTGACCGTGGGAAAGCGAATCAGGTCGCGGGTCAACTCCACGAGTTCCTCGCGGCGGCCATCGATGATCTTGAACAATGTGTCTGAAAAATCGCTGCGCATACCTTGGTCTCAGCTGTGCATCCCCGGTCTCATTCGGAATGCCGGGCGCGGGTGGCACGAGCACGCTGCCGCGCCTGCTCGGCGAGGTCAGGCAAATGGAGCGCCGCATAGACATGGGCAAGCGCCAAATTGACCGGCACTCCGTCGGGATCGGTCATGCGCCGCAGTTCCAGCGCCTGCTGCGCGAGGGCGCTTCGTCCGCTCTTGATCGCGGCATCGAGCAGGATCTGCTCGAACAAGTCGCGCTGCGCGTGGCTGCCGCCCGCCTCCGGCATGCGCGGCATCGCCGCGCTCAGGTGACGCCACGCCGCCTCGAAGTCCGCGTGCACGTAGGCATACAACCCTTCACACGCCGGCAACGCCACGTCCCGCCATGCTTCCTGCGTGAAGGGCGGCGCATGCAGCGCGGTTTGTCGAACCGCGTCCAGCAGCACCTCCGCCTGCGCGCGGCCGGCTCGCGCCAGACCGTACAGGTACTGCAGGGTCAGAAACGGCAGCACGGTATCGTGCGCCCGCGCCATGAGGTGATCGCCGAGGTCCCGCCACCGCTCGCCCACGTCGATGCCGGCGATTTCCATGCGTGCCAGAAGCGATACCGCGCCCACTTGATCCTGGGAGTACTGCTTGGCGACGCCCCAGCAGTGGCGGTCGTAGATCTCGAGCACCCTCGCATGCCGGCCCTGGCTGATATAGAACAAGGCCAGATGCCACCACAGGTGCGTACTCATGAACGAATTGAGGTTGGTCCAGGTGTCCTGCATCCCCTCCAAGAAATGCGTGCCTGCATCGATGCGGCCGCGGGTCAGCATGACATGCGCCAGCGCGTGCTGTGCCCAGGGCTCCTTGCGGCGCAGGGCGATGGCAGCACGAGCCGCGCGCTCCGCCTCGTCCAACAGATGGCATTGTTCGTATGCGAAGGCGGCCATGCCGTGTATGTAGGGCACATCGGCGTTGCGCGCCAACACTTTCAATACCGCCCGCAGCATGGCCGGTGAGTTGCCGCGGTTGAACTCGAAGTACTGATGGGTTTTCACCACGACGAGATCGCGCGGAAATTCGTCCGATATAAGGTCGCAGATCCGCAGTGCCTCGGGCAGATCGTCCGCGACCCACGCGCCCAGCAACGCGACGTTGAGTCGTTCACGCCGGCTGGCGGCCGGTGAGGAGCGCTCCGCCGCCGCGAGGTAGCCGCTCGCGCGCAGCGCCGCGTCGGGTGCCTCCAGGAACATCCATAGCAGACCCGCATACACGTTCGCAATACAGCAATCGGGATCCGCGTCCGCGGCCGCCACGATGCCTTCCGTGCGCGTCTCGTACGCAAGGTAGCCTTCGATGAAATCGTCGACGGCGCGCAACGTGCCCTCGCTCGAGGCGCTTACGGGATTGCCGAGATAGTCGTGTCGCATGGAGGAATGATACCGGAGCGCGAGGCTGATGCCGTGCCGGTTACGCGCTCGCACCAAGTGACGATCGTTGCCAGCGGAGGCAGAGACGCAGACGGTATCAACCTCAGAACTATGCCTGCGTGGGTGTCCACGCGAGCGGCTGTGCAAGTACCCGTGCCAGCGCCATCGCGCGCGACACCGCCGACGGGCCGCTGCCGCGCATCAGTGCACGCTTTGCAGAAACTCTCCGACATCGGCGGCCGAGCGCTGCGGAATCTCGATCTGCGGCAAGTGCCCGACATGCGGATAGGTCACGAGCTTGGCCCCCGGAATCGCCGCCGCGAATTTGGCTCCGCTCGCGGGCTCGATCAGCGGATCCTCATCGCCGTGGAGAACCAAGGTGGGCACGTTGATTGCACCCAGTACGGTGGGTGTCGCCTGGTTGAGTCCGCCAATGTTCACGGACATCAGAATGGCACGATGTCCGGGTGCGCGCTGAAAGTCGGCCCAGCGGTCCACCAATGCCGGCGTGATGATCGACTTGTCGTACACGTCCGTCTTCAGGCCCTCGTCGATCAACGGCCGGTTATCGATGTTGCGCAGCAGGGCGCGGCCGAGGCGGTACCGCAATATCTTGAACGCCAACGGCGTCTCCCCCGGCGGCTTTTCGTTGGGAAAGCCCGCCGCGTCCGCCAGAATCAGCGCGCTCACCCGCTGCGGATGCCGTACCGCGAGCTTCCAGGCCACGCCGCCGCCCATGGAATTTCCCGCCACCGCAAACTTGGGCAGCGCCAGCTGGCCCGCGAACGCATCCACGAAATCCGCCAGTCCGTCGCCCGAAATCGCGTATCCCTCCGGGGCGCGGGTCAGCCCATGGCCGGGAAAATCCAGGCTGATGATGTGAAACTTGCCCTTGAGCGCCGCCACCCATCCTTCCCAGCTGGTGTACGAGTCGCCGAAGCCGTGCAGCAACACCAGCAACGGCAATGCCGGATCGCCGTCGTCCTGATAATGCACGTGAAATCCGCCCGGCAAATCGACGAAACGCGAAGCCTCGTTGCCGTATTTCGCCTCCAGAGTCTCGTACGGAATGTCGGGACCGCGCAGCTTGAGCCAAGCGGCCGCGAGCAGCAGCACGATGATCGCGACGACGATGCCGAGCACTTTCAAATCGCGCTCCTAGTACTTGTAACTGACGCGGATGCCAAACGTCGCCGGCTGCCCGGCCTGCGCCACTTCGGCCGAAGGCAGGAAGAAGTTGCGAGTCACATCATAGCCTTTGTCGAAGATATTGCGGCCCCACAGGGTGAGCGTCCAAGGCGCCCCCGAGGCCGGCGACAAGGATAGGTTGGCGTTCGTGAGCCAGTACTTCGGGATGGTGTAGTCGTCGCTGCCCAGCAGGTAGAACTGGCTGTAAGTGTCGTGGAAGCTGTAATTGGATTCCGCGGTGACTTTGAAGTTGCCGATGTCGAACCCGTAGCTGACATCGCCGCCATACGACCACTTCGGAACGCTCAACGGCCGCCCGTTGTAATCGACGTTGGACGAATCGAGCAGCGGACTCGTGTAGTAGCCCTCGACGAATCCCGCATATTGCGAAACGGACAACCCGCTCACCGGATGCCATTCGACCTCCAATTCACCGCCGCTGAGGCGCGAATTGGAGTTGACGAAACGACCGATGTAGGAACCCGAGACGGTATCGAAGACCTTGCCGAGTATCTGCTGATCGCGGTAACGGTAATAGAATGCCGACGCGTTTACCCGCAAGGTGCGCGTCACGTCCGATTTGATGCCGACTTCGTAGGCCGTGAGCTTCTCCGGTTCGAACGGATCCGCCGCCGGCGCCGACGTGGTGTTGTGCGCGGTGAATCCGCCGGACTTCACGCCGCGGCTGATGCTTTCATAGACCAGCGTACCTTCCTGCGGCGTGTAATCCAGCTCGATCTTGCCGGACGGCAAATTCGACGTGATCGAACGGTTCAAACCGCCGGTGAAAGGCACCACCGGAACGATGAAGCCGGTGCCGAGGTTCAGCAACTCGCGGGTCTCGTGATCTTCGCGTACGCCCAGGGTGCCCTTCAGCACCGAGTTGAACTGATAGCTTAGCTGCCCGAATTCGCCGAACGAATTCGCCTTCTGCTCATAGGTCGTGAGGGCGATGCCCCCCAGCGCGTCCGAGAAATCGGAATAAAAGGCTTCGTCGAGTTTTTGATCCGAGTAGAACAGGCCGCCCACCCAGGCGAACGGGCCGCTGCCGGTGGACGCAACCCGGACTTCCTGTGAAATCACGTCCAGGTTGCTGTCGAAGTATTCATCCGAGTCGTGAAATTGGGTCGCATCCCAGTCGCTGAATTCCCGACGGATCATCTTGTCGTAGGCCGTGATGCTGGTCAGCTTGACAGGGCCAAAATCGATGTTGGCCGCGAGATCGACCCCGTTGTTCGAGTTGTCGACTCCCGGCTTGGCGCCGGCGTCGAGGCCCGTCACTGCGGCGAACGCCGGATTGAGATTCCAATCCGTCACATAACGCGAGGTGTCGGCCGGAATGGTCGTCGTCACCACGCCGTCGGTGGTGCGTGTGTACGGTTTCAGCAGGTGCAATCCGGTCTCGTCGGATTTGTCCTTCGAAAGATGAAACTCCAGCAGGAAATCGATGGCATCCGACGGCTTCCATTCCAGCTGGCCGCGGCCGGCGATCCTGTCTTGGTTGCCCAGCCGTTGACCGGTCTCGCGATTGCGCTGCCAATCGCCTCCTTGCTCGGTGGCGACCGACAAGCGTCCCAACAAACCATCCACGATCTTTCCCGAAACGAAACCTTCCGCATTCACGGCATTGAAGGATCCATATTCCGCCGTGAAACCGGCGTGGGTCTCTTCGGTCGGCCGATTGGTGATGAAGTTGATCTGGCCGCCGGTGGTGTTGCGTCCATAGAGCGTGCCCTGGGGCCCGCGCAACACCTCGATGCGATCGATGTCGAACAGCTGCCCCGCCGTCTGGATGGGCAGTGCCGCCGCCACGTCGTCGACGCTGACGCCGATGGGCGATGCATTGTTCGACGTGTAGTCCAGGAACCCGACGCCGCGGATTCGATATTGGGGCTGACCGCCGCCGAACGCCGGCTCGACCTGCAGACTGGGTAGGGCGTTCTGCAGGTCGACCACACGGGTAATGGCCTTGTCGGCCAGGTCCTGGCCCGAGACCACAGAGAGGGCAATACCCACGGTCTGAGCGGATTCGACCTTGCGCTCCGCGGTGACCACCACTTCGGTGAGGCTATTGGCATCGGCGGGGGCGGCGGCCGCCAGCTCCGCGAAACTCGCCGAATTCACCACCAATGCGCCGGCCCCGAGCACCGCCGCCACGACACGTAAAGACATCCGATTCTCCTCATTGACGACGCCGCGTTCACCACGCGGCGATGGAACCGGGCATGATCGGCGAGTCGGCATCCCGAGTGAACTGATATTTTTGGCGCCGGCGATGCAAAACAGTTATTTGCGTCGGCGCGTCGAGGCTGGGCAGGGGCGCTACGCGCCACTTCGACCCGCTTCGACCCGCTTCGGCCCGCTTCGGCCCGCTGCGCCCATCGCACCGGCGCAAAGCGCCCATCGCTTCGACCCGCCGCGCCGAATGTTCCAGCCCGCTGCGCGCGCCGCCGCAGCCGGCGCGTCCTTATTGCGCCCCTATTCCGGGTAGACTGGGCCACACAGTCGCCCCGGGAAAACGCCAGAATGTCACGCAATCTCTCCTCAATCGTTCTGTGCATGACCTTGCAGCTGGCAGGCGCCGGCCCGGCGGCGGCCGACGACTCGCCGCTGCCCAACGCCGACTACGGGGTCTCGACCCTATGGCAACTGGGCGGCATCGGCGGCTGGGACTATCTCGCGCTCGAACCCAGCGGCGCGCGGCTCTTCGTCAGCCGCGGCGATCGCGTCGATGTGGTCGAGACCGCGACTGGCCGGCGGGCGACCACCATACCGAACACGGCCGGCGTTCATGGCATTGCCTTCGCTCCGGAATTCAAGCGCGGCTACACCAGCAACGGTCGAGCGAACACGGTCACCGCCTTCGAACTCGATACGCTGCGAGTGGTTCAGGAGTCGCCCGTCGGCGGCAAGAAGCCGGACGCCATCCTCTACGATCCGCAAGGCCGGCATGTGCTCACCGCCAACGGCGCCAGCAACGACATCAGCGTGCTCGACCCCAACTCGCTGCAAGTGCTCGCCAACATACCGCTGCCCGGCCCGCCTGAATTCATGGCGACCGACGGCACGGGCACGGTGTTCGTCAACATCGAAACCGAACCCGGCAAACTCATCGCCATCGACGCCAAAACGCTCAAGATCAAGGCGACGTGGGGCCTGCCGGGCTGCGCCAATCCGACCGGGCTCGCGATCGATACCACGCATCGGCGGCTCTTTTCCGTGTGCGATGGCGAGGTCATGGCCGTCACGGACTCGGTGTCGGGCAAGCAGGTCGCTCGAGTGGCCATCGGCGCCGGGCCGGACGCCGCCGCATTCGACCCCGATCTCGGCTTCGTGTTCAGCTCGAACGGGGCCGACGGAACCTTGACCGTCATCCATCAGGACACACCCGATACTTATCGGGTGATCGCGACGGTGCAGACGCAGAAATACGCGAGGACCATGGTGCTCGATCCGGCCACGCACCGCATTTACCTGGCATCGGCCCGGTTCGGGCCCACGCCCGCGGCCACCGCCGAACAACCGAATCCGCGGCCGAGCGTCGACCCCCAAAGCTTCGTGATCCTCGTGGCCGAGCCCAAGTAGGAGCGTTCGATGAGCGACAAGACTCAAGTCGTCTGCGGGCATTGCGATTCCGTGGTTGGCGTCGCCGAGGACCGGCTGACGGGAGCGCCCCGCTGCCCCAAATGCCACTTCCCGCTGTTCGAGGGAAAGCCGGTGACCCTGACCGCGGCGAATTTCGACAAGCATGTGAGCCGCAGCGGCCTGCCGCTGGTCGTCGACTTCTGGGCGCCCTGGTGCGGCCCATGCATCGCCATGGCACCGTTCTTCGAGACCACCACGAAGCAACTCGAACCGGCATTGCGGTTCGCCAAATTGGATACCGAAGAGCATCCGGCTCCCGCCGCGAGATTCAACATCCGCAGCATTCCGACTCTGATCGTATTCCGCGGCGGCAAGGAAATCGCCCGTCAAAGCGGCGCCATGGACGTTGGCGGCCTGACGCGCTGGCTGACTCCCGTCGTCGGCCGTTGACCGCGGTTCCTTAGGGATCACGTCGTCTCCTTGATGAGCAGCAGCGCGATCAGCGTCACCAGGCCCGCCGCCGACAGGTAGTACCCGACGAAACTCAAGCCGTAGGTCGCGGACAGATGCGTGGCGATCAACGGGGCGAGCGACGCGCCCAGGATGCCGGCGAAATTGAAGGTGAGCGAGGTGCCCGTGTAGCGCACCGGAGTCGGAAACAACGAGGCGAGCGCGCTCCCCAGCGGTCCGTACGTAAACCCCGTCAGCGAAAACCCGAGCGCAACGAAGACGCAGACCTTGACGATGTCGTGTTCGCCGAACAGCGGTGCGAACAGGAAGCCGAACAGCATGATGGCAAGCGTCGCGATGATGAGCATCATGCGGCCGCCGATGCGGTCGGCGATGACGGCGGAGATGGGTATGGTCAGCCCGAAGAACAGCACGCCGATCATCTGCACGATCAGATAATCGACGCGCGGAAATTTGAGCGCGGTGGTGGCCCAGCTCAAGGCGAACACGGTCATCAGATAGAACACCACGAAAGTGGTCGTGGCCCCGAGGGTACCCAACAGAAGTTCTCGCGGATGCTGGGTGATGACCGCCAGGAACGGCACGCGCACCCGCTCGCCCTGTTCGATGCTGCGCTTGAACGCCGGTGTCTCCACCAATTGCAGCCGGATGTACAAACCCACCAGCACCAGCAGGGCACTGGCCAGGAACGGCACTCGCCAGCCCCAGCTCAACAGCTGGATGTTGCTCAGGCCCGTGCTGATCAGCAGGAAGACGCCCGTCGAACACAGGAAGCCGAGCGGTGCCCCCAGCTGCGGAAACATGCCATACCAGGCGCTCTTGCCGGGAGGGGCGTTCTCGGTGGCCAGCAACACCGCGCCGCCCCACTCGCCACCCAACCCCAGTCCCTGACCGAAGCGGCACAGGGCCAGCAGCACCGCCGCCATCACGCCGATGGACGCGTACGTCGGCAGCAGGCCGATGAACACCGTGGAAACGCCCATGGTCAGCAAGGCGGTCACCAGCGTCGCCTTGCGCCCGATGCGATCGCCGAAATGACCGAACAACGCCGAGCCCAAGGGCCGGGCGAAGAACGCCAACGCGAAGGTCGCAAACGATTGCAGCGTCGCGGTGGCGGGGTCTTCCTTGGGAAAGAACAAGGTCGGAAAAACCAGTACCGCCGCCGTCGCGTAAATATAGAAATCGAAGAACTCGATGGTGGTACCGATCAAGCTCGCGAACAAGATGCGTCGTGCGGGCTGCGCGGTGGCCAGTAAAGAGGGCTCTTTCAAGGCGGGACACTCCAGCCAGGGTATTGGTATTGTGAGGCCGGATAGTACACCAGAGCGCCGAATCGTCGCGTCGCGCTTGGAGCGCGCATCAGGACCGAACGCCTGCCCCTCGAACCCGTGCCCCGCACCACGCTCACGTCGTCACACGGGATCGAGCAGCACCCTTCGCATTCGGGGTCGTCGCGCTCAAGATCGAGCCGAGAGCCTGGGCTCGAATCATGGCCCCGGAGCCTCGGCGCCGCGCTGCTTGGACTCATGGCGTCGAGCCTCAGCGCTGCGCTGCTTGGGCTCATAGCGTCGGGCCTCAGCGCCGCGCTACTTGGGCGGCGAGGGTGCGTTCGACATCGAGTCCTGATTCTGCTTCAACAGCTCTTCCGGCCGGATCTCGTGAGCCGGCAGGGGCGGCGGGTTCGGCGTACCCAGCTCGGCGCCCGTGGATACGGTGGCACCTGCGGCCGCCGCGGCACCGCCCGGCGCCGCACCATCGCTCGACCCGTTACCGGCGCTCGACGCCGCGCCACCGCCGGACACCGCGCCGCTGCCGTCCCGCCTTCCTGCGTCCATGGCGCTCTGCTCGGTCTGCGTCCACGCCCGCGTGGTCCAGCCCCCGCCCAGATTGTTGATGAGGTTGACGCTCGCGGTCAGCTGTCGCAGCTGCACTTGCAGCTCCGCCTCCCGGTTCGTCAAGAATGTATTTTGAGCGGTGATCACGTTGACGTAGCTGTCGACGCCGTTGCGATATCTCACCACCGACAATTCCACCGTACGCTGCGCGGCCACCGCCGCGTCGTGCTGCTGCTTCAGTTCGAGCGAGAGGATTCTCAAGGTGGCGAGATTGTCTTCCACCGATTGGAAGGCCGTGAGCACGGTCTGGCGGTAATCGGCCGCCGCCGCATCGTTGAGCGCCCGTGCTTGGGCGCTCGCCGCGCGGCGTGCCCCGCCATCGAACAGACTCTGCGCCAGCTCAGGACCGAACGACCAAAAGCGGTTGGGCCAATCGAACAGTTTGCTGAGGGATGCCGATTCGTAGCCGCCGCTCGCGCTCAAGGTGAGGGTGGGGAAATAAGCGGCCCGGGCGATGCCGATGTTGGCGTTGCTCGCCGCCACCTGCCGTTCCGCGGCGGCGATATCCGCACGCCGCTCCAGAAGATCCGCCGGCACACCTACCGGAACGACTGGCAACGCCTGCTGCAAGTGCCGATACGGCAGCGAAAAATTCGCGGGCGCCACGCCGATCAATGTCGCAATGGCGTGCTCGTACTGCGCCCGTGCGACCCCGAGATCGGTGGCCTGCGCCTCGGCCGACGCGAGTTGGGTGTCGGCTTCGGCAATGTCCTCGTCGGACGCCAGGCCATTGTTGAACAGCGTGCGCACCAGGTGCAGGCTCGCCCGATAGTCCTCCAGCGTGGTGTCGAGCAAACGCCGCTGCTCGTCGGTGACGCGCAACTCGAAGTACGCCTGTGCCAGCTGGCTCTGCGTGCTGAGCAGCGCGGTCGCGACCTGCGCCGCGCTGGCGAGCGCGTTGTAGCGGTTCTGGGCCACCGTATTGCGCACGCTGCCCCACAGATCGATCTGGTAGGACGCCTCCAGCGGCAACGAGTAGATCGTGCGAGGAGTCGTCGATGCGCCGGTTGCGGTTCCGCCGCCGGTCGTGGCGCCGGTCGTGGCGCCGGTCGTGGCGCCGGTCGTGATCGCGCCGCCCGCGCCCGTCACCCCTCCCGCAATCGACGAGACCGACGAACTGCTGCGCGAGCGCACCACCGACGGCGCGAGACTCAAGGTCGGGTACAGCGCAGCTTCGGCCTCGGACACCAAGGCTCGCGCCGCTCGATAGTTGGCCTCGGCCGCGGCAACGGTCTGGTTCGACACGGCCACACGCTGCTCCAGATCGTCGAGCTGCGGATCTTGATAAACCTCCCACCAGCGGGTGCCGAGTTCGGCGTCCTGCGGATCGGCGAGCTTCCAACCCTGGTCGGCTTCGTTGGCGGCGCCCGGCACGGCCTCCTTGAACGCCGTCGAGGTCGCCGCCTTCGGCGGATCGTAGGGCGGCGCCAGGTTGCAGCCCGCCAGGATCCCGAATGCCCCCAGGATGGACCAATTCGCCCTGCGTGTTCTCACGGTATTCATTACGCCGCCGGCTGCCGGGCGGATCCGGCACCATCGGACGGTGCCGCAAAGCCGAATTTCGAAATCCACGTGTTCAGCCGATCCATGTACAGGTACACCACCGGGGTCGTGTACAGGGTGAGCGCCTGGCTCACGATCAAGCCGCCCACGATGGCGATGCCGAGCGGCCGCCGCAGCTCCGAACCCATGCCCGTGCCGACCGCGAGCGGCACGCCGCCCAGCAACGCGGCCATGGTGGTCATCATGAT
>PLAH01000160.1 GCA_003134045.1 Gammaproteobacteria bacterium
GGGCCATATTCAAGGACGACGATCTGGACCGCCTCGAAACCCGGATCCGGATCTCCAACGAGAACGTCAAGGCGGCCGCGGCCGCGGTCGACCAGGCCCGCGCGCTGGTCGCGCAGGCGCAGGCCGGCTTCTGGCCGTCGATCAACGCCGGGGCCGGGCTGCAGCGCGGCTCCATCGACGGCGTTCCAGCGCGCCAAACCGTGTCCGCGACGCTCTCCGGCGACTGGACCCTGGACATCTGGGGCCAGATCCGCCGCACCGTCGAGAGCGATCGCGCCTCCGCGCAGGCGAGCGCCGCGGCGCTCGCGGCGGCGCAACTGTCCGCCCAAGCCACGCTCGCGACCGACTACTTCGAGTTGCGCGCCCAGGATCAGCTGCAGCGCATTCTGGACGACATCGTCGACGCGGAACAGCAGTCGCTGAAGATCACGCAGAGCCGCTACAAGTTCGGCGTGGCGGCCAAGGCCGATGTCGTGACCGCGCAGACGCAGCTGCTCAACAGCCAAGCCCAGCAAGTCAACGCCAAGATTCAGCGCGCCATCCTCGAGCACGCCGTCGCCGTATTGATCGGGCTTGAGCCCGCCGCTTTCGCCGTGGCGCCGTCTGCGATGCGCAACGACGTACCGACGGTGCCCGCCGGAGTGCCTTCGACGTTGCTGGAACGACGGCCCGACGTGGCGCAGGCCGAGCGCCGAATGGCCGCGGCCAACGCCCAGATCGGTGTCGCCAAGGCCGCCTACTTCCCCGCTCTCACCCTGACGGGATCCGACCAGTACACCAACAGCGTGTTCGGCAACTTGCTCAGCACGCCCAACCGCGTCTGGTCCTTGGGGCCGCAACTGGCCGAAACCCTCATCGACGGCGGGCTGCGCCGCGCCCAGGTAGCGCAGGCACGGGCGGCCTACGAGGCGAGCGTCGACACGTATCGGCAAACCGTGCTGTCGGGTCTGCAGCAGGTCGAGGACCAGATCGTGACGCTGCGGGTCCTCGAACAGCAAGCCGTCATCGAGGATGCCGCGGTCGCCGCCTCCAAGGAAGCAGAGCGGTTGACGCTCAACCAGTACAAGGCGGGAACCGTCCCTTACAGCAGCGTGATCACGGCGCAGACCACCCGGCTGTCCAGCGAGGAGACGGCACTCACCGTGCTGGCCGACCGCCTCCAGGCGAGCGTGGCGCTGATCGAAGCACTGGGCGGCGGATGGACCGCGGCGAAACAATGAGGTATCCGCGCGGCAGGAGTTTCTGTTTGGCGCCGTTTAGTTCAACCGGTTTGCGTCCAGCCCCGCTCCGATCATGGCCTCCGGTTCCCCGCGCCGCAGCAGCGCATTCTGCGCCTGCCATTGCTCCTTCGGGTCGAGCGTCCGCAGGAACGTCGTCTCGCCGCCGGCGTAGACCGCAGTGGGCAGTCCGTCGAGATACAGCAGGCGATTGCCGGACAACGACGGCAGCCGCGCACCGGGCGTCACGATACCGGTCAAGTTGAGCGGATCCGCGCCGGACACCGCAACGTACTGCTGCGCAGGCGCCCGGCGGCGTACCTCGCGCAGCGATTCCACCGCCTCGAGAGCCGCATACTGCTCGCCCGCGAAACCGGCGACGAACCGCCCGCCACGGATCTCGCCCCGCGCCTCCAGACGGCGGCAACACAGGAGGATATCCCGCCAGCTGGGCAGCCAATCGGCTTCGCGGACGAGCAGCTTCCAGAAGATCACGCCCCAGCGGCGCAGCAGCGCCCGCACCACGAGTTCGACGGCCTCATCGTCGGGACGCCCGGCCGCCGCAGGGACCTCCCGCCGCACGACGGCCCAGCGGCCCGCATCGGCCATGCCGAACAAGGCGAGGCGCCGGCCACGGCGCGCCATCGAGACCAGTTTGGCCCGCTTGGCGGAGGGCACCAATAAGGCACGCAGGCCGCCGTAGCTATCCGAGTTCACCAGTCCGAGCGCCACCAGATCCGCCAACGCATCCTCCACCTCGGCCGGCAGCAGCCGCACGCCGTCGGCGATATCGTCGAAAAACGAAGCGCCGCGCTCCTGCAGGAACTCGAGAACCGCCTGCGGCCTGAAGCTCAATTGAGCGGCATCGGGCGGCAGCGTGAGCGCAGACCACGCCCTCGCGTTGCGTCTGGCGAGCAGGGCGATGGGCGTCGAACGGATCGGCCCTGCCCCCTTGTCCGCGTCGGCCCTCCTCGATGCCAGCCGCGCCCAGACGAAGCGTCCGGCACGGCAATGCTCGTCGAGCCAGTGCGGATCGTATTCCTTGATCCGCGACGGAAGGATGTCGCTCTCCCAGGCGCTCGCCGGCGCCTCGAAGCCTTCGAGCTGCGAGAGCACGGCCGCTACCGCATCCGATCCTTGCATCCGCGCCTCCGGCAGCACCCGTTGCCAGTCGAACAGGAACCGCAGGAAGTCGCGCGCCTGAACCGGTTCGATTTCGGCGCGCAGACGCTTGACGGTATAACGATGGATCCGCGCCAGCAGGCGGCGCTCGCACCATTGCTCGCCGGCCGCCGCCGCGTCGAATCGACCGCGCATCGCGAACCCTTCAGCCTCGAGCGCGGCCAACGCGATCTCGACAGCCGATGTTGCCAGGCCCATCGATCGAGCCATCGACGCGGCGGCGACGGGCCCGAGACCTTCGAGCCTGCCGCGAACGATGTCGATGAGCGATCGATCCGACGCCGGCTGCTGCGGCTCGAACAGCGCGCGTCTCTCCACGGTCACCCACAGCCGGGTACGCGCTGCGCCCGCGACTCGGCCACCACTCGCACCGCTCGCATCGACCGTAACGTCGACGACCCGGCCTTGCACGGCGAGCTCGTCGATCAGCCCCGGCCACCCGGCGTGCGATTGCACCTCGTCGTCCGTCAGAAAGGTCAGCCACGACAGCGCGTCATATAGCTCATCGGCGGTGGCGGCATCGGGCCACGCCTCTTCGCGCACTCGAGCGATGGCCTGGGGATCGAGCCGCCCCAGATCGGCGGCCGACGCCGCATCGATCCAACGCCGCGCCATCACGGCCTGTGTTCGGCGCTCCTCCAGAGGCGCGTCGTCCAGATAGGCGTAGGGCCGCGCGTTCAAGGCCTCGAGCGCCAACGGCGAGGGTTCGGTCAGATCGCGCGCGATCACCCGGATCGAACCGCTTTCCAGACGACGCAGCACCTGCTCGAACGTATCCACGTCCATCGCGTCTTCCAGGCAATCGCGCACCGTCTGTCGTACCAACGGATGATCGGGCACCTCGATCTCGCCCGGCAGGTTTTCTGCGCAGGCCACTTGATCGGGGAATACCGCCGCCAGCAGGTCCTCGGCGTTCATGCGCGCGATCTGCGGCGGAATTTTCTTGCCGCCGCGAAATCGCGGCAGCGCCAACGCGATGCCGGCCACCCATCGCCATCGCACTTCGAACATGGGCGCCGCGCACAGCGCCTGGATCAACACATGGCGAGCGGTGTTCGAATTGAGGTAGCGCGCGGCTCCCGCCAACTCGAAGCTGTGCGCGTGAGTCAGGGACAGCACGATATGATCCTCGGTCGCCGCCGCCTGCAGCTCGAAATTGAACGTACGGCAGAACCGCTTGCGCAGCGACAAACCCCACGCACGATTGACGCGGCTGCCGAACGAGGAATGAATGACGAGCTGCATTCCCCCCGACTCGTCGAAGAAGCGTTCGAAAATGACGGTGTCGAAGGTCGGCAGGGCCTTGAGCGCGGCGCGGCCGGCGGCGAGATAATCGACCAGCTGCGCCGCCGCGCCCGCATCGAGGCCCACCTCCTGCATGAGCCACCGCGATGCCGCCTGTACATCCACGTCGAGACGTTGCGCAACGTCCGCCCGCAAGCGCGACACCGCCGCCGACAGCTCATCGCTGCGTCCCGGCGCCTCGCCCAGCCAGAACGGAATCGTGGGCGGCTGTCCATGGGCATCTTCCACCCGCACGGTGCCGCGCTCCACCCGCAGGATGCGATACGAGGTATTGCCCAGTTGAAAGATATCGCCCTGCAAGCTCTCGACGGCGAAATCCTCGTTGACCGTACCCACGGAGAATCCCTCCGGCTCGAGCATCACCTTGTAGTCGGCGTTGTCGGGAATCGCGCCGCCGGAGGTGAGGGACGTGAGCCTCGCTCCCTTGCGCGGCCTCAGCATCTTGTTCACGCCGTCGTGATGCAGCAGCGCGCCGTGGCGCCCACGCCGGGTGCTGAACCCCTGCGCCAGCATCCGCACGCAGTCGTCGAAATCCTGCCGCGACAGTTCGCGATAAGGATAGGCACCCCGCATCAGATCGAACAGCCCGTCCTCCTGCCACTCGCGTGCCGCGACCTCCGCGGTGATTTGCTGGCTGAGAACGTCCAAGGCATTGCACGGCACCCGCAGACGGTCCAATTCGCCGCGCCGCACCGCATCGAGCAACGCGGCGCATTCCACCAGTTCATCGCGCGACAGCGGAAACAGCCGGCCCTTGGAGGTGCCGCCCACGGCGTGGCCGGCGCGCCCGACCCGCTGCAAGAACGCGTTGATCGAGCGGGTGGAACCGATCTGGCAGACGAGGTCCACGTCGCCGATGTCGAGACCGAGCTCGAGCGATGCGGTCGCGACCAAGGCTTTCAGCTCGCCGCGTTTCAACTGTTGCTCGGCCTTGAAGCGTCTCTCCTTGGCCAGGCTGCCATGATGTGCGGCGACGTTCGTCTCGCCGATGCGTTCGGAGAGGTGCCGGGCGATCCGCTCCGCCAGGCGCCGGGTATTGACGAAAACGATGGTGGTGCGATGTTCTCGAACCAGCTCCGCCAAGCGATCGTAAACCTGGGTCCATACCTCGCCCGACATCACGGGTTCGAGCGGCGCCGGCGGCAGCTCCAACGCCACGTCGCGACTGCGCATGTGGCCGCTGTCGACGATGGTGCACTCGCGCAAATCGCGGTTCGTTCCGATCAGGAACCGAGCCATCTCTTCGATCGGCGTTTGGGTCGCCGACAGCCCAACTCGCACGATCCTCGAGGCGGCGAGCGCCTGCAGGCGCTCGAGCGAGAGTGCCAGATGGGACCCGCGCTTGTTGCCCGCGACGGCATGAATCTCATCGACGATGACCGTACGGCAAGTCGACAGCATGTCGCGGCCCGACTGCGAACCCAACAGCACGTAGAGCGACTCGGGAGTGGTCACCACGATGTGCGGCGCCTTGCGCCGCATACGCGCGCGTTCCACCTGCGACGTATCGCCGGTGCGCACCACCGTGCGTATGTCCACGTCCGCAAGACCCTGCACCGCAAGCTCCTCGCGAATGCCCGCCAGCGGGGCCTCGAGGTTGCGGTGGATATCGTTGGACAACGCCTTCAGCGGCGAAATGTAGAGCACCCGGGTCTCGTCGGGCAGAGGCGCGGCCGCGCCTTCTTTGACGAGCTGATCGATCGCCGCCAGGAACGCGGCCAAGGTCTTGCCCGAACCGGTGGGAGCCGCCACCAGCACGTCGCGCCCGGCCTGAATGGCCGGCCACGCCTGGGCCTGCGCCGGCGTCGGCGCATCGAACGTGCGAGTGAACCATGCGGCGACCGCCGGATGGAACGAATCTAGAGCGCTCATGTTACGGGTACCTGCGGGGGGAGCCGCAATTATACGCTGCCATGGGCGGGCAACCAAGAGTACCCCGGCCCGAAGTCCCTGCTCGCGCCTGCGCTCGCCTGTACTAAACTCGAGAGCCTCGCGCTTCGCGGCAAAATGGTCTGCGTCATGATGTCAAGATTCAGGTCGAGCCATGCGCGGTTCGCCGCACTGGGTTTCGCGGCGCTTCTGCTCGGAACGGCCCCGGCTCGAGATGCGCAAGCGCCCTATCCCGAACCGCCGCAGGCATTGTTCGGGGATCTGTTCGTGGCGGTGCAGACCGCTCGGGTCTTCGCCGACGGCAAGGAGTTCGCGGACGCGATCCCGACCACCACGCCCGAGCGTATTCTGGCGGACTACCAGGAACAAAAACCGGCAACGCCTACGGACCTGAAGCATTTCGTCGATGCGCATTTCTCCCTGCCGCCGCCCATCGCGCCTCTGCCGATCCTATCCGGCCAGGAAACGATGGTCGCGCACATCGACCGTTTGTGGACTCTGTTGACCCGCAGCACTCCCTCGGCGCCGCCCCATTCATCGCTGCTGACGTTGCCGCACCCCTACGTGGTACCCGGCGGCCGCTTTCGTGAAATGTACTACTGGGATTCGTATTTCACGATGTTGGGACTCATGCAAAGCGGCCGCGCCGACCTGGCCCGCGACATGGTGCGCGATTTTGCCTACTTGATCGATAGCTACGGCCACATACCCAATGGCGCGCGCACGTACTATCTCAGCCGTTCGCAACCGCCGTTCTTTTTCGCCATGGTGGGCTTGCTCGCGGCCGACGACCCCGCCGCCTCGTACGCCGAGTACTTGCCGCAACTGCGGCGCGAGCACGCCTTCTGGATGCGCGGCTCCGAACGCCTGCGCGCCGGAACCGCCGGGCGGCGCGTCGTCGCGATGGACGATGGTTCGCTCCTCAATCGCTATTGGGACGATCGGGACACGCCGCGCGACGAGTCGTTCCGCGAAGACACCGACCTCGCACGTGCGAGCGGACGCGAGCCGCACCAGCTGTTCCGCGACATTCGCGCCGCCGCGGAAAGCGGCTGGGACTTTGGCTCACGCTGGTTCGCCGACGGACGTACTTTGGCCAGCCTGGACACGACGGAAATCGTGCCCGTCGATCTCAACAGTTTGATGTTCGGATTGGAGCAGGCCATCGCCGCGGGCTGCGCACGGACCAGAGATGCGAATTGCGCCCGGGACTTCGGGCGCCGCGCCGCACGGCGGCGCGGCGCGCTCGACCGTTATTTGTGGGATTCGCGGACCGGCGCCTATCTCGATTATCGATGGCCCCGCCATGAGCGCGTGCCGCGGCTCTCGGCCGCCACTCTGTATCCCCTGTTCGTCGGCGCCGCGTCCGAATCGCAGGCGTCGAGCGTCGGCGCCGTGACGCAGCGCGACCTTCTCAAACCCGGCGGCATCGTGACCACACCGCTTAGGACCGGGCAGCAGTGGGATTCGCCGAACGGTTGGCCGCCGCTGCAATGGATCGCCGTCGATGGGCTGCGCCGCTATGGTCAGCGATCGCTCGCCGCCGCGATCGCCTGCCGCTGGATGAGCGGCGTCAATCATGTCTACGAGGAGAGCGGCAAGCTGGTCGAGAAATACGACGTGATGGACACCGGCCGCAAAGGGGGTGGCGGCGAGTATCCGACGCAGGACGGCTTTGGCTGGACCAACGGCGTGATGCGCAAGCTGCTTGCGCTCTATCCGGAGAACTCGGCCTACGACGCGGCGGCCCGCTGCGCCGCACGCCCGCCATGAGATTCCGCCACCCGCAACGAGACCGTGTCGATCACTCGTCCTCGATGATCCATCCCCGCGACTGTGCCGCGTCCAGAAACTCCACCACGTCGACAGCCCGCATCGAGCCGGCCGAGCGCAGCATTGCATCGATCACCACCCGATCGCGGCTGCGGGAGCCGTCGCATAGCTCCAGGATGGCGAGCGCGTGGCTGTTCAAATGCACTTTTCCGGCAGTCAATACCAGGTGCATCTCTTGCGAGGACTCGGTGTTGCAGCTCAATTGGATGCCGGGCGCGAGTTTGACTACGCGGCGCCTGCCTCCCGGCGAATCCTGACTGTGAGCACGACTCATAGCCTCGGAGGGCTAGCAGGTTGCATGCCAATGTCCTACAGAATTCGATGCGTGATGTGCAGGCGCCTGCAACGGCGGTAGAGCGTGCTGCGACTGACCTGCAACACGGTCGCGGCGCGCGCCATGTTGCCTTCGGTTTCGCGGATCGCTTTGACCAGCGCCTGCCGTTCGGCCGCCTCGATCGGCGATAATCGCATGTCGTAGGCGGCATCCGCATCGAGCGACTCAGCCGCGGCTGCCGGCGGCGCGCCCGCGGCGGCCTGTGCGGCCCCGCTTCGAACCTCGCTGGGCAGATCTCGCAGACGAACCACGCCGCCATCGCAGATGGCCAACGCGGTACGAATGACATTGCGCAATTCACGGATATTTCCCGGCCAATCGTAATCCAGCAAGCGTTGAAACGCGTCCATCTCGATGGCGACGGGCCGCCCGTCGCTGGTTTCCGCCCCCAGCAATTTCCGGATCAATTGTTCCTTGTCGGTGCGATCGACCAGGCATGGCAATTCGAGGGTGATGCCGTTCAACCGATAGTAGAGGTCTTCGCGGAATTGCCCGCGTGCAATCATCGAGCGCAGGTTTTGATGCGACGCGCACACCACGCGCAGGTCGACTTTCATGGGCTTGTCCGCGCCGAGCGGCACCACCTCATGCTCCTCGAGTACCCGCAACAACCGCGTCTGCAAACCCAACGGCATGTCGCCGATTTCGTCCAGGAACAGCGTGCCGCCGGAAGCCTGTAAAATGGTGCCTTTCATGCCTTCGCGGCGCGCGCCGGTGAAGGCTCCGGACTTGTAGCCGAACAGCTCGCTTTCGATCAGCGACTCCGGGATCGCCGCGCAATTGAGGGCGACGAAAGGCGAGCGGCCACTGGCTGCGTGCAGCGCCCGGGCGAACAACTCCTTGCCGGTGCCGGTGGACCCTTGGATCATCACCGATACCGGCGACGCGGCGACCCTCCGGGCGCTGCGCACGATGCGCAGCATCTGCGGATCCTCGCCCGCAAGATCTTCGAGGGTCAACGCATCTTTGGTGGGCTGCGGCGGCGTCAGCTGCAGCACATCGGGACCCCGGGGACTTCTCAGCCGGTATTTCGAAAATCCGACATCGGTGGACTCATTGCTCAGGCTCGCAAAATACCGGCGGCCCAGCAGAGCGTCGCGAACCGGCCACAAGCCCGCCGCATTCGGCGAGATGGGGTCCATCATTTCGTCGGCGCGCATATCGAAAATTTCGTCGACGCGCCGCCCGATCAGTTCCCGACGCTGCCCCACTCCCAAAAGCCGCAGGGCCATTTCATCCGCGGCGATCACGGTGGCGTCGCTGGCCAGGGCCAGCGCGCCGTCATGTTGCAGGTTGACGAACTCGGGCCGCGCGTGGAAACGCAGCACGCTGCTGCGTTGGAAATGCCGCAGGAACAGGCACTTTTCGATGAGCTTGGCAGAGAGATGAACGAGCGCCATCACGTGCGTCTGCGCCTCGCGGGTCCCCTGGGCGTTCAGCGTCGACGCATCCAAGACAGCGACCAGCGAACCGTCCGGGTCGTGGATCGGCGCGGCGGTACACGACAGGGCGATGTGACACGCGCGGAAATGCTCATCGCGGTGCACGATGATCGGGCGGTTCTCGGCGATACAGGTGCCCATGCCATTGGTCCCCTGCCGCAGCTCGCTCCAATCGGCTCCGAGCTGCAAGCCCGCCGTCCGGAAGGTTTCCAAGATGGTGGGATCGGCCTTTTCGTAGAGGACGATGCCGCCGGCATCGGTCAACAGCAACGCGCAGCCCGACATTGCAATGTGGTCGTACAGCCAGTCGATCTCGGCGGATGCCACTTGAATCAGATGCTCGTGCCGGCCGCGGTATTCCTTGAGCGTATGACTGTCGAGAACGAACGGCGCCTGCGCGAGGCCAGGATCCAAAGAGTAATCGATCATGCATCTGCGCCAGGAGGCGCCGATCGCGGTACTGACCTGGGTTTGCGCCGCCATTGCGAGGCCGCCACGCACGAAGCCCGCAACCGTGGCCGCATGCTGCGATTCTATTTGATTGGACATCGGAGACTCCCCTCGATCCGTGGCTGATCCTTAGCGCCAAATCATCTTTTTTGTGGCTCGTAACCAGCATCGCGATGCCGCCACGAAAAGTCAAATGAAGCAGTCCTGAACGCCACATGTCGCAAGACTGACACAGTTCGATTATGCGCTCTATCGGACATTTCCGACACTGGTGGGCGCCCCAGCCTGCGGCAATCGCCGCCCGGCGTCCCTGGCGGACGGCCGCAGCCAACGTGCGGCCAGCGGCGGGATCAATAGCAGGCTGACCAGCGTCGACGACACCAGTCCGCCCAGGATCACCACGGCCATCGGACCTTCGATTTCGTGCCCGGCTTGATGCATCTGCAAGGCAACGGGCAGTAGGGCCAACCCCGTGAGCAGGGCCGTGAGCAGCACCGGAGTCAACCGCTCCTCGGCGCCGCGTAGCGCAATGTCCAGGTTCCAGGGTTGAGCTTCTTCGTGCACCAGATGGTCGAAATGCGATACGAGGAGAATGGTGTTGCGCGCGGCCATGCCGAACAGCGCGACGAAGCCGACCATCGCGCCCAGCGTGAGCGTGCCGCCGGTGAGCGCCAGCGCCGCCACGCCGCCGATCAGTGTGCTCGGCAACGAGAACAGCACCAGCAGCACGTGGCGCGCATGGCCGAACGCCAACGCCAGCAACAAGACGATGATGACGAGCGCGGCGGACGAGTGCAGCAGCAATTCGTTCCGGGCGGCGGTCTGCGCCTCGGCGGCCCCGCCATAGCGCAGGAACACACCCGGCGGCAGCTGGATCTTCGCCGCGATCGCCCTGCGCGCGGCCTTGGCGAATCCGGCCTGGTCCGCGCTCTTCGGCGACGCGACGACGATCTGGCGGCGCAGGCCGTCCTGGTGGTCCACGAGACTTCGCCCCAGCGCCATGCTGATCGTCGCGACCGCCGAGAGCGGCGTTACTTCGCCGCTTCGACCGCGCAACAGGAGCGCCCCGACCGCGCGCGGATCGCTGCCGGCCTGCGCGATGCGCACGACCACCGGCACACTGCGATCCGCCTGATTGAGTTCTGCCGCGACGCTGCCGTGATAAGCGGCATTGACCGTCTGCAGCACGTCCGCCGCCTGAAGACCGTAAAGGGCGAGCTGCTCGGGACGCAGCTCCAGATGAAGCTCCACTTCGCGCGGCGGAACCATCAGCCGCACGCTGCCGCTATCGGGCAACTGCTGCAGCACGCCCGCGATCTGCGCGCCGACGCGATCGTCGGCATCCAGGTCGGAGCCGATGACGCTGATGGAAAAGGCGGCGGACTCGCCCGACAGCGTCTCGCCGATGCGCTCGGCCAATACCGAATAGATTTCGACCAGTTGATTCGGGTAATCGTCGAAGACATCGCGGATCGCGGCATCGATTTCCGCCGCGCCATGGCCTTGCCGGGGGTCTATCTGTACCTCGAACTCGCTCTTGTTGGGCGCATCGGGATCCTGTCCGTTCTCGGCGCGACCGATTTGCTCGGCGACGGTTTTGACGCCGGGAATGGCCATGAGACCTTTCGAGATCTGTCGGCCCACACGGGTGGTTTCGTGGAGCGATATTCCGGGACGCAGCGATGCATGGGCGATCAGGTAATTCTCGCGGAAATCGGGCAGCAGGCGCGCGCCCAGCATCGGCAGACAAATGATTCCGGCCGCGCCGCTCACCAGAAGAATGCCGATGAGCGCGCGCGGCCGCCGGTGCAGCCATCCGATAGCGCGCAACTGTCCGCGTTTCAGACGGAGCAGAAAGGCCGCCTCGGACCTGGGCCGATGCCGCGCCATCATGAGCGCGCACAGTGCCGGCGTCACGCTCATGGCGACCAGCAGCGACAGCCCCACGGCGAGCAGGAACGAAATCGACAGCGGCCGGAAGAATGCGCCCTGCAGGCCGGACATCATCAAGATGGGCAGAAATGCCACGGCCACCGCCGCAGTCGCATAGAACACCGGACGCCGTACCTCGAGCGAAGCGCCAATGAACAATTCGGCAATGTCCGCGTCCGGCGGCGCGGTACGGCGCCGCCGCAGAATGTTCTCGACATCGATGACGGCATCGTCGACGACGACGCCGAGCGCCACGACGAGGCCGCCGAGAGTCATGGTGTTCAGGCTCAAGCCCAACGCTTCCAAGATCCACACCGTCGTCAGCAACGCGAGCGGAATCGCGCTGAACGACACCAGGGCCCCGCGCCAGTCGCGCAGCACCAGCAACAGCAGGCTGATCACCAGCGCCGCGCCGATGGCGAGCGAATTGCGCAGCTTCTCGATCGCGCTCTCGATGAAGCTCGCGGGCCGCAACAACGCCGGGTGGTACTCTATCCCCTGCTTGGCGAGCGACGGCGCCAGCGCATCGAGCCGCTCCTCGAGAGCGCGCGTGACCTCGAGCGTATTCGCGCCAAACTGGGTCGACGTTTCGATGAGTATGCCCGGCTTGCCGGCGATCAATGCGTCGCCGAAGCGCGGCTCGACGCCTTCGCGCACCGTCGCGACATCCCCGAGATGCAGCGGCAAGCCGCCATGCATGCCCACCACCGCTTGCGCCAGCGCAGCGGGCGTGGCGCCCGGGGCCTGGGACTGGATCACGATGCGCTGCGTGTTGGTTTCCAGATAACCCCCGCCGATCAATGCGGTCGCCCGTTTCGCCGTGGCCAGAACGTCGTCGAGAACGAGCCCGGCCGCCGCCAATTTGACCGGATCGACGTCGATCTGGCGCTCGCGCACCGCGCCGCCGAAAATCTGTGCCTGGGCCACGCCGGGAACGGCGAGGATCTGCGGCTTGACGATCCATTGCGCCACATCGCGCAGTTCGACCGGCGAGAGCCGGTCACTGGTGTAACCGAAGTGCACGAGGTACTCCATCGACGAACTCAAGGGCGACAGCAGCGGAGCCCCGACGTTCTGCGGGAGGACGCCGGCAAACTCGGCCAAGCGCTCCGTGATGACCTGCCGCTGGCGGTACGGATCACCGCCCCGGTCGAACACCACCTGGATCGCCGAGAGGCCCTGGCTGGAAGTCGACCGCACGGTCTTTACATTCTCGGTGCCGGCGAGCAACCCTTCCAACGGCCGCGTGACCAGCGCTTCGACTTGGGTCGCGTCGAACCCAGGCGCCTCGGTCTGCACCAGGACATGAGGCGGCGCGAAATCCGGAAATACATCGAAGCGCGCGGATGCCAGCGCAGCCAGCCCAAGCGTGGCGATCAGACACGCGAGCGCCGTGACGATGCGCGGATTGCGCAAGGAAGTGCGAACGATGGCGCCAAGCACTCCTCGTACGCCCTAGTCGTCGTCGTCCACCGCATGGGCGCCCATTCCCTGCAGCGACCAAAGTACACCCGCGCCGTGCACTACGATGTCATCGTCGTCGTCCACCCCGTCGACCAGCCACGCGTCGCCGAAGGGAACAAGCAGGGTCACTTTTAACGACGCATAGCGCGTTTTGCCATCGCCTGACTTTCCATTCGATTGCTTGTAAACGTAGGCACCGTTCGCGTCGTAGAGCACTGCGTCGCGCGGCACCAGCCTGCCGGAGCGCTCAGCCGTCAACAGGGCGATGGGCACGCGCGCACCCGGGCCGAGCCCGGCGGGCGCATTGGGCACTTCGACCAGCAGACCGACGCTCTGCGTGTCGGTGGCCTGGCGCAACGCTCCAAGAACTCGTCCGGGAACCTGGATGCCGTCCACATCCAGCACGGCCTTGCTGGGCAATTCGCCCACGCTGTGCCGCCCCGGCAGGTCGGCGCGCACCAGCAGACTGCGGCCGCCCGCCGCGGCCTCGATGGCTTTCTGGCGCACACCCGCCGGCAGCGCCGCCAATGGGCCCCAACTCAAGGAGAACCTGGCCGTTGCGACTTGGGCCTGCGCCTGAGTCCTCGCCTGCTCCGCCTGCGCCGCCTCGAGCATTTTCAGCGACGCGCCCGCCCCACCGTTGTAGAGCCCGCGCAATCGCGCGAGTTCGGCCGACGCGGACCGTTCCGTGACGGTGGCGGCGGTCGCTTCTCCCATGTCGGATATGAGTGTCGTCGAGTCCAGCACCAGGCCCAGTGCCTCGATGCGGTCCGGCACCTTCATGGCGGGAGCTCGCGCGACGACGATGCCCGCCGCACGCTGTTGTTCGGCGTTCAAGGTCGGCGCCGTTTGCTCGGCGGAATCGGCGGCCGTGGCAGCGTCATCGTCGTCGCCGATTGCCGTCAAGGAATAGGCCGACATCGCACAACACGCGGCGGCCAGCACGCCCCGGGCCCAATGCGTCATGAACCGGATCCGGAAGCGATTGCCGGTAAGGACTTGGCGAGTGCGAGTTCCGGCCCCGACAACGGCGTATGCAGTACATCCTCGAGAGTGTTGCGCGCAGCCTGCAATTGCGTCCGCATCTGGGCGACTTCGAGTTCCGCGCGCGTGACCAGGATCTCCGCGCCCACTTGATCCAATACGCCGACAGCGCCCAAGCGAACACCCAGATCAGCTTGCTGCTGCTGGCGGCGCACCGCCGCCAATTGGCGCAGCGCCGCGTCGGTACTCTCGCGTGAGATGTGCTCCGCCCGTTCCGCGGACTCGATCTCGCCATAGATGTCCGCCTGTAAAGCGAGCATTCGTTGGCCGGCAAGTTCGCGCCCGGTGCGCGCCTCCGCAATTTCGCCCTTGTTGCGATTGAGGGGCAACGCGAAGCCCACGTCGAATGGGAATTTGGCGATACCGTGATCCCAATAGAACCCCGGCGAGAGAGTGAACTGCGGATATTGGCGCGCGATCGACTGCTGGAGCTTGGTTTCCGCGGCAGCGTAGTCGCCTATTGCCTCCGCAATGTCGGCGCGCGACAGAAGAGCCTGTTCACGCGTCTCGCGCCGCCGGATATCGTCCACGGGCGGCGGCTCGCCCCATTCCGGCCAGGTGAGCGCCATTCCATCCAGGGCTTGCGGCGGCAGGCCCAGCGCCTTGGCTGCCGCGGCTTGCGACGCATCGGCCAGGGTATGCAATTCCGCCTGCTGTTGCTCGATCTGAATCCGCGCCTGCTCACTCACCACGAGTTCGCTGGACGCGTCCTCTCCAGCCTCCACGCGTCGTTTCTCGAGTGCGACGAATCGATCCTGAGCCGCCGCCAGCCGCCCGAGCAAAGTCAGGCGCCGGCGGGCGCTCTCCCAATCGGACAGCGCGCCGGCCAATGCGCTGCGCACCGCCCAGGCCTGATCCATGAGCTGCAAACGCGCGTTGCCGGTCGCGAGCCGCGCGATCTCGTTGTCCAGTCGGCGTCGTTCGGCCGTACGCAACAGCCAATTCAAGCTGACCCCATAGAGCCACGGATACGCATCGTGGCGGGCGTATTCCGATTGCAGCGTCAGATCGGGGTTCGGCGTCTCTGCCGCGGTGATCTCGTGCGAAAGCGCCGCCTTCACCTCGAGCCGGGCTACGGCAAGCTGTGGGTTTTGCAGCAACGCGACGGTGAGTAGTTCGGCCCGATCCCATTGCTGCGGCGGCCACGTCGCCGTTGCCTGCGGCATCAGCTGCGCGAGTTCGCCGCGCAGTCGAGGCTGATCGAGCCGGCGCGCCGCGAACTCATCGACGCTGTGCGCCGGGTCGATCGGCGCCGAGTGGTAGTCGACGCAGCCGACGAGCCCCGCGAGCGCGAGTGCCGCGACAGGGCGCCGGAAGCCGCTGGGGGCGGCGCGGCGCCGCTGCCCGGTCGCCGGGGAAAGGCCTGATCTTCGTCCGAATTGACCAGCACTGTTCACTGACGATCCGCTCGGCGCCGAGGGGCGCTCTTATTGAAAAATCCTTGAATGCAAGGGACTAATTCCCGATCACGCCAGGAGAAACTCCCGATTGGCGATGATACTCGCCCCCAGGCGTTTCGCCAGCCCAAGTCTACGTTTGCTCGCTCACACTAGTTTCGATCCCATCGGCGTCGCGGCGGGCAAGAGAATCAAAGCAGACTGCTCGCTCAACTGGATCGATCCGGACGACGGCAGGCGGTATTGTTTTTCGAGCGGCACGTCGTTGGAGTTCTTCTTGGATGAGCCCCACGCGCGCATCGAGCGTGCGCGGCAAGGCTGGCAAAAACTGACGGCTCCGCAGAGGTAGCCCTCGCGTAGCGGGCGCGATCGGGGCCGCGATGCAGGCATCCCCGATCGCGTGCACGCCGGCGATCCCGATCGACCCATGCACACCTGTGATTTGGTCGTACTCAACGTACGACCGCGCCGGCGGCGTGAGGCCCGAGCTCCGAGGTACTAGGGATTCGCCGGCTCGGGCGGCGCGTCCGGCGCTCCGAATTTGTACGCCGGGTCGCCATTGTATTTCGACCGGACAAAAGCAAAAATCTTCCACAAATCGTCGGCGTTCTTGATGATGGCACCGAAGGGCGGCATCGGACCGACGACGTTTTCGCGGCCTTTGCGCATGTAGCCCGCTTTCTGCAATCCATCGCTGCCGAGCGTGACCAGCCGGAAGATCGTGTCGTCATCCCCGCCATATACCCAGGTGTCGTTGGTCAGCGGCGGGCACATGCCGCCGCCGCCGCTGCCGCCATGACAGCCGCTGCAGGAGTAGCTTTGCAAGAGCTTGGCGCCCTGCGCCACGATATCCTCTTGAGTGTCTTTGTACGGATTGACGAGTTTTCCCTTCGGCGTTTTGTTGACGAGGTCGAGCGGCGAGATCGTGGTGTAGTCGACCGGCGCCGCGTCGCCATCGGCCCACACCCTGCTGACCGTTCCTATCGCCGCCGCAACCGCAATGGACACCATGACACTTACCATAAACACCCGTCTTAGCACTGCCGATCTCCTGTGAAGCTTTTGCAGAAATTCGTCCCGCGCAGGGAGCCCAAGGGTCCATTACGACTTGGCCAGACTGCGCCGTGGACGCTCATGACCCGAGCTTAGCTCGCCTTAACCACATCGCGATGCGTGGCTCCCTGTAGGAGCTTGACGACCGCATCGTTGCTGTTGGCCTGCGCGATGCTGAGCGCCGTGCGCCCGTCTTCGCTGCGCGCATCGACGTCCGCGCCCGATTTTATCAGCAACTCGGCAATGCCCGATCGATTGCTGGCGGCGGCGATCATCAGCGCGGTAACGCCGCCTGGATTTGCCGCGTTGACATTGGCCCCGTGTGCGATCAAGTCCGTCGTGAGTTCGCTCGACCCGGCTATCGACGCCAGCATCAGCGGTGTATAGCCGCCCTTTGCGACGGGCGCGTTGACGTCGGCGCCGGCCGATATCAAGGCCTGCGTGGATTTCACCTTGCCGTTTTGCGCTGCGATGCCGATCGGCGTCAGCCCATCGCGGTCGACCGCCGAAATTTTCGCGCCATGGGCGACCAGCAGCTCCACCAACACCACATTATCGTTCGCTGCGGCATGCATGAGCGGCGTCCAACCACCCAGATCGGTCTGATTCGTATCCGCTTTGTGCCCGACGAGATAGGTTGCAATCGCATTGAAACCGAAGCGCGTCGCCTCGATGAGCGCGGTGTTGCCCGCCCCATCCGCCGTGTTGACATGCGCGCCGTGTCCAATCAGGTATCGCACGCGATCGATGTCGTCGGCCGTGATGGCATCGCCCAACTCGTCGTCCGCTTTTGCGCCTTCCGCGAGCGACTTTTTGAGATACGCCATCTTGTCGACGTGCATCTTTGCGACTTCTTGTGCGCTTTGCACCTTGGGTTTCGGCTCCGCATACGGACCATGCGAAGGCAAGTCGCCGCTGATCAGGCAACCCTCGCATTTGACCAGCGGAACACCGTAGTCGGCGAGGATCTGATGGATCTGGGTCTTACGCTGATCCAGCGCCTGTTCCACCGCTTGCTTCACGTCCAACCGGCCTCGCGGCACGGCAAGCGTCATATCGAATTCCATCGGAACCTGATCTTCCATGAGATTGACGGGCTGTATGGTCAACGGCGCATGCGCGATGGCCTTGTAGTAACCGGCCATCGGGCCCCACGCGGCGGCGATGTCGAGTTCACCGTCGATGACCTGCTGCACTTGGTAGGAAGGCTGATTGTTCTCCACCACATCGGCGTTATGACTCAGGTAATGAATGACGGTGTTGGCCTGCACGCCGTGATTGGCCAAGGCCTGCCGCATCGCCGACACCTGGAACACCCCGACCCGCAGTTTTTTGAGGGCTGGATCGTCGAGATTCTTGATGTGGATACCCTTGTCGCTGCGGTAGGCGAGAACGAAAGTGGATCGATATAACGGCGCCAGCACCACCGCGCCCTCGGTGTCCGTCGCCATGTCCAACCACAAATCGCAATTTCCCTCGCTCAAGGTGGTGCGCATGAGCCCGCGTTCGATCGAGGGCCTCCAGTAGTATTGCACGCCGGTTCCGAGCGCCGACCCGATCTCTTGTGCAATCTTGTTCTCGAACCCCTCCCCCTTCTGATTGGACAACGGCATGTTGCCCGGGTCCGCGCAAACGGTCAGGGACTTGAGGTCCCCGCCCATTGCCGCTCCGCTCACCGCCAAGCAGCAAGCCAGTGCGGCGAGACGACGTGAAAAGCTCGAGATTTCGTTATTCATGGCCAAACTCCCGGAGAGCGTATGCACAAGGGCTGCCTGCGATTTGGACTGCCGCAAGTCAGGAAGGTTTCATGGGCGGCGGGTCGCCGCAGCGCCCACATCTTAAGTCAAAAAAAGCCCGGTGACTGACGCCACCGGGCCTGATCGTCTCAATTGTCAGCTCGAGCTACTGTCCGCTGCTCGCACCCCCCGTTCCGGGGCTCGAGCCGCCTACCCTGAAGGTATACAGCGTGCCGCCCTGCGGTATGTGATTCAGGCCCGAAGACTTGGCCATCGCCGTGGCGCCGATCGCACCGTACTTGTCGCTGAGGTCGAGACCGGCCGTCACCGGCAGGCCGATCCAGCCGCCGATACCGGACCACACGGACACATATTGCTTGCCCTTCACGGAATACGTGATCGGGTTGCCGATGATTCCCGAACCCAGTTTACGCGACCACAGCACTTTTCCGGTCGCGCGATCGACCGCACGGAAGTCGCCGCCCAGGCTGCCATAGAACGCCAAACCGCCCGCGGTCACCATGGCACCGCCCCAATTCGGATACGGGTCGGGAATTTCCCACTCGGTCTTGCCGGTGACCACGTTGAACTTCTTGAACTTGCCCGTGACACCCGGCTTCTCCGGATACATGTAGACGTTGGCGAATACATAGACCGTACCCTGCTGGGTGTGCGAACGGGTCTGCGGCTCATCCTCCATGCACCAGTTGTTGGTGGGCACATAGAAGTTGGTCGGATCCGTGGGATCCACCGCCGCCGGCTGCTGGTCCTTGCCGCCCATCGCGGACGGACAGGCCTGAGTATTGTCACCCACTTTGAGCGGCGAATGCTCGGCCACTTTCACCGGGCGGCCGGTCTTCATATCGATCTTTTCCGCCCAGTTGACCGTGACGTACTTGTTGGCTCGCAGCAGCGTACCGTCCGTGCGATCCAGTACATACGCAAAGCCGTTGCGGTCGAAATGTACCAGCGTCTTTTTCGGCTTGCCGTCGACGTTCATGTCGACCAGAATCACTTCGTTGATGCCGTCATAATCCCACTGGTCGAATGGGGTCATCTGGTACACCCACTCCGCCTCGCCCGTATCGACGTTGCGCGCGAATATGCTCAGCGACCATTTATTGTCGTATTTGCCGCTGTTGCAATTCGCCTGGGTCAACGGTTCGGCGCAACGATATTGCGGAGACCACAGACCCGGGTTGCCGGTTCCGTAGTAGACGAGGTGCAAGGCCGGATCGTAGGCATACCAGCCCCACGCCGCGCCGCCGCCCCGCTTCCACTCGTCGCCGGGAAAGGTGCTGATGCCCAGATCCTTGCCGGCCTTGCCGTATTCCGGATGCGCCTTGTTGGTGTTCGGCGTCAGGCACACATCTTTGTCGCTGCCCGTGGAATGACATTCCCACACTTTCTTGCCGTCGGCGAGGTTGTACGCCGAAACACGGCCGCGGGCTCCAAACTCATCGCCGCCCAATCCGATGACGACTTTGTCGTTGGCGATGATCGGTGCCGGCGTGATGGTTTCGCCGTGATCCGGGTAGGCGTGCTTGACCACCCAGGCTTCTTTGCCGGTTACGGCATCGAGGGCGATGACGTAGCCGTCCAGGGTCGCGAACACGAGTTTGCCCGACGAGTACGACAGACCACGATTGACGGTATCGCAACAGGCGCGCGGCACCGCGGATTCATCGCGTCCGCTGGTCTTCGTGTAACTCCATACCTGCACCGGATGATCCGGGTCGCTGAGATCGAGGGCCTGAACGATGTTCGGCCAACCGCTCTCCATGAACATCATCGGCTTGCCGCCGACATCTTCGATGACCAGAGGCTGCCCCTCGTGACCACGCAAGGTGCCGCTCGACTGTGCCCAGATCATCTGCAGATCTTTCGCGTTGCCGGTATTGATGTCTTTGAGTGCGCTATAGCGAGTCTGATTCAGATTGCCCGCCGGCGCGCCCCACTGATTGGGATCCTGAAAGCGTTGGAATTGCTCGGTATCCGACGCACCCATCGCGGCGCCACAGGTCATTACGAACGCTGCGGCCGCGCAAAATATCTTGACTTGAGGTTTTGCTGTGAGCCATTTCATCTCAATTCTCCTACTGCTTGGGGTCTGAGCGTATCGCCGCTGCCACAGCAGACGGCGTGCACACAGTCCTTATCCTGGGTGCCGCGCGGGAAAATGGGTAAGGTGTTGATATTCGTTACTGACAAAACTCCCTCCTTCGCAATGCTTCCTGTTGTTTATAGTTCGGCCGGCCGCCAATCAATCGGTACCGCCGTGCGCCCACTTTACGGGTGAGGCAGCCTCGATACCATCGCCTGCTCAGCGCCTGCCGCTGGGGCCGCGACTATGGAATAGCAATCGGTATGCCATCCGAGGCGGCGCGACCGCCTTTTTCACAAAAAACGTACGGTGGTGCCGGCCAAAGTGAAAACCTCGCCTGCATCGGCGGCTAGGAGGAGAGATTCGGCCGTCGCAGGGCTCTTCCCCGACTCAGCGGGGGCGCCGCCTCCCCGCGACCGTAGCGAATATGGCACAGATGAAGCAAGCGCTGACACATGTAGCAAGGGATCGTCGATGTGTCGCGAGTTCGGCTGGGCTTAAGGCGATTCGTTTGCACGGCAGTGCCTCCTCTCGATGAACGGAGGCGCGCGGTGGCACGCAAGGACGCGAACCGCACGGCTCCGGACGCCGTCATCACGCGCCTCGGTGAGATCTCCGCAGGATCAAGACGATGCGCGTCACGCCGACGCGGGCTGCTTGCAAACATAGTTCGCCGCAGTTGACGGAGTGCTGCGCCCCGTCCCGCGAATCGAACATTTTTTTCCGCCACGCCGGGACCGACATCCGAACCTAAGGGTGTGCGGCCCGCTATATCAGATTATACTGTCGGTTATAAATCGCCGTTTTTGCGAGGAGTGAGATTTCGTGTTGACGCCTCGATGCATAGCCGGACTTTCAGATCATGGCCCCGCGTTCATCGGAGCTGTGCTGGTCGCGCTGTCGCCGATTGCGGGACACGCAGCTGCGGCCTACCAGGTATTCGTGACTAACGAAAAGTCGGGTGATGTAACCGTGATCGGCTCGAACCTCGCCGTGACGGCGACCATTCCCGTCGGCAAACGGCCGCGCGGCATTCAGGCGAGCCCTGATGGAAAAACCGTGTATGTGGCGTTGAGCGGCACGCCGGTCAAGGCGCCGCCCCAATTGGACGCCAACGGCAATCCCATTTTCAAGAAGGGCGCGAAGGACGATGATGACGACGACGATGCCAATACCGACAAATCCGCGGACGGAATCGGCGTCATCGACGTAGCCAGCAAGAAACTCACGCGCAAATTGGCTGCCGGCTCGGATCCGGAGGAGTTCGCGCTCAGCAAAAACGGCAAGCAACTCTATATTTCCAATGAGGACGTAAAAGCCGCCAGCGTGATCGACATCGCCACCTCGAAGGTGGAGCACATCATCCTGGTGGGCGCGGAGCCCGAGGGCGTTACGACGACGCTCGACGGCAAACAGTTCTACGTGACCTGCGAAGCCGGGGGCGATGTATTCGTCATCGACACGACCAGTTACAAGCCCGTGGCGCAATTCAAAGTGAACGGGCGGCCGCGAAGCGTGGACTTCCTGCCGTCGGGCGCAATTGGGTTCATTCCATCGGAATCCACCGGCGAATTGAACGTGATCGACGCCGTCCATGCGAAAGTGCTGAAGACCATCAAGCTGCCCGCGGGCTCGAGGCCCATGCGCGTCAGAGTGTCCGCCGACGGCAACAAGCTCTACGTCAGCAATGGACGTGCGGGGACGATTTCGGTCATCGACACGCATACTTATGAAATACTCCGCTCGATCAAGGTTGGAGCGCGTCCGTGGGGAATCGCGCTGTCGCCGGATGGGAAATTTCTATTCGCCGCGAACGGCCCCTCCAACGATGTTTCCGTAGTGAATGTCGAGGAAGGCAAGGAGATCGCTCGCATCAAGGCAGGCTCGAGTCCCTGGGGCGTCGTCATCGTGCCGGAAACTTGAAGTAGCCGGCGGCCATCCCATTCGGACTGGACGCGGTGAGTACTACCGCGCCACGCGGGCGTCGCCGGATCGCCGGGATTGAACGGGAGATTGATTCGACATTGATGGGTTACAAGGTTCGGCCGGTCGATCCGATCGGCCGCGTCATTTCTAGCGCTACAGATGGGAATTTATGAAAACCAAAGCTGCAATTGCCTACGCTGCGGGCAAGCCGCTCGAGATCGCCATGGTGGATCTCGACGGACCGAAGGCCGGTGAAGTATTGGTGGAGATCAAGGCCACCGGTATCTGCCACACCGACGAGTTCACTCGCTCGGGAGCCGATCCGGAAGGATTGTTCCCCGCCATTTTTGGCCATGAAGGCGCCGGCATCGTGGTGGATGTCGGCCCCGGAGTGAAATCCGTCAAGAAGGGCGACCATGTCATTCCGCTCTATACCCCCGAATGCCGTGAGTGCAAGTCCTGCACGTCGCATAAGACCAATCTCTGTACCGCGATCCGCGCCACGCAGGGCAAGGGCCTGATGCCGGATGGCACCAGCCGATTCTCCATCGGTAAGGAGATGATCCATCACTATATGGGTTGCTCGACTTTTTCGAATTTCACGGTGTTGCCGGAAATCGCGGTCGCCAAGATTCGCGAAGACGCCCCGTTCGACAAGGTGTGCTACATCGGCTGCGGCGTGACCACCGGCATCGGCGCGGTCATTCACACGGCCAAGGTCGAGCCCGGTTCGAACGTCGTGGTTTTCGGACTGGGCGGGATCGGCCTGAATGTGGTTCAGGGCGCGCGGATCGCCGGTGCCGACAAGATCATCGGCGTCGACATCAATCCGAAGCGCAAGGCGCTCGCCGAAAAGTTCGGCATGACTCACTTCGTCAACCCGAAGGAAGTGGCCGGCGACCTGGTTGCGCATATCGTCGACCTCACCAACGGCGGCGCCGATTACAGCTTCGAATGCATCGGCAACGTGGAACTCATGCGCCAGGCGCTGGAATGCTGCCATCGCGGCTGGGGCGTTTCGGTCGTCATCGGCGTGGCGGCCGCCGGCAAAGAAATTCATACTCGCCCGTTTCAACTCGTCACGGGCCGAGTATGGAAGGGATCGGCATTCGGCGGCGTTCGGGGCCGCACCCAACTCCCGCAGATCGTGGACTGGTATATGGACGGCAAGATCAATATTGACGACCTCATCACCCACACCATGCCGCTAGAGAAAATCAACGACGCCTTCGAACTCATGCATACGGGTGAGTCGATTCGAAGCGTTGCGATCTATTAACCAAAAGAGGAAGTAACTATGTCTGTGAAAATTCACCCCGCCGTGGACAACGGCGTCAAGGCCGGAACCCCCGGTTATTCGGGCGGCACGCTGGTGTGCAAATGCACCACCGATCCGGTGAAGGTAACGATCAAGAGCGACGTGCTGTTCAACCACGTTTGCGGCTGCTCGCAATGCTGGAGACCGCTGGGCGCTCTGTTCTCGATGATCGCGGTGGTACCCACCGACAAAGTCGAAGTCGTTGCCAACGGCCAGAAACTGAAGGTCGTCGACCCGACGAAGACGATTCAGCGCAACGCCTGCACGGTCTGCGGCGTGCACATGCATGGCCCCATCGTGAACCCGAAGCACGCGTTCAACGGCCTGACGTTCGTGCATGCCGAGCGGCTCGATAAGAGCGGTTGGGGTGCGCCGGCATTCGCCGCATTCGTATCTTCCGTCATCGAGACCGGCACCAAGCCGGAAGATATGGATGCGATTCGCGCCCGCCTCAGGGAGCTCAAACTCGAGCCGTACGATGCGCTGTCGCCGCCATTGATGGACATGCTCGCCGCCAATGCCGTGAAGGTGAACGGCGTCGCGAAAGCCGCGACTTCGTAAGAGCGCGATTCGACGATGACAAGGGCGGGAGTCTCGCGGCTCCCGCCCTTTTTTTGTGTCGCTCGTTCCGCCTCAGCCGCGGGCTCGAGCTAGAAGGAGAGGAAGGCCCCAACGTTGCCGTTGAAGCTCTTGTTCTCGCCGCCGTCGTGCGCCTTGGTCCAGACGTCGCTGAATTCGGTGAGCAGCGTCAGATTCTTGGTCAACGAGTAATAAAGGCCGGCGGTCACCTTGTTGTTGCTGTCCAGCAATGTGGGCGCGCTCAACGCATCGATTGCATTCGCATACTGCAGCTTGCTCACGCCGTAGTTGACGCCGAACTTGGCCGCGCCCACCTTGTAGGTGGCCTGAAGCAGGTAGCCCTGGGACTTCCGCGCAGTCCCTTGGACATCGTCGGCGAGAAAGTACAACCCCGTTGTGCCCAAACCGGTGCCGCGGTAGTACGAGGCATCCACCTCGAACGCCGCCACGTCGAATTTCACGAATGCATCCCCGCCCGTGCTCGTGTATTGAACGGTGCCGCCCGGAACCGCCACCCCCGTGTAATCCTGCTTCTGGGTGAGGCCGGACACCGACGCGTAGAACTTCATGTCGTCCGAGAACTTGTAGGTATAGGTCGCCTTGGCCTGGAATCCCGGAGCCTTCTTGGGCTGATTGGTGCCGGGCGCGGTCAGCGAATTGAGCGGATCGTAAATGCCGACCGTCAGGTTCGCCCCGGCGAAATCCGGCGTCGTGTAGTTCATCTGCGCGAGCGTGTCCACGTAGATGTAGCCGAAGCCGATGGACCCCAGCGTCGTGTTGGAGGGCGACGCGGTCGACGCAGACCCGGCGACGCCGACGCCCGGCAGCGTCATGTCGTTGATGATGGCGTCGAACGCGAACAGCCCGAAGTTGCGGCCCAGCGTGAAGGTACCGATGTCCTTGTTGCCGAAAGTCATGAACACTTGGCGAACGTCGAGTCCGGTGGTGGCGAGTCCCACGTTGGTCTGCTGGCCCGCCGTGCTCTGCAGATTGGGACTGCCGCCGTCGTTGCTGGCGATCCCGGGATACAGGCCGAAGTGCGCCGCAATATCGAATCCGTTCTGAGTCGTCGCGAGCCCGAAAGTGATCGCCGCCGGCAAGAGTCCGTTGCCCACGTTGGATACGCTGCTGCCGGTCGCGTTCGCCGTACAGGCACCACCGATGGTATCGATCGACACCGCCTTGCCCGTCGATTCGCAACTCGAGTAGATGTAGTGAACGTTGATGTTGCCATCAACGGAGAATTTCCAATCCCCCGACTCGATATCGAACGCACCCGCCGTCGCTGCGCCCAAAACCCCTGCTATCGCCACGGCCAGCCGAACTGCCGCCTTGTTGCTGCTTTGCATCGTGCCCCCTCATGCCAAATAGTTTTGCTATGATTTATTCCGCAAACTATCTGTGTATTTCCCACAACATAGTTTCCTCACGGAAGCCGAGGAGCAAACAACGTGCCATCCGTGTGGAATAACTGTTTATCGGGACAATCTCCGAAGGGAGGAGCCTGCCGCGCAGCGTTTCGCCGCTTCTCCCGCTCGACACGGCGACTCGCCGCTGGCCAGAACTGATTGTTGCCGTAAACCAACGTCGGGTTGGCGAAAGCAACTGCTTCAATGGCAGCGCCGCTGCTTGATCGCAGTGCAAGGTGTCATGCCATTGCTACATGTGTCGCGGTGATTGACACATCTGGGGCACACAGCAGCCGCCGTTTTCTTGTCGTCCAACGACTTCTTCGGCGCGCTTCAGAACTTCGGCATTGGAGGCTGCCACGATCCGGCCGCTTCGGTACAAAAGCTCGCAAGCTTTTCCAGCACGATCTGCACCGCGCGATTGGCAGCAACTACCCCTCCTTGGGGATCCTCACTCGTGGCTGCAACGGTCTCATCGAATTCGCGCCATGTAATCACTCGGCGCGTAGCATCATCCACGACATAGGCTCGCAGCGTGAAGCGGACACGGCTTGGCTGGCCAACAAAATCCTGCTCGAGCCGCATTATCTCAGTGTCGAGCCTCAAGTCGCCGGCCGCGACGCTGGGCGTCAGCACGACCGCGCTGAACGCGCCGCCGTTCTCGATGGCGGCAACGATGAGCGGCGCGAGCATGCGTGCCGGCGTATCGACCCACTCGCTGTGAGAAAAATACTCGTGCGTATGGGACCCGCGCGAATAGATAATGTGTGGGCTGTCAAAGCCGGATGCCGCACCCGGAGGATTGATGATCAGCGTGGGCGCCGCCGTCAACACGCGCGGGACACCACCTGTTGCCGCGTGGGGTGCGGCCGGCGCGCTGTCGAGGGTGTAGAAGGACGGTTGCAGCGCCGCCTTCGGAAACAGCGCGCCGCAACCAGCGTTCAGAGTCAAAGCCAGACCGGCAGCACTAAACCGGAACAATCGGGCGAAACACAGGCGGTTCATGGCGGCCGGTGCCCTTGTGACGATTCGCCCGGCCCTTCAGGCACCGGGCTGTGACCCAAGAGGAGGCCGGCCGGATTGCGCTCGGTTTGGTCGCTGAGGCGCCGCAATGAGTTTGAAAGGACACTTAGTTCGCCTAGCAACCGTTGCAGTTCCGGGACAGTCTCCGCCGTGAGCCGCTTCACGTCTGCGCCAACGGAGTCGACCGTCTTTCCCGCGCTTGTGCTGGCCAATGCAGCCTCGTTCCCCATTCGTTCGACAGCTTGTGCGCTGCGGCTGATCTGCTCGATGACCGGGCCCAGTTGGGCGGTCACGCGGGCGCCGTTGTCGAATGTTTGAGCTGCGCTGGCTATGCCCGCGTCGAGCGTAGTCTTGCGTGCGGCAAGCGTGTGCGAAACCGCCGCAATGTCGGAAAGGGCATGGGTAAACGCGGCTCTGTTGTCATCGCTAAGCATGGCATTGATGTTGTTCGAAGTCTGGTCCAGTTTCGCCAAAACGGACGTGAGCACATTCTCCAGTCGGGCACTAAGCGAGGGTTTTGTGCGAATCTCTGGATATTGGCCGGGCGCAGAGGCGCGCAGCGGTGCCGATTCCCGCCCGCCACCCTCGAGTTCGACATAGGCGATGCCGGTCAGGCCTTGTGTCTTCAACACCGCGAGGGTGTCCTGATTGATCGGAGTGCCGCGCTCGATCGCGAACACGAGCCGCACGTGCTCCGGGTTTGCGGGATCCAGTTGAATGGTGCGGACCTTGCCCACATCGACACCGTTGTATTTGACCGGCGCGTTCAGGTTGAGCCCGGCCACGGGCTCAGTTTCGATCGCCAGATACAAGTCGTACCTCTTCTGGAGTGCTCCCCCTGAGGCGAGCCAAAGCACTACGCCCATCAGCCCGGCGCCGAGGACGAGCACGAACGCGCCGACGAGCACATAGCTCACCTTGGTTTCGATGAGNNTCATGTGCCGCTCTACCCCGCGGGCCGTCGAAGAACTGCCGAACGGCAGGGTTGTCCACGCGCGAGAGCTCGGACATCGACCCCACGCCTTGTACCTTGCCTTCGGCGAGGACGGCGACGCGGTCGGCCACCTGCCACAATAAGTCGAGGTCGTGCGTGATGATGACAATGGTCAGACCGAATAGGTCGCGCAGCTTGCGTACGAGTTCGTCCACGCCATCGGCGCTGAGCGGATCGAGTCCGGCGGTCGGTTCGTCGAGGAACAGTAGCTCCGGGTCGAGTGCCAGAGCGCGCGCGAGGGAAGCGCGTTTCATCATCCCGCCGCTCAATTCGGACGGATACTGCGCCCCGACCTCCGGCGTCAGGCCGCTCATGGCGAGCTTTGAGGCGGAGAGGTCATCGATCAACGCATCATCGAGATCCGTGTGTTCGCGCAGTGGCAAGCCAACGTTTTCCATCACCGTCAGGGAACCGAACAAGCCACCGTGCTGAAACACCACGCCCCACCGCCGACGCAACGCGAGAGCCCCGTCGTCTCCGAGTTGGTTCAGATCTACGCCGAGAACCCGGATGGAGCCGGAGTCCGGACGGTGCAGCAGGATCATCTCGCGCAGCAGCGTCGATTTACCGGAGCCGCTGCCGCCGACTAACGCGAAGATTTCCGCGCGGCGCACTTGAAGGTCGAGTTCGGAATGCACGACATGGTCGCCGAAGTGCGTCGACACCTTGTTGATCTCGATAACCGACTCGGGAGTTTGCTCATTGCCTTGCACGTCAGAGGTCCAGTACGCTGAAAGCGACGGAAAACAAGCCATCGGTAAGAATTACCAGGAAGATCGATTGAACCACCGCGCGCGTGGTCTGGCGGCCGACGCTGTCGGCACCCCCCTTGGTGCGAAAGCCCTGAAAGCAGCCGACCACTGCAATGATGCCGGCGAATATCGGAGTCTTGCCGATGCCGACCATGTAGGCCGTGATGCTAACGGCCTTGACGAATCGATCGAGAAACTCGCCAAAGCCTACACCGAGCTGCGCTTGGGCCATGAGCATGCCGCCGAACACTCCGAGTAAGTCTGCAAACACAGTTAGCAGCGGCAGCGCGATCACCAGCGCAATGATCTTGGGCAGAACCAGCTGCTCCATTGGCTCGATGCCAAGCGTGCGCATGGCGTCGAGTTCCTCGGTCACCTCCATCGTCCCGATCTGCGCTGCGTACGCAGAGCCGGAACGCCCGGCGATAATGATGGCTGTGATTAAAGGGGCAAACTCCCGCAGCATGGACAAGCCGACAAGGTCGGCAACAAAGATATTGGCCCCGTATTGGCGCAGCTGAGCGGCGCCCTGATAAGCGACAACGATGCCCAGCATGAACGACAGCAGCCCAACGATGGGAAGCGCGTCGATTCCGGCAATGCGTATGTTGTACAGGACGGTGCGCCATCGAAAACGCGCCGGCTGCCTGAAGCAGCCTCCCAGCGCGTATGCACTTTCGCCGATGAAGGCGAGTAACACGACGGTCTCTGACAAGACCGCTTCGGTGCTGCGGCCGATGCGTTCGACTACCGTCAAGGACGGAATCGGAGCCGGCACGGGCTTGGCCGCTTCGTCAGCAATCTGTTGTGCGACGACGTCCAGCAGCTTTGCGAAGCGTGGACGTAAGCCGCGCACGGTCACGATGACGTCGCCGCCGCGCAGCCGCATTAGCAGTTTGTGCAGTACCCACGCTCCGGCCGTGTCCAACGCCTCGATGCGCGTCCCATCCGCGATGGCATCCGTTCTGGAAGCAAGACGAATGGATTCAAGCTGGTGCTCAATGGGGCCAATGCCGCGCGCAGTCCAGAATCCCGACAATACGAGGTCTCGGGCTGTAGGCTGAGAGAGTCCTGCGGCTTCCACCAATACCGGTTTCATACTTAGAATGAGTTTATCGATAACGTCGTATCCCGTATATGCGCAAGGAAACATAGAGACTGCTCCTCTCGTGACCGCCCGCCCTGGCAACGGTGGGCGGCCGCCTTGGGCCAATTGCTGTGAATCGGGATGGCTAGGTCGCGGCTGCAAGCCGTGGCGGGATAGCACGAATTATGATGAAATCAACGACACCCCTGAGCTTTCCAGGAATAGGGGTTCCAGCATCCATCTGTCGCGCACGCATAACGCCCGCCGGCGTGAGTTGCCGGACATGAAGATTTTTTCATTCCGACCGGACCGGCCGTCACGCATTTCGCACACAGCAATGCGATACTACTCTCGCGGTCTTCACTAGCACTCGAGTTGGAAAGTATGAATAAATCATTTATGGCGATCGCCCTGGCGGTTGGCACGTTGTTTTTCTGCGCGGACGCCTCTTTTGCTGCAGCCCACCGGGTGCATCACCGTCACCATCATCGCCATCATCACGTAAGGCATTGATAGCGGGCCGACCCCTAGGTCTGAGATAGGCGCGGCAGCTCGGTTGCCGCGTGTGTGGGTGTTGCAGTGCAACCCCGCCGCCAGCCGTCCGCTACGCAGTCGCGGCGGCCTTTTTACCCCTTTTTTCTCACGTCGCGCTAAGGAAATATCGGCTCCCGCCGATAAATAGTCACGGCACGGGCTTTAATGACACCGTGCCGGTATCCAACCGGGAGCGGACATGACGGCGATCGGATCGAGTACCACCTCCAGTGCGGCCGGCAATAGTGCGCAAATCGCTGCACTAGAGAAGCAGCTCGTCAAGTACCAAAAAGAATTGCAGCAGGATGAGACCCCCGGGGCGGGCGTTGCCAATGCAGCCACCGCTCAATTGGTCGCCACGCAGATCACCTTGGTGGAGACTGAAATCGCGCAGCTCAGCTCCGCCGGTGCGCTGGCGAGCGCGTCGGCTGCGTCGACACTCGGTTCCCAACTGGACGTGACGGCTTAGGTCCGGGCTCCCTGCAGCCTGGCGCCCTTCTCTGCGGGGCCCGGCGACTCGCCCGTGACCCAAGTCGCGTGGCGACCGATTTCAACGCTCACACCCTCCATAGTCAGGTATCGTTCGATTCGATGCCGCGCCCTACCACCTCCTCGACCCCGAAAACAACGCGGGCACGCACGCGGCGGCCCCGCGTGCCGCGGCCGAAGGGTCGAGCGCAGCGGCGTTGGCGGCGCACCATTCAGCGCGTACCGCGCGCCGTGAAAATTATCCTGGCGATGGCGGCCGTTCTGACCTTGTCGATTGCGCTCAATTGGATTTACCAGGTCGTCCGCAAGCCGTCGGAACTGCTGTTTCCGGTCAGCGGAGCGTTCTCCAAGAGGCCTGCCGAGACTTGGGCGGAATACGCACCCCTCTTCCGCAAGTTCGCCACCCACGTGATGACGCCCGATCTGCTCGCCGCGATGGCCCAGGTGGAAGGCGCGGGAAACCCCGTCGCCCGGACCTATTGGCGCTGGTCATGGACCTTGCACCCGTTCGAAATCTACCGGCCGGCGTCGAGCGCCGTCGGCATGTATCAGATCACCGACGGCACGTATGCCGACGCCAGCCGTTACTGCATTCATGACCACGAATCGCTCAAAGATCGCGCCGGCGACGTGCCGTCATGCGGCTCCAATGCTCTCTATTACAGGGTCGTGCCGGCGCATGCCGTCGAACTGACGGCGGCCTATCTGGACCGAAATGTGGCCGTCATTCTCGAGCGGCACCGCATGAAGTCCGTGGCCCTTCGCCGCAAACAGGCACTGGCCGCCGTGATCCATCTGTGCGGAGCCGGAGCCGGCGACGAATACGCGCGCCGCGGCTTTCGCCTGAGTGAAGGCCAGCGGTGCGGCGATCACGAAGTGCGCGCCTATCTCGGACGCATCGACGCCATGAGAAGCGTATTCAACAGGCTTGACGCGCTTTAGCGCCTCGGCGCCGTGCTGCCAGCCGGTTCGAACACTGGCGAGAACCGGAGGCGGCCGCGGGACGGCCGCTATTCCAAGGCCTTCGCGAACCGGCGAAGTTTCTTGTCCCGGCCGGGCGTCTGATCGTTGGGACCCAGAAACTCCATCATCGCCTTGCCGTGATTGGCATTTTCGGCGATGACTTTCAGCGCCACCAGCGTGGGCGTCGCCAACACCACACCGGCGATACCCCAGAACAGGCCGCCGAACCACAACGCCAGGAAGATCAGCAGCGGATTGACATCGAGCCGGCGTCCGATCAGCAGCGGCTGCAGCACCTGGCCCTCCACGGCGGCCAGCAAGATGTAGGTGCCCGCGACGCCGAGAATGTGCCCCAAGGTGTTGAACGAGACCACCGCCACGAGCGACAGCACGATCAGCGTGGTCGCGGAGCCGGCGTAGGGAATGAAATTCAAGAGCGCCGCCAGCGCTCCCCACAGATACGGCGTCGGCATGCCCCATGCCATCATCGCCACCGCCGTCGCGCTGCCCAGGCTGAGATTGATGATGGCGCTGGTCGCGTAGAATCGCCCAACCTCCGCCCTGACCTTCTCGATGATGTTGAGGACACGCGCGGCATTCAGATCGTCGACGAAGGCGGCCGTCATCCGCGCGAGCATGGGCGGCCCGCCGGCCAGCAGGAACAGCGTCACGATCACGAACGTAAGCAGGCCGACGAGAGCTTCGCGAGTGGCGTCCAGGATGATGACGGGTGCCGACTCCTGCGCGTCCGTCGCGGCTGCGACTACCGGAGCGGGGGCGTGCTTCGTGCCGCTCAAGGTGCCGGCGTACTTGCGCAGTTCCTCCACTCGATCCATGAACTTGGCAACCGGCGTGATCTTCTGTTTGATGGTCACGATGGTTTTCGGAGCGGCGGCGAACCACTGTTGCGCGGGCGTCCACATCAGGTCGACGAAACCGGCAATCAGGCTGAGCGCGATCACCAGGATGAGAGCCGCACTCACGCTGCGCGGTACCTTGAGCTTGTGCAGCCCTTCGACCGGCCCCGACAGGACGAGCGCCAGCAGCAGGGCCAACGCGATCGGTATGAACGCGGCGTGCGCAACGTACAACAGCAAACCGATCGCCCCGAGGACGAGCGTCTTCGCCGCCCACATTTGCCGCGCGCGGGCAGGGGCTGGCGCTGCGGGTATCTTCGATTGGTCGGCCTGCAAGAACACTCTCCCGAAGCAATCAGGCGGGGGCCCCCTAATATGACATATCCGCCGTGACCTCACGGCCGGTCACCGCCGCAGTGTGAGACGCATCCCAGAAGATGCATCGGCATCGATGCGCGGCAGCGCCCCAAACCCGCACCGCGAGAGAATCCACGGCGCGGCGGTTTGGATTCTAGCGGGTTGGCGACGGCCTCTTCTGGCCCGGAATCGAGCCGTCCGAGGGTGCGGGATCGGCGCTGTGGGTCAGCCCCACGTCGTCGATGGCCGACAGCACTGCGCTGGGGTTGGGAGATTCCTGCAAGGCCGCTGCCTGCGGGTCGTGGCGATCCTTGACCATCGGCAAGTCCCGCCGCAACTCCTCGATCAGATGGATGAGCTTCGTCACTTTCTGTTCGGTCAGCAGGTTGACCTGAAGATCCAAGTGAGTGTGCTGCTGTTCGAGCTTGGTCTGCCGGTTTTGCGCGATCAGTACGATGGTCGTCATCAGCAGCGCGATCAGGGTCAGTCCACCCTCCAACCATTGAAATGGCGGCGGATCCACCGGCTTCAGGCCAAGCGAGGGCAGCATGCTGTTGACCCCGATCCAAAGCGCCACGAACACCAGCAGCGCAACCAGAAAGACGGGACGACCGATCAGTCGGCTGATCCTCTCCACCCGCCGTTGCGACTTGCCCGTCTGATCCCACTCGCGGCGCTGCAACGCCGCCACGCTTTCGATGTTTTGATCGATGTGATCGGACAAGGACTCCGTGTTGTCGCCGGCCGCTTTGGCCGGACTCTCCTGGCTGACCGTCATTCAGGTCCCCGCCCAAGGCAGCGGCCGCCGGCCGTTCGACACCAGGGCGAACCGATACTGCGCCTCCGGCAGAACGTAGTCGAAATAATAGCGTGCGGTCTCGAGTTTGCGCCGGTGCAGCGGACTGCTCGCGCCCGACGCGGCCACGCGCGCGGCTCTCGCCCACAAAGCGGCCAGCAAACTCAAACCCAGGGCGCGCAGAAAATCGCCGGCGACGTTCGGGGCAAGCTCCGGAAAGGCAACCGAGCCGGCCATGATGTGGTCGGTGAGCGTCATCAGGCTGCCGGTCAGCCCGTCGAGCACGGCCGCCATGTCGCCGCACTCCGCAACGCCGCGGCAGCGCGCGGCTTCGTCGCGGACGGTCTCGATCAACAGTCCGAATTTCGCGCCCTCGTCCGCCAATATTTTTCTGCTCAGCAGATCGATGGCCTGAATCTCGTTGGTGCCTTCATAGATCATGGCGATACGGCTGTCGCGGACCGTCTGCTCGATGCCGAAGTCGTGGACGTAGCCGTAACCGCCCCACACTTGCAAGGCGGCGCTCGACAGCAAAAAGCCGTTTTCCGTCAGAAACGACTTCACGACCGGCGTCAGGATCGACGCCAGCGCGTGTGCCCGTTCGCGCGCAGGCTGGCTGGGATGGAACTCCGCGACGTCCAGAAGGTGGGCAGCCCAGTAGGCCAACGCACGCTGTCCCTCGACCATTGCACGCGCGGTCGCGAGCACCCTGCGAATCGGCGGGTGGAAGGCGATCGGCGTTGCCGGTGCGGGATTGACCGCCTCGACGCCCGGAGGACTCGCGGGCGCGCGCATTTGCAGACGCTCCGCGGCATAGCGGGTGGCATTTTGCAGAGCCGCGTCGGCGTGCCCCAGCCCCTGCAACCCGACATGCAGACGCGCCTCGTTCATCATCACGAACATCGCGGCCAGGCCGCGATTCGGTTCCCCGACGATCCAGCCCTGGGCCGCCTCGAACCGCAGGAGACAAGTCGCGCTGCCCTTGATGCCCATCTTCTTTTCGATCCCGTCGCAGCGCACCCCGTTCGGCCGCAAGCCATCGGCATGGGCCAGTAATTTGGGCACGACGAACAAGGAGATTCCGCGGGTGCCGGCCGGTGCGTCGGGCAACCGTGCCAGCACGAGGTGGATGATGTTGTCGGATAGATCGTGGTCGCCCCCGGAAATGAACACCTTCGATCCGCTGATGGCGTAGGTTCCGCCGCTCCGCGGCAGGGCGGCCGTCCGCAGCAATCCCACATCGGATCCCGCGTGTGCCTCGGTGAGGCACATCGTGGTCAACCATTCGCCGCTGACGATCTTCGGCAGAAAATGCTCTTTGAGATGGTCGGAGCCGTGGGCGCGAATGCACTCGTACGCGCCGTGGGCCAATCCCGGGTACATCGCCCATGCATGATTCGTCGCGTTGAGCATCTCGTAGAGCGCGGCGTTGAGCGTCTGCGGCAATCCTTGGCCGCCGCTGCCGGCATCGCACGCCAGAGCCGGCCAACCGGCAGCGCAGAAGTCTCGATACGCCGCGGCAAAACCCGTAGGGGCATGCACCGTTCCGCCGGAAAAGCGGCAGCCCTCCAGATCGCCGGAAGAGTTCATCGGCAGCAAACGCCCCACCGCGAATTTTCCGGCCTCCTCGAGTATCTGGGGCACGAGATCGGCATCGAGGCTCGCCAATCTCGGCATCTCGTTCCAATCGCGGCGCACGTTCAGCAGCTCATCGAGCACGAACCGAATATCGTCGATCGGGGGAACGTAGCTCCACATAAGGATCAGCCTCGAATTCGCCACATCGCGAGCAGTCTACACCCGCCGCTGCGCCTCCTTGCCCCGATTGCTGTGCCGCGGCATACTGTCCAGCCACCGCATCCGCTCGCAGTACGCTGTAGCGCCAGCGTTTCAGCGAAGCCGACCCGGATCTGATCCTCTCCAATGCCAAGGTGTACACGGTGCAAGCGGGACAACCCCACGCGACCGCCATCGCGGTTCGCGACGGACGCATCCTTCACTCGGGGTAGCTGCGCCGAATCCCCTGATAGTCCATGACCTCTCGAGGGCCGAAGGCGGGCTTGACGCCGACATACGACGGGCCGATCGGCACTTTGCCGAAGCCGCCGGGAATATCGAGCACGTAGGTGGGCAGGCACAAGCCTGAAATCCGGCCGCGCAGCGACCGCATCAGTTCCTGTCCCGCTTCGATCGGAACGCGAAAATGCGAGGTGCCGGGAGCCAGGTCCGGGTGGTGTAGATAGTAGGGACGAACTTTGAGCCGCACCAGTTTGCGAAACAGCGCATCGAGCACGGCCGCGTTGTCGTTCACCCCCTTCAATAGCACCGTTTGACCGAGCAGAACGACGCCGCACGCCGAGAGCCGTGCCAAGGCGGCGACGACCTCCTCGGTAATCTCGTCCGGGTGGTTCGCATGGATCGCAAGGTACACGGGGATCGAGCGCACCAACGTTCTCGCATAGGACTCATCGAGTGTTTCCGGAGCGATCACCGGCACCCGCGAATGGATGCGCAGCACGCCCACATGTTCGATGGCTGCCAAGCGGTCGAGGATGTCGGCGAGCCGCCGCCGGGACAGCGAGAGCGGGTCGCCGCCGGTCAGAATGACCTCCCAGATGTCCGGATGGCTTGCAATGTACGCGATCGCGGCGTCGAGCTCGGCCCCCTGCAGCGCGTCGCCCTTGCTGCCGATCATCTCGCGGCGGAAACAAAAACGGCAGTAGACGGGGCAGGAATGCGCCGCCTTGAGAAGCACCCTGTCGGGATAGCGATGGACGATTCCCTTCACCGGACTGAACGGCAAATCTCCGATCGGATCCGCGGTCTCGTAAGACAACGCATGCAGTTCCCGTTCGTCGGGCAGAAATTGCCGCGCCAGCGGATCGTCGGGCTCGCGCCCCCGCAGGAGCGACTCCAGATACGGAGTGCTACGAAAGTCGTATCGTTCGGCCGCCGTCGGCGGCGCATCGGCGGCATCGGCGGCATCGGCGGCGTCGATCATGGGTTATGGGGCCAGTGGGGTCGCTGCATTGATATGCCCTCAAAAATAAGCTTGAATGATCGCACTTTTCCGCTTCCCTCTCGAGGCTTCCGCGTGCCAGATCGACCCACTCGATGGATATCGTTGAGCTCGAGCGAGCTGCGCATCGAGATCGATCCTCTCGGTGCCCAACTGTCCACTCTGAGAGATCGGGACGGACACGATCTCCTGTGGGGCGGCGATCCCGCCGTTTGGGCCGGACGCGCGCCGCTCCTGTTTCCGATCGTCGGGGCGCTCGCCGGCGGCCGCTACCGTCTGGGTTCGACGAGCTACGCGCTTTCGCGTCATGGCTTCGCGCGAGGCAGGCCTTTCGAGGTTGCCGATGTGACTTCCGCCGGTGCCACCTTCACGCTGCGGGCCGACGCCGCCAGTCTGCAGATCTATCCGTTTCAATTCGAATTGGCGGTCGACTACGCGCTGCTGGGCCGGACGCTCGCGGTGACGGCTCGCGTGCACAACGCCGGCAACGAGGACCTGCCCGCAAGCTTCGGCTACCACCCCGCGTTTCGCTGGCCGCTGCCTTACGGACGGGCGCGATCCGCTCACTTCATCGAGTTCACCCAAGAGGAGCCTGCACCGATGCGGCGGCTCAACACGGCAGGATTGCTCACGCCCACATTGCATCCAACGCCCATCGTTCAGCGCCGCCTCGCACTGGCGGACGCCCTGTTTCGAGACGACGTCATCATCTTCGATAAAGTTCAAAGCCGTTCGGTGACCTACGGCGCCGCGGACGGACCACGACTCCAGGTGAGTTATCCCGACGCACCCTATCTTGGTATCTGGACGAAACCGCAGGCCGATTTCATTTGCATCGAGCCCTGGCACGGCATCGCCGATCCCGAGGGCTATACGGGAGACTTCAGAGTGAAACCCGGCGTGTTCATGGTGCCGCCGGGAGCCACCCTGCCGGCGCAAATGACGGTCACGTTGCTCGACACTTGATGCCGACCGAGGTCGGTGCCGTAGGCTGGCCCGGGCCGACTTGGCTACGCTCGCGCGAAGATCGGGCTGCAGCGCATCCGGCATCGCTGCCGGCTTGCGGCGGGCGCGCCTTGGCATCGAACGGCTCATCGAGGCGCGATAGGCAGCCGCTGCCGCAATTCATCGACCAGCACCCGATTATTTTCCGAATAATCGATGGGCACGACGACGAGGTGGACGCCGCGGCCGGTAAACGCGTTCTCCAACGCGGCTCGCAGTTCGCCGACCTCTGCCACTCTCGTGCCCTTGGCTCCGTAGGCCTCGGCATACTTGACGAAGTCGGGGTTGGTGAACGTCATGCCAAAATCGGGAAAACGATCGACCGCCTGCTTCCAGCGGATCATCCCGTACGCGTTATCCTCGATCACCAGGACGACGAGATCGAGTTGGAGCCTGACAGCCGTCTCCAATTCCTGGCTGTTCATCATGAAGCCGCCATCGCCGCACACGGCCATGACGCGGCGTTCGGGATACAGCATCGCGGCCATGATGGCAGACGGCAGCCCCGCCCCCATGGTGGCGAGAGCATTGTCGAGCAGCAGCGTGTTGGCCACTCGAGTGCGGTAATTGCGCGCGAACCAGATCTTGTACATCCCGTTGTCGAGCGCCAAAATACCGTCCGCCGGCATGACCTCCCGCACGTCATGCACCAGGCGCTGCGGCGTGAAGCGATCCTCGGTCGCGCGTGCGGCAATGCGGTTCAGGATGCCCTCCCGCAGCGGCAACAGCGCCTGGGCGTTGGGAATCTTCCCCGCGATGCGATCCGCCAGCAATCTCAGTGAGGGGCCGAGGTCGCCGACGACTTCCGTTTGCGGGAAGTACACCTGTTCGACGTTGGCCGGCTGGTATCCCACATGGACGACCCTCGGACCCACGGCGCCCATGATGAAAGGCGGCTTCTCGACGGTGTCGTGGCCGATGGTGATGATGAGATCGGCTCGTTCCACCGCCTCGTGCACGTAGTCGCGTTCGGAGAGTGCTGCCGTGCCCATGTAGAGCTCGGTACCCCCCGGCACCGTACCTTTGCCCATTTGCGTCGTGAAATAAGGAATGCATGTTCGCAGCACGAACTGCGCGAGATCCGACGTCGAACGCGGCCGCGACGCGGCTGCTCCGAGCATCAACAGCGGCCGCTGGGCCTGCACGATCTCGCGCGCGGCGCGATCGAGCGACTCGGCGCTCGCGAGCGGAAGCTCGACCGGATGCGGCGGAATCAACGCCGTCGGCTCGCACTGTTCGGCGGCAATGTCTTCGGGAAGTTCCAGATGGACCGGACCCGGACGCTCCTCCCCCGCGACGCGAAAGGCTTCACGCACCAGCGTCGGGATCATCAGCGGCGATACGATCTGGCGCGACAGCTTGGTGAGCGGCCGCATCGCCGCCACGATATCCACGATCTGGAATCGCGCCTGCCGCGACGACAGAATGCCCTTCTGCCCGGTGATCATGATCATCGGCATGGCACCGAGCAACGCATAAGCGGCGCCGGTCGACAGATTCAGCGCTCCGGGCCCGAGCGTGGTGATGCAAACGCCCGGCTTGCCGGTGAGCCTTCCGTAGGTGGCGGCCATGAACGCGGCGGCTTGCTCATGGCGGGTCAGCACGAGCTCGATCGAGGACTTGCGAATCGACTCGACCACGTCGAGGTTCTCTTCCCCCGGAATGCCAAAAATCCGATCGACGCCTTCATTCTCGAGGGCGGCGACCAGCAGATCAGAACCTTTCAATACGAGTGCTCCCTGGTGAACCGGAGACCACGAACGGCGGTGTGCGTGACCCTCCAGCCTATTCTAACAGCCATGAACTCGGGCGTACGCGGCCGCGAAGACGCAACAACCGGCGGCACGTCTTCAGGGCCGATGTAAATGGATGCGCAACGTCAAAGGTAGTCAGCGTCGAGGCGCCGGACTGCAAACCGCGTTAGCGCAGCTTCCAGTTGGGTCGGACGAAGTGGCAGGTATAGCCGGTGGGATAGCGTTCCAGGTAATCCTGATGCTCGGGCTCGGCTTCCCAAAAATCGCCGGCCGGCTCCAATTCGGTGACGACCTTCCCCGGCCACAGCCCGGACGCATCGACATCGGCAATCGTTTGTTCGGCGACCCGCTTCTGCTCGTCGCTCGTGTAATAGATCGCCGACCGATAGCTCGTGCCGGTGTCGTTGCCCTGGCGATTGCGCGTGCTCGGGTCGTGAATTTGAAAAAAGAATTCGAGCAGCTTGCGATAGCTGATCTTGGCCGGATCGAAAATGATTTCGATCGCTTCGGCATGGGTACCATGATTGCGATACGTCGCATTGGGCACATCGCCGCCCGTGTAACCGACCCGCGTCGATACGACGCCATCGTAACGGCGAATGAGGTCTTGCATGCCCCAGAAACAGCCACCCGCAAGAACCGCCCGTTCCTCGCTCATTGGATCTCCTCAAGGCCTGCCATACAGTCTCGCAAGGCTCGGCCGACAAACAATTATTCTACTCCGCCCTCCAAATCAGGGCCAGCCGAGGTTGGCTCATCGGCCGATAGACCGTGCAGCGGAAGCGACAGTGCTGAGCCGCTGAATTCCGCCTCGTTCGCGTCATCGCGATCGCGGCGAAGTCCTCCGGACGACATGAGCAGCGCTCGGCACCGACCCTGGTGCGCCCATAATCGACATTTGGGCGGGCATGGGATAACATTGTTATTACAATGAAACGCCTGCAAGTCACCATACGGCAGATCGGCAATTCCCGCGGAATCGTCATTCCAAAACCGTTCTTGGCGCAAGTAGGCCTCGAGCACGAGGCGCAGATAACCGTGGAGGGAGACGCAATCGTGCTGCGCAGACTTGCGAAACCCGTGCGGACCGGCTGGGCCGCGGCAGCCAAGCGAGTTGCTGAAAAAGAGGACGACGAACTGGTCATGGGCGAATTCAGCAACGCCGACGACTCGGACCTCTCGTGGTAGCACGCGGAGATATTTGGGTCGTCAACCTCGACCCGACCGTCGGCAGTGAAATTCAAAAATCCCGGCCCTGCGTCGTGGTCTCTCCGCCCGAGATGCATGAACATCTGCGCACGGTCATCGTCGCGCCAATGACCACCAAGAGCCGGCCGGCGCCGTTTCGGGTTGCGGTATCCCACGGTGGCCAAAAGGGCTTGATCCTTCTCGATCAAGTAAGAGCCGTGGATAAGCTGCGCCTCGTCAAAAAACTCGGCGCCGTGTCGGCGAAGACGCTGGGAAATACCCTGGGCACGCTGCAAGAGATTTTTGCAGCTTAGCCAGCGTCATTGCGTATTCCGGCTGATCAATGAGGACGCCTGAAACCAAGCGCTGATGCGATCACTGATTCTCGAGCGTAGCAAGCCATGCCCGCATGAACGGGTCCTCGAACCGCCAGGTTGCCGCAGTCCCGCCGAGATCCCGGCGCAGGAAATGCTGCCGCTCGAGCGCCTCGAGCGCGCGCTGCATCGTGGTGCGCGGTAGCCCATGCCGGAGTGCCGCCGCGGAAAGCTCGAACCCGATCGGCTCCTCGCTCACAATCCGAAGCGTCTGTTTCTGGGCGCGCGCCAAGAGGAGCCACCGTTGCAGGTAGCCGACGTGCTGCATTGAGACGACACGGCCCAGCGCCTCGTTGACGAGCGCAGCCGTAAGGTGCCTGCGCCGGTTGTCCTGGATGAACACCCAGCATTCGCTTGCGAGCTGCTGCACGTTGTAGGGAACGTCCTCGCCCAGGTCGAGGATATGCTCGAGCGCGCCAACTGCAGTTGTAGCCCCCGCAGACTCGAAGCCGACGCGCACGACGCGGGCGAGCTCCTCGATCCGGTCCACGAGGACGTCGGCCTCGCGCCCGTACCGGAAGGGATTCCCTGGGACCTTGCGTTCGCTCAAGACGACTCCATGTGCCGCACTTCCGCGTGCCGCATATTTGCGTCATGGAAGTCTACGCGATTTTCCCTAAAATGCGCAACTTCTGCATCTGGATAAACGACGCAGTTATGCGTGCCGCGAAAGTGCGGCGCATATATCTCGCCCGCAACACTAGGCGTACCCCACAAGGTGAGCCATACCCGGCAAGCCGTCCTTGCGATCCGCGAAGCTCCCCTCCGCCCCAAAACTCAAATTCCGGGACGCCGGGCCAAGATCGCTCAAGGTCTTGAGCTTGTACTTCGCCGCCGTCTCGGGAAGCACCAGAATGGCGTATCCGTTGTCGATGTGCGTCGGCTGCAGCAGGGTCAAATGCAGGTTCTTCTCATAATAGTCCTTCACCGTCTTGTAGGTTTGCTCCGCCGATCCGGACAGATCGCCCTTGACGACGTGCGCCATGGCCGTGCCGGTATATTCCGGATACAGGTCGATATCGCCGTTGAGCAAAGCCGCGTGGGCAATCAGCGTCGCGCCGAGGTTGGTCCGCGTCCGCGCGTCGATGCCGGCATTTTCCAATGCCTGGGCATATATTTCGGCGACGATGCATTGCTCCGTGAAGTTCTTGCTGCCCACCCTCACGGTGTCGGCATGCGAGGCCACGGCGAGACACGCCGCGACGAACCCCGCGAGTAAACCGAATTTGCGCACTGACATTCGCCTTGTGTTCATGAGATCTCCACACGTCCGCGGCAAGGGAGGCGAGGCCTATTGCCCCGACGCCAGCTCCCGCGCCGCCGCGACCACCTCGGGCTCGCCCGGCAGCACCAGCAGTGCGGCATCCGCCAGCGGAGTGAACGTGTCGGCGCCGGCCACGCGACGGATCGGGGTGGCGCCGCAACCGGCCTCGACGAGGGCGGTGATGACCCCCTCGCCCACCCCCGCGCTCTTGCGCCCTTCGTCGAGCACCAAGATGCGTTTCGCGGTCCGCGCCTGTGCCGCGATGAAGGCGTCGTTGAGCGGCGCGAGCCAGCGCAGGTCGATCACCCGCACTTGCCAGCCGAGATCCTTGTCGATGGTGCGTGCGGCCCGCAGCGCCATCGGTACGCCGTTGCCGAACGTGAAGACGACCAGGTCGTTCGCCTGCGGGTTGTAGATGCGCCCTTCCCCCAGGGTCATTGCCCGGTCCGGCGCCGGATAGCCGAACTGCCACGCGCCGTCGCCCGGCTCATACAAATCCTTGGTCATGTACAGCGCGATCGGTTCGAGGAACGCGCAGACCCGGCCGTCGATCTTGGCCAAGGCCAGCATCGTGCGCAGCATCATGGCCGCATCGTCGCCGCGACTTGAGCAGCCGACGACGAGGCCCGGAATGTCGCGCAGCGCGGTGATCGAATTGTCGTTGTGGAAATGCCCGCCGAAGCCCTTCTGGTAGCCCAGAGAGGCCACGCGCATCACCATCGGATTGCGGTACTGGCCGTTGGAGAAGAACTGCAATGACGCCGCCTCGCCGCGGATCTGGTCGCAGGCATTGTGGAAATACGCGAGGTACTGGATTTCCGGCAACGGCAGCATCCCCATGTTCGCATAACCCTGCGCGAGGCCGAGAATCATGGTCTCATCGAGGAGCGTGTTGAACACGCGGCTGCCCTTGAAGATCTTGTAGAGCCCTTTGGTGACCGTATAGACGCCGCCCTTCTGCGCCACATCCTCGCCGAACAGCAGCGACTCGGGGTATTTCGCCAGCACATCGTGCAGGGCCTGGTTGATCTGGATCGCCAGATGCCGCGGGGGGAGCTTCTCGGGCAGCTTCGCCTCGCCGCCGAACACCGCCAGACGCGCGGCGGCATAATCGGTGCGCTGGGCTTCGGCCGCCACCGCGGCCGGCGTATAGGGCGCCAGCGGCTGCATGACCTCGGCCAACGACCCCAGCCGCGGACGAGCGGCGGCAGCCTCCGCGGCCGCGAAGCAACGCTTGCGCGTTTCCTCGTACCAGTCGAGCAGTCCGTCCTTGGTGTAGAGATTCGCGGCCAGCGCGATGTCGGCCGAGCGCAGCAGCGGATCGCCGGCCTCCACGGCGATCAATTCCTCGATGCTGCGCCACTCGATTTCGAAATCGGTGCCCGCGTGTCCCATGAGACGGATCGTTCTCAGATGCAGGAACGTGGGTCGGCGCGTGGTTCGACAGTGTTGCACCGCGCGTTGCACCTGCGCATAGCCGCCGGCCAAGTCGAGGCCATCCGCAAAAAAATAGTCGAGGTTGGCGCGGTGTCGGAAATTGCTCTCGACCCAGCCCGCGGGTGTCTTCACCGAGATGCCGAGCCCATTGTCTTCGCACACGAACAACACCGGCGCGGGCAATTTCTGGTAGGCCGTCCAGGCGGCCGCATTGAACGCCGTTTGCGCGCTGGCGTGGTTGGACGACGCATCGCCGAACGAGCAGATCGCGATGCTGTCATCGGGAATCGGCAGCCGATGACCGATGCGCCGTGCCTGCTCGATGGCCACCGCGGTGCCGAGCGCCTTCGGCAGATGCGATGCGATCGTCGAGGTCTGCGGCAACACCCACAACGGTTTGGATCCCCACACCTTGTGGCGGCCGCCGGAGGCCGGATCGTCCTTGCTGGCCGCGAAGCTCAGCGCCGCATCGAGCACCGGATCCATCCCCGGCAGCTTGCGGAAGCGCTCGGCCATGAAGCCGCCAGAGCGGTAGTGCAGGAATGCAGGGTCCGTATGGCGAGTCAGCCGCGCCACCATCGCATTGCCCTCATGGCCGCTGGAGCCGATCGTGTAGAAGACCTTGCCTTGTAAACGCAGCACGCGCGCCATCAAATCGAGGTGACGGGAAATCAGCTGCGATTCGAGCAGTTCGCGAAAGCCGCGGACATCGAGCGCGCTGCCCGCCGCCACCGGCTCGTCGTCGCGCGGCACGGCGTGCACGGCGCCGTGCCACGATCGCACGTGGTCGAGGAAATTCTGGTCGACGATCTCGGCGCGATTGAAGCCCTTGTCGCGGGCACTGACGGGAACGGACATGGTGGCAAATCGGTGACGCGCCAGCTCGCGCCCCGGAATTTTAACCGATTTCTGCTTGATGGCGCGGTAAGTTACATCGAGTTCACTACCTCAGCCGCGCCGGGGCCGCGGGCAGCGCAATCGCATGTCAGCCGTCATCCAATCCCAGCGATAATTCCAGCCGCTGCAGCAATCGTTCGAACTGCTTCCGGTCTGCATCGCCCAGACACGCGAGGATCTCGCGCTCGCGCGCCAGCGCCTGCGGCACCAGCGCCGCGTACATGCGCCTGCCGGACTTGGACAGCCGCAGCTGCAGTTCGCGCCCGTCCAAGGCGTTGGCGTCCTTCTCGATCAGATCGCGCGCCTCCAGGGAGGCGACCGCCCGGCTCACCCGGGTCTTGTGCATGCGCGTGCTCTCGGCGATGGTTTGAGCCGTGCAGTCCTCGTGCTGCCCGACGGTGACCAGTACTCGCCACTCCGGGATCTCCAGCTGGAAGCGCCGGCGATAGATCTCCGACAGTTTCTGACTCACCGCTTCAGCCAGGCGATTGAGCCGGAACGGGATGAAATCGCCCAACACGAGTTTTACCGGGCTGGCATCTCTCTCAGCCAAATCGCGCTCTCCATTGACAGTTGCGCACGCAACTATCTACTATCGTGCTCCGCATAGAGCACCAAGGCAAGCCGACATGACGACACCGGAACGGCAATCGACGGAAGGCGCACCCGCCCCCGTAGCCCCGCTGTGGAACAATCCCATGGGCACCGACGGCTTCGAATTCGTGGAGTACACGGGGCTGACCAGCCGCGCGCTGTCCGCGCCGTGCGGCAAGATCCGCATTCCGATCAACGAGTCGAAGTCGGAACACGGCAGCGATCAAGTCGATCAGATCCAGGAATTCATTCAGCAATATCGCGGCGAGGGCATCCAGCATGTGGCCCTGCGCACCGGCGACATATTTCAGACTTGGGATCGCATGCAGGCCAACGGCGTGAAATTCATGACGCCGCCGCCCGACACCTATTACGACATGCTGGAGGATCGCGTCCCCGGCCACGGCCTGGCGGTCGAGGAGCTGCAAAAACGCGGCATTCTGCTCGACGGTACGGCCGGGCGCTTCCTGCTGCAAATATTCACGCAGACGCTGATCGGTCCTATTTTCTTCGAAATCATCGATCGGCGCGGCGATGACGGTTTCGGACAGGGAAACTTCAGGGCGCTGTTCGAGAGCATGGAACGGGATCAGATCCGCCACGGCGTCTTGAAAGCGCCGCCGACACCTTAAGGCGCGCTCATGGATATCCGCTACCAGACCGGCTTCTGCAACGACTTCGCGACCGAGGCCATGCCGGGCGCGCTCCCCGCGGTGCGCAATTCGCCCCAGCACTGTCCGTACGGGTTGTACGCGGAACAGTATTCCGGAACGGCATTCACCGCCCCCCGCCATTCGAGCCGACGTTCATGGCTCTATCGCATCCGCCCGGCCGCAATGCAGGGCTCCTACCGGCGTACGGCGGCGCGCAACCTGGTGTCGACCTTCGACCCGGAGCTGGCCTCGCCCAATCAACTGCGATGGGACCCGCTACCCATCCCCGCCGAGCCGCTCGATTTCGTCGACGGCTTGCTGACGATCGGAGGGACGCAGTCGAGTCCGGCTCATCAGGGGTGTGCGATGCATTGGTACACCGCGAACCGCTCGATGCAGAATCGATTTTTCAGCAACTCGGACGCCGAGCTCCTGATCGTTCCGCAGCTCGGGCGGCTGCGCCTTGCGACCGAACTCGGCATCGTCGACTTGGAACCGCTCGAGATCGCCGTCGTGCCCCGAGGACTGCGGTTTCGGGTCGAGTTGGCCGACGCCGCAGTTCGCGGATATGTTTGCGAGAACTTCGGCGCGCCGTTTCGTTTACCGGACTTAGGACCCATCGGCTCGAACGGCTTGGCGCGTTCCCGGGATTTTCAAACCCCCGTGGCCGCCTACGAGGATCTCGAGGGCGACTTCGAGCTCGTCACGAAGTTCATGGGCTCCTTATGGTCGGCGCGAATCGACCACTCGCCGCTCGATGTCGTGGCCTGGCATGGCACCCATGCGCCGTATAAATACGATTTGCGGCGTTTCAACACGCTGGGATCGGTGAGCTACGATCACCCCGATCCGTCGATTTTACTGGTCCTGCAATCGCCGAGCGATACCCCCGGCGTCGACGACGTGGACTTCGTGATCTTCCCGCCGCGCTGGCTCGTCATGACCGACACGTTTCGCCCACCGTGGTTTCATCGCAATTGCGCCAGCGAATTCATGGGACTCATCGAGGGCAAGTACGACGCGAAGGACTCAGGCTTCCTGCCCGGCGGCGCCTCGCTGCACAATTGCATGAGCGGACATGGACCGGATGCCGCCACCGTCGAGAAAGCCACGAGGGTGGACACGAGCCGGCCGGAGTATGTCGGCGGCACCATGGCGTTCATGTTCGAAACGCGCGCGGTCATCTGCCCGACTGCCCGCGCACTGGCGCTGCCCCAGCTGCAGGGCGACTATCAGCAGTGCTGGAATGCGCTCCCCAAGCGGTTCCCCGATCACGGCGCGCACCCGGCGGGGCTCACCGTCAAATGACCGTCAACGAGACTCACGATCCGTCGCTGCGCAGCTGGATCGACAGCGCCAATCTTCCGGGCTGCGATTTCCCCATCCAGAATCTGCCCTTCGCCGAGTTTCGTCGCGCCGGCAGCGACGAGCCCTATCGCGGCGGCGTCGCGATTGGCGACCGAATTCTGGACCTTGCGGCGCTACGCTCCCGCAGCCTGTTCGAGCCCTCAGCGCAAGACGCGCTCGCGGCCTGCAGCGAGCCCACACTGAACCGCTTCATGTCCATGGGACGCGATGCCGCGTCGCGCCTGCGCGGCTGCCTTTCGGCCGCGCTGCGCAGCGAAGCCGCGTGTGCCGCAACGCTGCAGGCAGACCTCGTCGCCCAAGCGGACGCCGAGTTCGCATTGCCCGCCAGCATCGGCGACTACACGGATTTCTATTCGTCCATCCACCATGCGACGACGGTCGGCCGTCAGCTTCGCCCCGACAATCCGCTCCTGCCGAACTACCGCTGGATTCCGATTGCCTACCATGGGCGAAGTTCGTCCATCGGCGTCTCGGGACAGCAATTTCACCGGCCCGTCGGTCAGCGCCTGCCCAAGGGCGCCCTCACGCCGGTCTTCGGTCCGAGCCGCAGGCTGGATTTCGAGCTTGAAGTCGGCATATTCATCGGCGCCGGGAACGCCATTGGAACCGCGATACCCATCCAAGACGCCGAGCGGCACGTCTTTGGACTGTGCCTGCTCAACGACTGGTCGGCGCGCGATTTCCAGGGTTGGGAATATCAGCCGCTGGGGCCCTTTCTCGGCAAGAACTTCGCGACCACCGTCTCGCCATGGATCGTGACCATGGACGCCTTGGCGCCGTTCCGCCTGCCCTTCGCGCGTCCCAGCGCGGACCCGCAGCCGCTCCCCTACCTGGACAGTCCCGCAGTCCGCGCCGCCGGCGTCCTCGATATGCACCTCGAAGTCGCGCTGCAAAGTGCACACATGCGCGCGCACGGCCTGCCGCCGCAACGCCTCGCCGCGTCCAATTTCCGGCATGCCTATTGGACCATCGCGCAAATGGTGACGCACCATGCGGTCAATGGCTGCAATCTGCGCGCCGGCGATTTATTGGGCAGCGGCACGTTGTCCGGCCCGTTGCCGACCGAGGCCGGTTCGCTCTTGGAACTCACGGCGGGCGGCACCCAGGAAATCGCCCTGCCGGCCGAGACGCGCCGATTTCTCGAGGATGGCGATTGCGTCGTGCTGCGCGCCTGGTGTGAACGCGCCGGTCACGTCCGCATTGGCTTCGGCACCGCCAGCGGCACCGTGCTGCCGGCTCGCGAACTCGATTGACCGGCGGCGCGGCACCAGCACCATGCCATTCCAAGTGGGTGCGTTGGTGATGCCGTGATTCTTGGCCAGGTGGTAAGCCGTCGCATACGCGCCGCTGCGCGAGGCGCGCCCTGCTAGATCAGAAGCGGTCTCAGCACGTCCGACAGCCAGTTCATGAACACTCGAACCCGCTCCGGTATGCGACGGTTCGCGTACAACAGCGACGCCGGCATGGGCTCGGCCAGGCGACCCCCGCCGTTATTTGGCGCCGGTCGCCGCCTCGCGCGGCGTATAGGTGAATTTCTGGCCCGCAACCGAGGCGGACGCCATCAGGCCGCCTTTCGCGACGACGAAGGTGGCGATTCCCGTTTGGTACGTGCCTTGAGTCGCGGCGTCGTGCTGCCCCTGGCTGACGCCGGTCTGCACGCCATTGGTGCCGGCCTGCGCGTTGGCGCCGGCCGTAATCGCAACGACACTGGCGTCGGCGCCGAACTCGAACTTTCCCGATTCGAATTCATCGAGGGCGCGCTCATCCTCGAAGAAGATGATCTGGCTGTAAGCCTTGCCGCCGAGCTGCAACCCGACGCTGATCTGGCTCATCGTGGTGGTTCCCACGAACTTGTCGTGGACGTAGACGCGGCCTTTGCCGTAGGCGCCGCCGACCCCGATCGCGCCGGCACCCACGGTCGGGAAAACGGCATAAGCGTAGCTCTTCGCAAAGAAGTCCGCGCTCTCTCCGGCCTGCCGAAAAACCGCGATCGTGTCCTTGTAACCCGCGGCGGCCGCCACGCTGACGCACAAGACCAGGAGAGCGGCGGCCGCGGCAGCTTGCATGAAACGCTTCATTGTCGGCTCCTCGAATTTGGGTTGGGCGACGCGGAGCCTAACAGCACGCCAGACGAACCGCCACGGCACGCGCCTGCGCACCGGCGGACGAGCCTACGACACCGGCGCGGAATTCATCTTGTAAACGACGCCCTGCTTCATCACGAAGCTCACCTGCTTCATGAGGCTGATGTTCTCCAGCGGATTGCCGTCGACGGCAATCACGTCGGCGTACTTGCCCTGCGTCACGCTGCCCATGTCCTTGTCGTGCTTCAAGAGCTGTGCCGCATTGATCGTCGCCGCCTGCAGCACGAACATCTGCGGCATGCCCGCGTCGACCATCAGTTCGAACTCGTGGGCATTGTCGCCGTGCGGGTAGACGCCGGCGTCGGTACCGAACGCGATTTTGACGTGCGCCTTGTACGCGCGGCCGGCGGTGGCCTGAATCACGGGTCCGATGGCCAATGCCTTGGTGGCCACCTGCGGCGGATAGTAGCCCGGTATTTTCGCCTGCCGCATCACCCAGTCGCCGGCGATGATGGTGGGCACATACCAGGTGCCACGCTCGATCATGAGCTTCATGTCCTCGGCATTCATGTAAGTGCCGTGCTCGATCGAATCCACGCCGCCCAGGACCGCGCGGCGAATCGCCTCCGCACCATGCGCGTGGGCGCCGACGACGAATCCATAATCGTGCGCCGTCTCGACCACGGACTTGATCTCGTCCACGGTCATCTGCGGATTCTCGCCATTCGTGCCCTCGTCCATCACGCCGCCCGACGGCATGATCTTGATGACGTCATCGCCTTGCTTGTAATGCTGGCGCACGGCCTTCACGGCGTCGGCGGCGCTGTTGATGATGCCGACGTTCGGGCCCGGATCGCCGGCCAGATCCGTCCGGTAGCCGTTCGTGGGATCGGCATGACCGCCGGTCGAGCCGATGGCCTGACCCGCGGTGAAAATGCGCGGTCCGATCACCACGCCTTCGTTGATGGCATTGCGCAGCGCCGCCGATTCGTTGGCGATGTCGCCGAGATTGCGCACCGTGGTGAAGCCCGCCATCAGGGTGCGGCGCGCGAACGCCGTGGAGCGCACGGCATAGTCCGCGACGTTCCAATGGAACGTCGTCGAGTAGCTCGCCTTGTTGAATTCCATGGTCAGGTGCACGTGGCTGTCGATCAGTCCGGGCAGGCAGGTGAGCCCCGAGAGGTCGATCTCCTTGGCGCCCGGAGGTGCCGTCATGCCCGGAACCACGTCGCGGATCCGGCCGCTGTCCACCACGATCGTGGTCGGGCCGAGCAGCTTGCCGTTGATCGAATCGAGCAAGTGCCCGCAGTGCAGGGCAGTCGTCGCCGGCGCGGCATCGGTCAGTGCGCTGCCCGGGCCGGCCGCAGCGAGTCCCACGGCGGGAAGGCCCGCCGCACAGGCCATGAGGGAGAACAAGGCATTCGTTTTGATCGTCATCCGGTCCTCACTTTCTTAGATTGATCTCGTCCGAGATAACGAACGCTTGAATCGCTTTCACATCGTCGACTGACAACGCATCCTTGAAGGACGGCATGCCAGCATACGATAAAGCACCGTCGAGGACGATCGCTTGAAAGGCCGCATGCGTGCCCGGAGGCAGATTCCACAGATCCGGATAGCCGTTGGGAATGCCGCGAAAGCCATGGCAACCCGCGCACCGGCCGATGAGGCTCATGCCGCGCGCGATCACCGCGGGATCCGCGGAGGTGGCGACCGGCAGCGGCTGCAGCTCGTGCGTGCGGGGCGGCGGCAACGACACCGGGCCGCCGTTCAGTTTGAACACGAACAGCCGTTCGCTATTTTGGTATTTGAGCGCGGCGGCGCCCGGCGGATAGCCGATCTGGTTCATGGCGCCGCCGAACCCCGCAAGCACCGCAACGTACTGCACGCCGTCGATTTCGTAGGAAATAGGACCCGCCATCATGCCCGTACCCGTATCGATGCTGCGCAACAGCCGTCCGTCCTTGGCGTCGTAGGCCGAGAAAGTGCCGTCCGCCGCGCCTTGGAACACCAGGCCGGAGGCAGTGGACAGCACGCCGCCGCCCCAATAGGGCCGCGGCGGCGATTGCCATACCAGCTTGCCGGCCACGGGATCCCAGGCTTTCAATACCGAGCGGAACGGCGGGTCATTCGGACCGGGATTCGGCGGCGACCAGGGAATGCCGTGGTCGCCGGCCGGACGGGTCCAGCCGACGCTGTCGCCCTCGTTGTTGGCACCGGCACGAAAATGCACATCCTTGCCCGGCACCATCGCGAAAGTCATACCCGCATCCATGGCCGGAATGAACACCAACTTCGCCGTATCGCTATAGGACATCGGCATCCAATTGTGCCCGCCGGCCTGGCTCGGCCAGATCTCCTTCGTCTCCTTCGAATAATCCGCCTGCGGCGTGAACACCGGCCGGCCGGTTTTCAAGTCCACCCGCTCGGCCCAGGTGACTTTGGTATACGGGTTGGCCGACAGAAGCTTGCCGGTGGCGCGGTCGAGAATGTAGAAGAAGCCGTTCTTCGGCGCCTGCATGAGTATCTGCCGCCGTTTGCCGCCGATATCGAGATCGGCCAGGATCATGTTCTGCGTCGCCGTGTAGTCGTAGCTATCGGCCGGCGTGGTCTGGTAGTACCAGCGCATGCGCCCGGTCGCCACGTCCAGTGCGACGATGGACGACAGATACAAGTTGTCGCCGCCGCCGGGACTGCGCGACCAGACGGGATGCGGCATCCCGTTGCCCACGCCCACGTACAAGAGATGCAGCGTGGGGTCGTACACCATGGAATCCCATGCGGTGCCGCCGCCCCCTAAGTCCCAGCGAGACTCCTTGCTCCAGGTCTTGCGCGCCAAGGTCACATCCGGCGACTCGTCCCGCCCCTTGGCCGGATCGCCGGGCACCGTGAAGAAGCGCCAGGCCAGTTTGCCGGAGTCCAGATCGTAGGCGCTCACGTAGCCGCGCGCCGCCATCTCGGCGCCGGAATTGCCGATGACGACATTGTCGCCGGCAATGCGCGGCGCGCCGGTGCTCGCATAATTCATGGTCACGCGATCCACGAAGGTGTCGGCTTTCCACGCCAGTGCACCGGTCTTCGCATCGAGGGCGATGAGATACCCATCGAGCGTGGCCACATACACGCGGCCCTTCCATAAGGCCACGCCCCGGTTGACGGCGTCGCAGCAGGCGCGCCGGACCCAGTTGCCGTCGACCTGCGGATCGTACTTCCACAACAGCTTGCCATTGCGCGCGTCGAGCGCGTACACCACGCTCCAGGGGCCCGAGAAGTACATGACGCCGTCGGCCACCAGCGGCGAGGCCTCGTTGCCGCGATGGGTGCGGCCGCGCACGACGAAGTCGCTGAATTCCCACGCCAGTCCCAGTGTCGAGGCATTCGACGGCCCGATTTGCTCGAGCGGCGAGAATCGGGCCTCCTCGAAGGTGCGCCCGTAGAGAGGCCACTCCTGCGGGACATCGGCCGCCCGGACGATTCCCACTGCCAGCAGCAGCGAAAACAAGCTCTTGGACACTTTCACGGCAACCCCTTAGAAATTCGCCCGCACGCTGACGCCGACGGTGCGCGGCCGGATGGTCGTCGCGCTCGACACGCCCGAGGAGCGCACGAAATCCAAATACGGCTCCGCGTTCGTGACGTTGTCGAGATACAAACGGTACTGCATGTTGCCGTTCACGAAGTTGAAGTTCGCATTGATGACATGATAGGCGGCCTGCACCTGCGTGGCGTCGGGAATGTTGCCCAACGAGCCGTCCGGATAGGTCACGGATTGGAATTCCTCGAAGGCGCGCAGGTTCTTGCCGTGATACTGAACGTCCGCGCGAAAATTCCCGGTCCAATTCGCCCTCTCGAGGAACCGATAATCGCCGTAGACGCTCGCGCTCCACTTCGGTGTGTCGAGCACCTCCTGGCCGACTTGCGCCGATACGCCGGGCGAGGTTTCGATGATGCGAGTGTCGGCATACGAGGCGTTGCCGCCCAACGTCACGCCGCCGCCGACCGCCGAATCCACCGACAGCTCGGCGCCCTTGATGGTGGCAGCCCCCACGTTGCCCACGAATTGGAAGCCGCAGGACGTGAGGTTCACTTGCTGCTGGATCTTCTTCCAGTCGGTGTAGTAGACGGCGGCATTGATGATGGTGCGCTTGGCGCCGAGTTCGTTCTTACTGCCGAGTTCATAGGTCCACAAGCTGTCGGGCTGGAAGCTGTCCGGCGCACGCGTTATCCCCAAGCGGGCGAAATCGGGCGCACACAGGGGGCTATCGGTGTTGAACCGATTCGGGCCGCCTTGCCGGAAGCCCTTCGAAGCGCTGCCGTAGAGCAGGTTGGCGTCGAGCGGCTTGTAGCTCAGTTCGTACTTCGGCGTGAACCCGACATCGGTGCTGCGCTTCGCGTCGACTTCGCTGTGGCCGCCGTTGAAGACGCCGTCGAAATCGCCGTCGACGCGCTGTTTGATGTCGAACCAACGCAGGCCTACGCTCGCCTCGACCTGCTTCGTGATCGCATAACTCACGTTGCCAAAAGCCGCCTTCTGCGACGTGAGCGTCAACTGATTGCCGAGATAGGTGGTGTCCGTGCCGGTGCCGAAGAAATCGCCCGCGCCCACGGTATCGACCGCCTGGTACAGATTGTCGCGCTGATGCGAATAATAAATGCCCGCCGTCCATTTGAACGCGGCATCGGGATCGGCGGACGCCAGCCGCACTTCCTCGGAGAACGTGCGCGTGGTCGTATTGGACTGGTTATAGGAATTGTCGTCCAGCAACGGCGGTACGAGATTGGCTACGAAGAGCGAATAATCGCGGTCCCATTCCACATCGCGGCTCATGTACCCGGTGAGCGAGGTGAGGTTGGCCCAGCCGAACTGCTGCGTGGCATTGAGGCTATACACCTCCAGGTCGTCGCGTGTCGGCTCCGCAAAGCGCACCGAATTCTCGATCCCCGGCAAGTTGGTGAAGAAACTGTCGGTATTCGCCTTGTCGCTGCGCTGCACGGTGGCCACCGGCACGATGGTGAGCGACTCGATCGGCACCCATTTGAGCGATGCGCGCGCGACCGTCGTGCTGCGCTCGTTCCAATTGTCCCGTGCCAGCGTGCCGGTATTGTCGTACGTCACCGGCTCGAAGGGCGCGGGCGGCATCGTCGCGCTGCGGCTGAACACCTGCACCTGACCGGCCGGTACATTGTCGATGAAGCCGGCGTCGAGCCGGTACGCGCCGCCCACCCGCAGGGCCAATCGATCGTCGATGAGCGGGATATTCAAGAAGGACTCGACGTTGTAGGAGACGCCACCGTGATCGACGTAGCCCACGCCGCCCTCGGCCGTCACTCCAAACTTGTTCATCTGCGGTTCGCGCGTCACGTACTTGATGGCGCCGCCCATGGCACTGCCGCCGTACAAGGTTCCCTGGGGCCCCTTCAACACCTCGATGCGCTCCATATCCACCAGCAGCGGGTCCGCCGCGCCGGTAAAGCTGGTGCCGATGGTGATCAACGAAATGTCGTTCAGGTAAATGCCGACCGTCGGGCTCGACGCCGCCGTACTCACGCCACGGATGGAGTAGCGGCTCTGGCCGGGTTCGCTGCCCGAGTACGACACGCCGGGAATCGACAACAGCACATCCTTGAAGTCGCGGGCACCCGCGCGCTCCAGATCCTCGCCGGAGATGGCACTCACCGAAATCGGAATGTCCTGAATGCGTTCGGCGCGTTTCTGCGCCGTGACGACGATTTCGGCTATCTGGTTCTCCGGCTCGGCGCTCTGCGCGAACGCGCCGCCCGAATGATAGAGAGCGAACACCACACCCGACGCGATCGCCGCGCCTCTCTTCCCGACCGTCACGATCCGAGGTGAGCGATTCATTTTTTCTCCCCATTCAATACAGCCAAGCCTAAATTCGCGCAGCCCACGTCTTGTTCCGCCGAACCGCCGGACACGCCGATCGCGCCGATGACGCGGCCGCCGGCTTTGATGGGTATGCCGCCCGGATCGTCGGTGAGCTGCAGCAGCAGCAGCAGATCCCGCGTGGGCGAGTCCTGACTCATTGCCACCAAGGCCTGAGTCGGCGCCCCGGAGCGCGCCGCGGTACGCGCCTTCAACAGCGCCGCGTCCGCCGTGACCGGCGAAGCGCCGTCCTCTCGCCGCAGCAGCAGCAACGCACCGCCGGTGTCGACGACCGCGATCGTGAACGGCGGCCACGAGTTCGCGTGGGAACCAGCAAAACAACGTTCCGCCATGGAATCGGCCGATGCCTGGTCGAGCGGCCGCGGCAGCGGTGCATCCGCTCCCAGAGCGGCGCCCGCCAGATAAGCGCAAGCAGCGGCGCCGAGCGCCCGTAGTGAAATTCGCATTCCATCCCTCCTCGGCTTATGGATGCCGATGGGGAATCTTAGGAGGGCGAAGCAATCCTAGGGTCCGCGATCGTCACGAATGCTGTCGCGATCGTCACGAACGTCGAGAGCGCGATGGCGCGTGTCCAAATTGACGGGCAAAGGAGCTGCTGAAGGCGCTTGCCGACGCGAATCCGGCGGTGTTTGCGATCTGCGCGACGCTCAGATCGGAATGCAGAAGGAGCTGCCGCGCCTTTTCCAGGCGCAAATTGCGGCAGAAGTCGTAAATGCTGAAACCGTACAGGTACAAGAACCCGCCGCAGAGCTTGTTGCGGTTCAATCCGAATTGCCGCGCGAGCGCATGGATGGGCGGCGGATCGACGAATTGATTGCTCAACAAATCGCGTACTTCGGCGAGCCGGCGCCGATCTCGCTCGGTTACGCGCAGCCGAAACCCCGCCACCGGCGTTTCCGCTTGAAATCGGTCCAGAATCAGGCAGAAGAGCTCCATGGCCTTGGCCTCCGCGAAAATCCGCCGCAACGCGCCGGTGCGCCGGCTATTGATGACGGCAGCGGCAACCGACAGCTCCTCGGGCGCCGGTGCCGCCAGAGCCAAGCGCGGCCGCGTACGCTTGCGCACGATGAACGAATGCAATGCCGGCGAGACCACCGTCTTCTCCTCCTCGAGGTACTGCCAGATGCGATTGCGTCCGATGTACACGGTGATGGACTGCGCAAAGGGATTGGCCACCAGCCGCTCGATCTTATTCACGCCGGCGTCGTGCATGAGCACGGCAGTCGACGCACCGTTGATTTCGATCTCGTGGCGACCCTCGAAGTTGAGGATGCGCTGCCCCGACAATTGGACATGCAGCTTGAAGAGATCCTCGCCCTCGATGAGCGAGGTCACGTCTTCCGGAGCGCGGTATTGCTGTAGCGCAACACGGATGCCGTCGCTCAAATCGAGCATTTCCATGGGCGCCGCGTCCAAGGGGATCACCGGAGAGGGCGTCGCTGCGGGGCGGAGAGTATCGACTAAGTTGTGCATTGGCTCCACCGGAAGGTGATCGGCCAATCCCCCCATGTTGATTGAGTGTTGCGGCAGGACGGGCGGCTTGTCAAGCGCGCCGCAAGAACCCCATCCGTCGTATCTCGGCGGGAATAGCGCAGCGGCACTCGAGGCCGCGGCGCGAACGACGGCGGTGCACGCCGGTGACCTTTGATGCCGGCGCGGGCGCAGCCTTCCCGCCGTAGCCCAGACGCGCCGACATCGTTTCGGCAGCGGCGCACACGGCGCCGGTGATGCGCTTCAATTCGGCATCGAAGGGCGCGGTGTACCCGAGCGCCACGAATGCGAGGGCCATCGCGCCGGTATGATCGAAGACCGGCGCCGGACCTCACCGACGTTCACGACGAGCCGGCGCATATCTTCTATTCTCACTGATCTCCGCCGGTTGCGTGCGCCCGGCGGTTCGAACATCATGAGAGCATGGCGCAAGCAATGAATTCCGCTTCGTCGAGATCGAGCGGCTCTAAGATGCGCCCGCGCGGCGCGAGTCCGTTCGGATGAGCGCCGAAGCTCCGGGCATGCGAATCAACAAGTACCTGAGCGAGCGCGGATTGTGCTCGCGGCGCGAAGCCGATTCCTGGGTCGAAGGGGGCCGCGTGAGCATCAACGGCGTGGTGGCGACGCTGGGCACGAAGGTCCAGGAAGGCGACGCGGTGCGCGTCGATGGCCGGAGCGTCGGCGGCGAGACGGCGCACGTGTACATCGCGCTGCATAAGCCGGTCGGCATCGAATGCACCACCGATCCGAGGGTGCCGCACAACGTGATCGAATTCGTCGCGCACCGTGAGCGCATCTTTCCGATCGGCCGCCTCGACAAGAATTCCGAGGGCCTGCTCCTGTTGACGAACGACGGCGACATCGT
>PLAH01000008.1 GCA_003134045.1 Gammaproteobacteria bacterium
CCTTGACGGCGAGAACGATGGCGTAAAATCAAGAGGTTCAGCAAGCCCGCCCTTCTTGGGGTTTTCCACCGGCGACGAGACCGTCGGACTTACAATCTTGGGTTGTTGATCCCCGCGAATCGGATCGTCCGAGTTCCGTTGAATCGAGCGGCGATGGTAGTGATTGACACCTCTGCCCAACCCACTCCACCATGGGGCTTGTACAACGTATCCAAGTCGGCGACACGCGGGCCCCTCCTCTGGGCGTTTTAACGATGAGCCCTAAGGCTCATGCACACGGGGTATTAATGCACTATGTCCAGCACGACACTGTGGTTTGGGGCCCTCAGCCCTCCCTCGATTAAGCGGCGGACACTCTCACCCAAGGCATGGACATGCGTCGGCGCCTTGGCGATTCCGCTCTGGGCAACGTGGCCGTCACTTGCGATACAAACCCTACAGGTTCCGCCGTTTGAGTCTTTGGCGGTGATGTTTTTCTTCGGCTCCTTCGTTTTCGCCTCGCTCCACCGATCGGCCGTCGCGCACATCGAGCAGCCGTCGTCCGAGCAATCGTGGTTGCCCGCCGTCGTCTATGGGCTCGCTCTCGCCGGCGGCGACACCTGCTTCATCCTGGCGACCCACCGCATTCCCGCGGCTCAGGCCAATCTGATCTCGTACCTGTGGCCGGTCATGATCGTGGTGTTGGGTGCCGCGATGGGACTGTTCCGCCTGCGCCTGCGGCAAATCATCGGTCTCGTGTTAGGATTCTTCGGCGCCGCGATTCTGATCTGGGATGGCCACGTAGCCATGTCACTTAGCGGCATTGGCCTCGCGCTACTGAGCGGCGCCTGTTGGGCCGCATACTGCATTTTCCGACTGACATGGAAACAGCCGGCCAGCAATCTGCTTGCCAGAGGATGCGCCTTGTCGACAGTCCTTTGCGTGCTCCTTCACTTCCTTCTAGAGCCGACCGTGATCCCAAGCCTCGGGGCGCTGGCTGCCACGGTCGTCGCCGGCATGATCCCGCTCGCGCTCGGAAATTTCGTGTGGGACGAGGGATTTAGGCGGGGCGATGGTCAGCTCCTGGCGGTCATGGCTTACGGTACCCCTCTTTGCAGTGCGCTCCTCTTGGCCGCCCTCGGCGCGGCGTTGCTCACATGGAATTTGTTGACGGGCGCTGTCGTGATTGTGTTAGCTGGCTTTCTGTCGCGTGCCGACTCCGCACCCGGATAGATGGGCACGCGCGGGGACTTGCTCTTATCGTCGACTGCGGTCACAACAACCTTACCGGGTGGGGTGATAATCGCGGTCCGGTTCGCGCGGTTCCACAGTCTGCTCCTCACGCGCGCTCGGCCGCGCAGGTTCGAGCGGCTGGCCGTATTCGATGGTCTTGGCGAGGTATTCTCGCAGATGGTCGACAAATTGCTTGCGGTGCGTGTTGCTGTTGTATTGTCCCTCCGCATGCAGTTGGCCCATTTCCAGCTTTCGATAGGAACTTTCGAGTCCTGAATGGCGTTGAATCCCTTCGGACGCACTGATTGTCGGATCTCTAAAGACCGCGGCCATGTCCTGGCGCTGTTCCAGGAATTCCTTGCGTTCCACGCTCCACTGATTGCGATGCGTACCGAGTTCTTCCCGGCCGATCTCTCGGCCGCTCGCGTCTTGTTTCGCGGCCCGAACCGTCACGGCTTCTTTTCCAACCGCGCGAATGCCAATCTCATCACCCATGCCCGGGTTGCTGAGTGAATGGCGGAACGCGCGCTCCAGGTCTACTCCCCAGATGTCCCGATCGCCACGCTCGGTCTCGATGCGCACGAAGTAGGACATGGCTTCCTTCGGATTGTGCTTGTAGGGCGCCGGGCCATGGTCCACCAACTTTCCGGTGATGAGCTCGTTGGTATTCAGGGGTCGTTCCTCGGATCGATCACCTTTCGGCGCTGCGGACTTAAGCTCGCCTGGTGCCTCTTGCGCCGTATCCCGCGGCTGCACGCCGCGTCGCGCCGCCAGCGCCCGGACCAGCCGCTCGCGCTCGAACTCGGTAGTCTGGTAGCCCTCGACGCGAAGGCCGGCGAGACTCGCCGCAAACCAGGCTTCTTTCTTGAAGAAGTCCGTTCCCCCGACCTCGACAACACCTTTCGCGCTTTCCTCCCGCGCGACCGCCACCATACTCTGGATGACGATGGCATTCTCCGATCGGGTTGTCAGCCGGTTCTGCTCGCGCCGAAAGGCCTCGGTGCCATCCGGGAAATAGAAATTATCCCCGATCTGGATGAATCGCTCGTGGACGGAGTCCGGGACTCGAGACGAGCGAGACTCCCCGGCTTTCTCTTCGGGAGTTCCTACCGCCGACTTCCGAGCCGCCGCGCCCGCTTTCTCGTCGCGCTTGGATTTCCTAGACGACGGCTCCGCATCGGCCGATACCCATTGAATGGAATTCAGCTTCGGGTCGTCCACCGCCGTATTCAGGGCCCCTTTCGGTTTCTTGCCCGGGGCTGCTTCTTCGGAATTGTCATCTTTGTTCTTGGCCATCATGCCTCCTAGCGTTGTGGAAACGCGGAAATGAAGGATTCAACGGCCCTGTCTAGTTCCTCCTTAGTTAGTGGTTCGTCTTCGGCCTTCTTCGGCAGAACCACCGTGTCTGGGTCGATATCAACATCGTGCGTCGTGGGTTCGCCGATGCGTTCGGTTTCCCGCACTGTCGGCACGCGGGTTTTGGGTTGAGGCGCATCGAATCGTGGGCCTTCCGCGCTCGGCGCCGGACCCGCCGACGGCGGAACGGGGGGTACGCCTCTCGTGCCGGCTAATCCGGGCGCCGCCTGTTTAGGCGGCGGAAAAAGCCTTTTCTGAAAGAATGGATCTTGGTAGTACCGATTTTTCTTTGCGAGGATCGGTCGCAGCCCCTCATACAGCACGAGCTCATTGTCGCGCCCGAGCTCCTTCACTTCCTGCGGCAACAGGAGCGCTCGCCTCTGCTCGCTCACGCTGATATTTCCGTGCTGGCTCTTGCGTGACCAGGCGGCCATTCGCGGCTTGGAGTGGCTTTTGACCTTAACCGTGGTGAACCCCAGCTCCTGGGAGATTTCATTGGCTTCCGCAAAATCCTTCGGCGCGTATAGCACCCGTGCCGCGAGGCTCTTCATCATGGTGTCCGCCGCGTTAGGGCCATACACCTCGCGCAATTGCGACAAGGCCTGGATCACCAGCAGAAAGCGGACGTTATATCCGGGCAAATAGGAAATCGCTTGCGCCAGGATGGGAATCTTCCCCGGTGCGGTCATCTCATCGAGCAGCATCAGGACCTGGTACTTCAACGCCGGATTGTGTTCGGGTAGCTCCTCGGTTTGCAGCGCAATGGCTTGCTCGATGAAGAGGTTCTGCAGCGGTCTCAGCAAGTGCAGATCACCCGGTTGCATGCAGAGGTAAACCGACATGGGACATTTGCGCAAGTTGCGCCAATCGAAGTCATTGGCGGACGTGGCCGCGTCGATCAGAGGATTAGCGAAGAGATCGAGGCGGCTGGTAAAGGTCTTGCGAATGGAACTCGCGGTGACCGGCGCCAGATCGATGATGTCGGAGATGGCGCGCACGCAGGGTGCGGACAGCGGGAACCGGCCGGTCTGCCGGCCGGAGATAATGCGCTTCCAGTG
>PLAH01000024.1 GCA_003134045.1 Gammaproteobacteria bacterium
TCCCTTGGCGCGAGTTCAAGAAGGATTTGCCGGTGGTCGCGCTGCTAGCGACGCTCGGAGTGCTGCTGGCGGGCACGGTCACCGCCTTCGGCATGCGGTTCGCCCTTGGCTGGGATTGGGGGAGCGCCGTCGTATTCGGAGTTTCAACATGCCTGGGGGCAACTCGGGAAATTCGAGGCGCAACTGGGGGGCAACTGTTTTTAGGGCTTTATGACATCGGTGAAATGTGGTGAGAAGCCCAAATGGTGCCCCGGGCAGGGATCGAACCACTACCCTAACGCCCTGTTTATGCTGAAGTTACCCCGCGCTGCATCTGCCCCGTACCCATATGCGTACCCGCCCGTTGAATTGGTCGGGGAAACTATTCCCTAAGAGCGTCGCTGTTGGCGAGCCACGTAGGCCAACAGCGCGGAATTGAGGCGCGTCTGCCAGCCAGGACCGCCCGCACGAAAGAACTTCAGGACTTGCGGGTCAAGCCGCAAATTGACGTGCTCCTTCGGGTTGTCGCTCTTGGGGCGTCCCAAGCGAAAGGGCCGCATCTTTTTAAAGTTCTCGCTCGAGACTTCGTATGTATCTGGATCAGCCGCGATGCCGGCATTGATGGCGGCATCCTCAGCGGCCGTTGGCCTAATCAGTCGTTTTTTCATAGTCGTCCACCTCTCGCCGATTGGCTTTCCGCAGGCTGATAATCCTCGTCACTTCATCGCGGCGTACGAAAACCACACAGTACAGACGCTCGCCCATCACCGAATATCCCACCTCACGAACCTCGCCATATTCCTGCCGTGTATCGATCTCGGTCACCATTCGATCCCACTCGAGCTGCGCCGCCTCGCCTAGAGATACTCCGTGCTTTTCACGGTTAGCGGCATCTTTGGCAGCATCGAACTCAATTTCCATGTACTTATTGTACCCACATTATAGGTAAAAAAGCGAATTAATTGTGGGTACGTATGTGACCTCCGGCCCGTGCCGCCAGGACCACGACGAGATCCTGCCGGAAAGCCGTGTCGCCGTCGTCCACTCCACCAATCGCTCGGCGGCCAAGATGCCTTAATGTATGAGGCAATAGCCCCAGTCAAATGCAGGGAGAGCGTGATGAGATTCTTGGCCTCGATTTCGTTAGTCCTACTGTCGTGGCTCGCCTTGGCCGAGCAACCGCCCGTTCAAATATTCTTGGTCACCGACGACAAAGAGCGGGCTGCGTCGATGCCAGATGCCGAAAGCCGTGCGGCACATGAGCGTTGCTATCGTAGCCGAGCGTGCGCAGAGCACCGCCGAGCGTGTTCTCGCTGATCGGGCGACGCTTAGGACCGATAGCCGGGAACATAAATTCACCGTCGCCGGTTATCGCTTGCAGTGAGCGCAAAATTGCGATGACTTGTCGGCTGAGCGGGACGATGTGGTCGCGTTTCATCTTCATGCGGGCGCCCGGGGTGCCGGGGACGCCAGGAACCCGCCACAGCGCCTTATCGAAATCGAGCTCGGCCCAGCGGCCCTGTCGCAGCTCGCCGGGACGTAGGAACACATAGGGAGCAAGCCGAAGCGCGGCGGTCGTGGCGGGTTGGCCGGAATAGCCGTCGATCGCGCGCAGCAACTTACCCACGGCCGGTGGATCCTTGATGAACGCAAAATGTTCGACTACTCGAGGCTTCAACGCCCCCTTGAGATCCGCCGCGACATTCCGCTCAGCACGCCCCGTGGCAATCGCGTACAAAAACACGCGGCCGCAAAGCTCCTTGGTTTTGTGGGCCGTCTCGGTCTTACCGCGGGCCTCGATCTTCCGAAGAGTGGCAAGCAAATCGCTCGCGGTGATTTCGTTGATTGGCTTCTTGCCGAGGGTCGGATTGACAAACTCACGGAGCTGCCAGCGCGCTTTGGCGGTCGTGCGCTCGGCCAAGCCCTCCTCTTGCTGCTTGACGTATTCCTCGGCGACATCGGCGAACGAGTTTTTTTGCGCGAGTTTGACCGCCTTGCGCGCGTCGGATGGGTCCTTGCCGTCAGCGATCAGCCGGCGCTCTGCGTCGCGTTTCTCGCGCGCCCGCTTGAGTGGCGTATCGGGGTAACTTCCGAGGCTGATTGAGTTTTCTTTGCCACGCAAAACGTAACGAAACCGCCACAGAGCCGCACCACCCGGCTTGACCAAAAGGAACAGCCCTTTCTCGTCGACGAGCTTCTTCGCCTTCGCAGCGCCTTTAGCGTCGCGAATAGCGTGTTTGATGGTCGTATCGGTGAGTGATTTGCTGATCGTCGACATGGGTACGGCCTCCTGGCCTGGTTGGCGTACCCATGTTTCTACCCGTCGTTGCCCCGAGAAGTCAAGAGAAGGTAAGAGAATGTTAGCGCACAAATACCAGTATAAAACCGCTGTTTTTTTACTTTTTTGAGCAGGCTAGAGAAGGTTGGAAAAGCCCAAATGGTGCCCCGGGCAGGAATCGAACCTGCGACCTAGCGCTTAGGAGGCACTCGCTCTATCCACTGAGCTACCGAGGCCGGCAAGAATAAGGCCGGAATCGCTTCCGGCCTTTAGGTTTTGGTGGAGGAGAAGGGGATCGAACCCTCGACCTTCGCATTGCGAACGCGACGCTCTCCCAACTGAGCTACTCCCCCTTAAAAGGGTCACGAATATTACCAGCTAAGACGGCCTCAAGCCAAAGTATCCGCGTCAACCCCCATCTGTAGGGGAAACTGGCTAGGATGCACGCCTTAAGGAGGAAGGCTTGATGCTCAAAGAAGGGGAACGTGCTCCCGAATTTACGCTGCCGGATGACACCGGCAAGGATAGGTCGCTCACCGATTTTCTCTCGTCGGGCGTCACCGTCCTCTATTTCTATCCTGCCGACTTCACCCCCGGCTGCACCCGCCAGGCGTGCGCCATGCGCGACCTGCAAACCGACATCGAAAGCGCCAAATTGCGCGTGGTGGGCATCAGCCCGCAGAGTCCGCGATCGCACGCCAAATTTCGCGCGAAATATCGCCTCCCCTATCCCCTGCTCTCCGACCAACACAAAGAAGTCATCAAAATGTACGGCGTCAACGGGCCGTTGGGCCTCGGGGTACGCCGCGCCACCTTCTTGATCGACGGCAGCCGGCGCATCCGCGACGCCATTCGGGCCGATTTTCTGGTGGGGCGGCACACCGATTTCGTCCGCAAAGCCGTCATGCTGCGGGCGCCGACGTACTAGGCATACTAATAGTCGATGCGCAACAGGTTGGCGCGGCCAATACGGGGCACCGAGACGATGTACATGGTCCCATATTCCGAATCGCCGAGCGGCGGCAAATGAGCGCCGCCGCCCAGGGCTGCGACGATATCCGGGACCGTATCGCTATGTCCGACAACGAGGACACGGCCGCCCCCATGCTCGTGCAGCACGCGGCGAGCCAGTCCCCGCGCATCGTCCGCCGGGACCACCACGGGCACGAGCCCGAGCCGCGCGGCCAGCGGCGCCGCGGTCAGTCGATTGCGCAGCGCCGCCGATACATAAATCGCGTCGATATGGCCCGGCGCGCCGGCCTCGCCGAACATCCGCGACAACGCCGCCGCGCGTGCCTCGCCGGCGGGCGTGAGCGGCGGGTCGGCCCCGGCGTCGAGCCGCTTCTCGGCGTGCCGGATGACGATGACCATGGTGGAGTCCGCGGTCCCCCATACCCACACCACGCACACCAGCAGGGCCGCGCCGAGCAGCGCGCCCAGTACGGTCAGCCAGATGGGCGTTAGAAACGGCCGGCGCTGCAGGCTCGCATGGTCCCTGGTCATGCGCGCATGATAGCAATGATTTCTCGTACTTTGCCTACGCCTCGAATCGTCGTGCTCGCCGCCGGGTTCTCTTCCCGTTTGGGACAACCCAAGGCCCTCGCGAAGGTTCGCGGCGCGACCTTGCTGGCTCGCACCCTCGGCGTGTTGGCGCCGTTCGCCCATGCCGCCCAGATCCTCGTCGTGGTCCCGCCCCGCGCCGCCCGCTATCGCGCCGGCGCCCATCGGCTGTCGACGCGGTTCGTCGCCAACCCGCAACGCGCACAGGGCCTGTCGAGTTCGGTTCGATGCGGCATCGAGCACGCCCGCTACTCCGCGGCCGTGCTGCTGCTGCCGGTGGATCTCGTGCGGCTGACCCGCCGCGATATTGCACGCCTGATCTCCCGGTGGCGGGGCGCACGACGGCGCGTGGTGGCGCGCAGCGTGCACGCCCGAGCCGCGACACCGCTCATCCTGCCGCGCTCGCTGTACGCCCGGACCCGAGGCCTCGCGGGCGATGAGGGGTTGCGCGACATCGTGCGAGGGCTGGCGCGCGACCGCATGTTGCTGGTTCACCTACCCTCGGCGCAGGCGGATGTCGACACCGTCGAGGATCTCGCCGTCGCCCGGCGTGGCGGCCGTTTCTCGCCGTAGCCTCAAGCGGCCGCGGTCTGCACCAAGCGATAGCCGATCGCCGTCTCCGTCAAGATGTGCCGCGGCTGGGCCGGGTCGTCTTCGAGCTTGTGCCGCAGATGCCCCATGTAGACGCGTACATAGTGGCCGTCCTCGGCATGGGAGGGACCCCAGACTTCGCGCAGTATCTGCCGGTGGGTCAGCACCTTCCCGGCATTGGCGATCAATAAACTCAGCAGGCGATATTCGATGGGCGTGAGATGGACCGTGGCCTCGCGCTTGAGGACGGTGCGCAGATTGAGATCGACCGTGACGTCGCCGAAGCGAAAAATCGCGCCCCCCGCGCCGCCCGCCGCCTGCAGGCGTCGAGAGGCGGCGCGCACCCGCGCCAGCAGTTCGCCCACCCCAAAAGGTTTGGTCAGGTAGTCGTCCGCCCCGGCATCCAGTGCTTCGATCTTATCGTGTTCGTCGACCCGCGCGGACAGCACGATGATGGGCACCGAGGACCAGCCGCGCACCTGATGAATGAGTTCCATTCCATTGCCGTCCGGCAGCCCCAGATCGAGGATGATGAGGTCGGGCTTATGGGTACCCGCATCCGTCAGACCCTGGCGCAATGTGTCGGTCTCGACGACGGTCCAGCCTTCGGCCTCCAACGCCGTACGCACGAACCGGCGAATCTGCCGCTCGTCCTCGACCAGGATGACGACGGGCGAAGCAGCGCTCACCTGGACCAACCCGGATACTCCCGAAACGCTTGCAGCGCGAGGTCGATCTTGGCCCGGGTAACATCCAGATGCGTCACCAGGCGGGTGTGGGCTCCGATCGAGGCGCGCACGCCGCGCGCCGCCAAATGCTCGATCAGCGTATCGATGTGACCCGCCGCAATGTCGACATACACCATGTTGGTCTGCGGCAGCTCGACCTTGAGCCCGAGATCGCGCAGTCCTGCGGCGAGGATGGCTGCATTCTCATGATCTTCCGCCAGGCGCTCGACGTTGTATTCCAGCGCGTACAGACCGGCCGCCGCGAGGATTCCGGCCTGCCGCATCCCACCCCCTAAGGCTTTTCGCCAGCGGCGCGCGTCGCGGATGAGGGGGAGCGAACCCAGCAGCACCGATCCTGCCGGCGCGCCCAGACCCTTGGACAGGCACACTGAAACCGAATCGAAACCCGACACGGCCGCGCGTTCGTCGCTGCGCAGTTTGACGATGGCATTGAAGATACGTGCGCCGTCCAGATGCGTGCGCAGACCGCGGGCGTGCGCGAACGCGGTGGCTTCGAGTACATAGGCGGCCGGCAACACCCGGCCAGCAAACGTATTCTCGAGCGCCAGGAGCCGCGTGCGCGCGAAATGCACATCATCGGGCTTGATGGCAGCGGCGATCCGTTCGATGGCGATGCCGCCGTGCGCCTCGTGTTCCAGCGGTTGCGGCTGGATGCTGGCGAGCACCGCTGCGCCGCCCTGCTCATACTTGTAAGTATGCGCCTGTTGACCGACCAGATACTCATCTCCGCGGCCGCAATGCGCCATCAGCGCCGCCAGGTTGCTCTGCGTACCGCTCGGAAAGAACAGCGACGCCTCGAAGCCGAAGCGCTCGGCCATGACGGCCTGCAGGCGGTTGACGGTCGGGTCGTCGCCATAGACGTCATCGCCCACCTCCGCTTCCGCCATCGCGGCCCGCATGCCGCGCGAAGGCCCGGTCACCGTATCGCTGCGCAAATCGATCGAGAACGGAACATTGGAATTCATGAATCTTACCCGTGCATCAATGCAATGGAATGAAGCCGTACTTGACGAACACGGCATCGGCCGTCGGCGTGCGCAGGAACTCGGCGAACTTGGTCGCGCCGGCTTTGGCACCCGCGGTGAGCGCAAGCGGGTACGTGATGGGCGGATGGGTGTCGGCCGGAAACTCATCGACGATTCTCACTCCCTTGTCGATCAGCGCATCGGTCTTGTACACGATGCCGAGGGGCGCTTCGCCACGGTCCACGAACGCCAATGCCGCACGCACGTTCTCCGCTCTGACGATGCGGCCACCGACCGCATTCCACACGCCGAGCGAGGTCAGTGCCGCGCGGGCGTAGCGGCCCACCGGCACCGAGTCCGGGTCGCCGGTGGCCAATCGGCCCTTGCCCAGCGCGTCGGCCAAGCCAAAGTGCGGTTCGATTGTCAAATCGAGGGTGCTGCTCGCCGGCGCGACCAGCACCAGCGTGTTGCCGAGCACGTCGTGCCGCGACTCAGGCTGAATCAGCCGGCGCGCTTCGAGGTAATCCATCCATTCGATATCCGCCGAGAAGAACACGTCGGCGGGTGCGCCGTTTTCGATCTGCCGCGCCAGCGCGGAGCTCGCCGCGAACGACAGTTTCACCGCGACGCCGGACGACCTGCCGTAATCGTCGGCCAATTCCTGCAGCGCATCGGTCAGCGATGAGGCTGCGAACACCACCAGCGGCCGCACGTCTGCCGGGCGTTCGGCGCCGGTGCCGGTGCTGCCGGCAAACGGGCCGAGCAGCGCAACAATGGTCAATACAAGGTCTGCCAGCCGGGATCGATCGTATCGTTTCATGAACCGGTCCATAGTTGCCGTCTAGGCGGGCATTGTGGACCAGGGTGCGCGGGGTCCGCAAAACAATCGGTTCTCTCTCGATCGCTCGAAAGGGTGCAAGGCGCAGGGGAAATTCGCGGCGCGTTCCGGACTCTCGTCACAGCTTTCGACATCGCCGTCGCCGAATGGGCGCGCAAGGGCTGGGTGGAGATTTCACGGCCCGGCGAGTCATGCCACAATTGATCCATGGCCACCAGCGATAAACCAGCGTCCAAGGCTCGGCTTGGCGCTTCGCACGCGAAGCTCATTTCCTGGCTGACCGTTTCCGCCTATCCATTGTGGGCCAGGAACGGCATCGACGCCTCGAACGGCGGCTTCATCGAGACGCTCGGGCAGAACGGCGCCGGGCTGCCGCACCCGCGCCGTGCCCGGGTCCATCCGCGTCAAATCTACGCCTTTGCGCAAGCACGAACCTTCGGCTGGGACGGCGACGTGGCCGGCATCGTGGCCCGCGGAACCGATTACTTCCTGACCTATTATCTGCGCACCGACGGCTTGTTCCGCACACTGGCGGGAGTCGACGGCGCGCCGCTCGACGATCGGTCCATGCTCTATGATCAAGCCTTTGCCCTGCTGGGCTACGCCGCCGCCGCGACGGCGCTCGATGCGCTGGCCGTTTACGAGGCGCGCGCGATCGCGCTGCGCACGGCGATCGAGTCCCGGTTCGGCGCCGACGGCGCATTCCGTTCGGGCGAGGCCGCCGGCGGCAACTTCGAGTCGAATCCGCACATGCACCTGCTCGAGGCGTGCCTGGCGTGGGCCGAGATCGGCGCCGACCCCACCTGGACGGAGTGGGTACGACGCCTGGTGGATCTGGCACTGCAAAGATTCATTCGCCGCGACTCGGGCGCGCTCGGCGAATCCTTCGCCGCCGACTGGCGACCGGCCGCCGGCACCGCCGGGCGGAGCGTCGAGCCCGGCCACCAGTTCGAATGGGCCTGGCTGTTGCTGCGTTCCGAAAGCCGCCACCCCGGGCCGTTGCGCGAGGCGGCGCTGCGGCTCATCGCCATCGGCGAGAAGTCGGGCGTGCACAATCAAGTCGCGATCAATTCGCTGCTCGACGATTTCTCGATCCACGATGCAAATGCGCGATTCTGGCCGCAAACCGAGCGGCTCAAGGCGGCGCTCTTCGCGGCCCAGCTCACCGGCGAGGAACAGTATTGGGCGATGGCCGCCGCCGCCGCCGCGAGCTTGTTCCCCTATCTGAAAACTCCGGTGCCCGGACTATGGCTCGACGTGCAGCTGCCATCCGGGGAACTGGTCGACTCGCCGGCGCCTGCGAGCACCTTTTATCATCTGGTGGGTGCGCTGGCGGCGCTCGACAAGGCCGTCGCCGCCAGTTGATGACGGCGCTCGCGCCGCGCCAAGATTTTCCCGCGCCGCAGCCGCCTCGACGGCATTCACGTTATGCTTGAGAACATCGGGCGTCGTGCGAAGGTGCGCGCGCCCTTATACTCGAGCTTCGTCGCCACTCCGAGGAACCCGCCATGCCCGTCACGAACGATAGTCAGCCCATTCAGTCCGTGGTAGCGACATCGCTGCACGCCCACTGGAAGTTTTTCTTGATCGAAGGACTCATCCTGCTGGTCTTAGGTGTGGTCGCGATCGTGGTGCCGCCGCTCGCCACGGTCGCCGTGGAAATCTTCGTCGGTTGGATCGTCCTGGTCAGCGGCATCGTCGGCTTGGTCGCGACCTTGCGCACGCGCGGCGCCCCCGGCTTCGGCTGGTCGCTGCTCTCGGCCGTCATCGCCATTGTCGCGGGCGTGGTGCTGCTGGCGTGGCCGCTATCCGGCGCCTTATCGCTCACCGTGATCTTGACCGTATTTCTCGCGGCGGAAGGCATCGCATCCATCATGTACGCGCTCGACCACCGGCGCGATCTCACGCCGCGCTGGAGCCTGATGCTGGTGAGCGGCCTCGTGGACCTGGTCCTGGCCGGAATCATATTCGCCGGGCTTCCCGGGACGGCGGCATGGGCAATCGGCTTGCTCCTCGGCATCAATCTGGTGTTCGGCGGAATCGCGCTGATTGGGATGGCGCTTCGGGCTCGAACCCTCGCCGCGGCGTAGGCATTCATGGGATGAAAATTCCCGGGCGAGTCCGCGCCGCCTTCACGCGGACTTGTTGGCCTCCACGACGGTGATGGCCGTCATGTTCACGATGCGGCGCACCGTCGCCGCCGCGGTCAGAATATGCGCCGGCGCCGCGCAACCGAGCAGGATCGGACCGATGGCGACATTCTGCCCCGCCGCGGATTTGAGCAGATTGTAGGCGATGTTCGCGCTGTCGAGATCGGGGCATACCAGAAGATTTGCGCTGCCGCGCAGTGTGGTCTGCGGCAGAGTGGCCAAGCGCGCGGCCTCATCCAGCGCGCAATCGCCGTGCATCTCGCCGTCCACTTCCAAATCCGGGCGTTGCGCCCGCAGCAACCCCAACACCGCCCGCATTTTCTGCGCCGAGGGTGCGTTGCTGCTGCCGAAATTCGAATGCGACAGCAGCGCCACTTTCGGCACCAATCCGAACGCGCAGAGCTGATCGGCGGCAAGCTGGACGATCTCCACGAGTTCGGCCGCGTTGGGCGCGAGGTTGACATGCGTATCGACGATGAATACCTGGCGCCCGGGAAGAATCAATCCGCTCATCGCGCCATACACGCCAACGCCCTCGCGCCGGCCGATGACCTGGTCTATGTAGCGCAGGTGCCGCGCCGTGGTACTGATGGTGCCGCAGATCAGGCCGTCGGCTTCGCCTTTTTTCAGCAGCATGGCGGCGATCAGCGTGGTGCGGCGGCGCATCTCGAGCCGCGCGTACTGAGCGGTGACTCCGCGGCGCTGAGTGAGCTGGTGGTAAGCCTGCCAGTATTCCCGATAGCGTTCGTCCTGCTCCGGGTTCACCACGGTGACGTGTTCGCCCACACGAATTCGCAGGCCGTGCCGCTTGATGCCGCGCTCGATCACCGACGGCCGCCCCACCAGTATCGGCGTCGCGAGCCTTTCATCCACGGCGATCTGCACCGCCCGAAGCACGCGCTCATCCTCGCCTTCGGCATACACGATGCGGCTGTGCGCCAGCGGCGCCTTGCGCGCCGCGGCGAAGATCGGCTGCATCAACGTGCCGCTGTGCCAGACGAACTGCTGCAGCCGCTGCGCATACGCATCGAAGTCCGCGATCGGCCGGGTCGCCACGCCCGACTCCATGGCCGCCTTGGCCACCGCCGGTGCGATCTTGACGATGAGCCGCGGGTCGAACGGTCTGGGGATGAGATACTCCGGCCCGAAGCACAGATCGTCGATGCCGCCGTACGCGGCCGCCACGATGTCGCTTTGTTCCTGACGCGCAAGGTCGGCAATGGCCCGGACTGCGGCAATTTCCATCGGGCGCGTGATGGTGGTCGCACCCACGTCGAGGGCACCGCGAAAAATAAACGGAAAGCACAGTACATTGTTGACTTGGTTGGGGTAATCCGCGCGTCCGGTCGCGATGACGGCGTCGTCGCGCACCGCCCTGACCTGTTCGGGCAGAATTTCGGGCGTCGGATTCGCGAGGGCCAGAATCAGCGGTTTGGGCGCCATCGCCAGCACCATGTCCGGCGCGAGCACGCCGCCCGCCGACAGCCCGAGGAAGATGTCCGCGCCGACGATGACCTCGCCCAAGGTCCGCGCCGGCGTCGCCTGTGCGAAGCGCGCCTTCTCCGGATCCATGAGCGCGGTTCGTCCCTGATACACCACGCCGGCCAGGTCGGTCAGCCACACGTTCTCCTGCCGCACGCCTAGGTCGAGCAGCAGGTCGACGCAGGCGAGCGCTGCGGCGCCGGCGCCGCTGACCACGATTTTCACCCGCCCGATGTCCTTGTCGACCACTTGCAGGCCATTGAAAACCGCGGCGCCGACGATGATGGCGGTGCCGTGCTGATCGTCGTGGAACACCGGAATTTTCATGCGGCGCCGAAGTTCGCGTTCGACGAAAAAGCATTCCGGAGCCTTGATGTCCTCGAGATTGATGCCGCCGAACGTGGGCTCGAGGGCGGCGATCACATCGACCAGCTTCTGCGGATCGCGCTCCTCGATTTCGATGTCGAATACGTCGATGCCCGCGAATTTCTTGAACAAGACGGCCTTGCCTTCCATCACCGGCTTGGCGGCCAGCGGCCCGATCGCGCCCAAGCCGAGCACCGCCGTGCCGTTGGTGATGACGCCCACCAGATTGCCGCGCGAGGTGAAGCGGAACGCGTTGAGCGGATCCTCGACGATGGCTTCGCACGCAGCGGCGACTCCCGGCGAATACGCCAGGGCCAGCTCCGTCTGGTTGACCAATTGTTTGGTCGGGGTGACGGAAATCTTGCCGGGCGTGGGGAACTCGTGATAATCGAGCGCTGCTTTTTTGCGCGCTTCAATGAGCTCGCTGGCCTGTCGTGCATCGGTCATGGTCGTGGCTACTCTCGGCAAACGGCGCCCAGCGTAACTCGCGAGCGGCGAGTTAACCAGCAGCATCCCGGCCGGCGCCGGCAGCATCCGGGTCGGCGGTTCGACTTTATTGTCGAGACCTGTCAACCCCTTCGGGCCTCATTTCGTTATGCTAGGCACGGAAGTTGGAGTCGGTAGTCTGCTGGAGAATCACGTGCAAAAATACTCGAAAGTCGCCCCCGTCATCGGCTGCGTGCTCTGCGCCGTCTTCGGAGCCGGCTCGGTACTCGCCGACGCGGCGCCCACTAACGCGACGCACGATTCCGGCGTCTGGCAAAGACATCAGTATTCGTTTACGTTCATGGGGTTCACCACGACGTATTCCTGCGACGGGCTGGCAGACAAGCTCCAGTTGTTATTGATCGCCTCCGGAGCCCGGGCCGATGCCAAGGCCCAAGCCGGCGCGTGCGCCTCCGGCTTCGGCCGCCCCGATAAATTCGCACAGGCGGACTTGACGTTCTACACCCTGGCGCCCACCGGCGATGCGAGCGGAGCGCCGCCCGCGGGGTCACCGCCCGCTGCAGCGCCGACCGCCAAGTCGCCGGCCGCCACAGCGCCCGCCGCCACGGTTCCGGTGCCGGCGACTTGGCGCGCGGTTGCGCTGGCTGCCCGCAATCCGCGCGAGCTCGCCACCGGCGATTGCGAATTGGTCGAGCAATTTCGGAACAACGTGTTGCCGATGTTTACGACGCGCAACGTCCAAAATCAAACCACCTGCATACCTCACCAGGACTCCGGATCCGTCATCAATTTGAAGTTCGAGTCCCTGAGCGCGGTACCGCGCAAACATATGGGTCCGGTAGCTTCGAACCCGCCGTAGGGCACTCTCATCGCAGGCGGCCGTCCGCCCTGTCATCGGCAACTCGCGCAGCTGTCTTACAGGGTTTCGAGCCGTACAGGGAGGATCCCCGCGGCCCTCGGGGCTACCATCCGTTCCATGGGTACCTCAACCAGTCCATTGGCTGCGCGACTGGCCGCAATCGCGTTGATCGCCGGTTTGGCGGCCTGCGCGCCCTCCGCGCATGTGCTGGTTGGTACTGCCCGCCCGCCCATCTCCCCGGCGCTGGTCAAAGTGTATTCCCAGCCTCCGCCGGTCTACGAGGAAATTGCGGTGCTCGGTGCCTACAGCAAAAGCGTGTTCAATGCGGGCGGACAGCGCACCACCGACAAAGTCGTCGCACGCCTCAAGGCCGAGGCGGCCAAGCTCGGTGCGAACGGCCTCATTCTCGAGGGCTTCGATCAAACGCAGACCGGATCCATCGGGAGCGGCGTCGGGTCGGATTCGTATTCGAATCACGGCTCGGTAGCCGTGGGCGTCGGCGGAGCGGTTGGCATATTCAAGACGAGCGGCCAGGGACGCGCCATCTTCGTACCCTCCGGCTAGCGCTCGGCATGTCACGACACTCATTGCACTCGAGGGGCGCCGCGGCGTGGTGGGTGGCAGGTATGGCAGGCGCGTGCGTGTTCGCCGGCAGCGCCCTGGCGGCGCACACCGGCGGCGTGGCAGCCCCCGGCAATGACCCAGTATCGCCGGTCGCCGCGCCGGCGGGCGCAGGCACCTCCTCGAGCGGGCACGACTCAGTCAATGACCAGACCGCGACCCCCAAGCCCAAGGCACCTCTCGACCGTTCGGGACGCAAGCGGGTCGGCAAGGCGTCTTACTATGCGAAGCGCTTCGCCGGAAAGAAAATGGCGGACGGCGCGCGGATGCAACCGCACGGCGACAATGCCGCGAGTAAAACGTTGCCCTTGGGCACCACCGCCAAGGTCACGAACCTTAAGACCGGTCGCAGCGCCGTGGTGACCATCCAGGATCGTGGACCCTACGTGAAGGGCCGCATCGTCGACTTATCGCCGACCACGGCGCAGAAGATCGGCATCGATCACGACAATGGCGTCGCGAAAGTGGAGGTCGCACCCATCGCGGTTCCGCAGCCCGACGGCACCTCCAAGCCGGGCTCAGCCGCCGGCGAGCCGAAGCCATGACGCCCGCAGGGGCCTAGCCCGCGCCGGCCTCTTGCACCCAGCCGGGCTGCTCCGCCGCGCTGCGCTCGGTGTCATCGACCTCCACCCGCTCGGTGCGCTCGTAGGTCCCGATCAGGCAACCCACCGCGACCGCACGCTCCAATACCATGTCGATGAATGCTCCCCGCCCAGGAGCCTCGCCGGGCACCGGCCCCCCGCGCAATGCAAACACCTGGAATACGTAGCGATGTTCCCCATGGCCTCGCGGCGGATCCGGCGGCAACCATGCCCGTTTGAAGAACGAGTTTTGCCCCATCGCGAAACCCGCGCCCTCGTGACCCGGGCTATCGAATGCCCCCTCCTGAACGGCGCCATCCGAGCCGCCGAGATTGACGACGATGGCGTGCACCAGCGGATGCGGCGTTGGCGAATCGGCGTCTTCGACGATCAGCGCGATCGACCCGGCGTTCTCGGGCACCTTGCCCCAATCGAGCGGCGGTGAAATGCCCTCTCCATCGGCGGTGAAGCGCACGGGCAATCTCGCGTTGAATGCGAACGCCTTGCTGCGGACCTCGAGCCTGGCCGTGGCGCGCAAACGGAACAGCTGGTTATAGACGACGTTTTCCATGCCGGCTCGCTGATTGATGAGCGCATGGCCGACGCTTTCGGGAAGTTTCTCGAGCATGGTGTCTCCGGGCGGATGGCGGTCGCTACAGAATAGGAGCACGCGAGTCGAATCGATAGCCGATGCGGCACGGTTCGCGGCGACGGACATATCCTACCTGGCAACCACGCTTCCTTAAGTGGGCTTTGCTGCGACTGCAGGGTCCGCGAGTCATAATGGCACCGTGACCTCGACCGGTTCGATCACGGGCGGAGGAAGTTGCGGGTCAACGCCACCACGCTCAAATAACTGTGCCGAGGTGTCAGGGCCGCGGCACGGGTGTCGGACCGCCGCTCGACCCGCCACCCGGCATTTCCTACACGTTACGCCAAGCTCTTCGCAACCAACGACTTAAGTGCCCGGTGCATCGCGAACTCGTGCAGTATCGCAGTCCTATGCCTTGACGAGCATCAAGGATTGAGCGAGCGTTGAACGGGAATGCCCTTAAAGAGGCGCGCATGCGCAAAGAATCTCTCGCCGTTTATCGCCAGAAGCGCGACTTCAGCAAGACCGCGGAACCCAGCGGCGAGCGCAGTGTCGTCGATTCGGCGCGGCGGCGCTTCGTGGTACAGAGGCATGCTGCCACACGCCTGCACTTCGACCTGCGCCTGGAGCTCGATGGCGTGTTCAAGTCGTGGGCGGTGACCCGGGGACCGTCGAACGATCCGGCGGACAAACGACTGGCGGTCGAGGTGGAAGATCATCCCCTGGACTATGGCGATTTCGAAGGCACTATTCCCGCAGGACAATATGGCGGCGGGACCGTGCAGCTGTGGGACCGCGGCTACTGGCAACCCGAAGGGACCAAGACGCCCCAGCAAGCCCTGAAGGACGGCGACCTCAAATTCAGCCTGGATGGAACGCATTTGCACGGCAGCTGGGTCTTGGTGAGGATGAAACAGGACCGCACCGGCGGCAAGCGCACGAATTGGCTGCTCATCAAACATCGCGACGGCGATGCCGTTCCGGGAGGCGGCGAATCCTTGGCCGCGCTCGATCGCTCGGTGGCCTCGGGTCGTTCGATGAAGCAAATCGCCGCGGGGACCGGTCGCCCGCCCAAACCCTTCATGCTCGGAACCGAAGCCGCCGTGGCCGCGGACGCCGTGTGGAACTCGAACAGTCCGGCACCGCCGGCCCGCTCGAGCAGCGCCCGAGCACCAACCGCCCGCAAAGCCGCGGTGGCAAAGGATTCGAGAGTCGCAAAGATACCGGAATTCGTTCCGCCGCAATTGGCGAAGCTGGTCGATCGCCCGCCGGATGCCGCAGGCTGGGGCCACGAGGTGAAATTCGACGGCTATCGCGCCGAGCTCCGGGTGGTCAAACATCAGGCGACGTTGCGCACGCGCAGCGGCCTCGATTGGACGCACCGCTTCGCCGCACTCGCGAAAGATGCCCAGGCGCTGCCGGATTGCCTCCTCGACGGCGAGGTCGTGGCGCTCGATCCGCGCCGCGTGCCGAGTTTCGCCGCGCTGCAAGCGGCGCTCTCCGAAGGCAGGTCGGAAGAACTCGTGTTTTTCGCTTTCGATTTACTGTTCGAGAACAAAGCGGATCTGCGCAAACTGCCGCTGGCCGAGCGCAAGACACGGCTCGAGCGTCTGCTCGAATCCTCAGGCTCGCACCAGCGTATTCGCTATGTCGAGCATTTCGAATCGCGCGCCGACACCGTGTTGTTGTCGGCATGCCGCATGGAATTGGAAGGGATCGTCTCCAAGCGCTTGGACGCACCCTACACCGCGGGCCGCGGCGACACCTGGTTGAAGTCCAAATGCCGCACCGGACACGAAGTGGTGCTGGGCGGCTGGACCACCGAAGGAGGGACCTTACGGTCCTTGCTGGCCGGCGTGAACCGCGACGATCACTTGGTGTACGTCGGGCGCATCGGCACGGGCTTCGGGCGGCAGGTCGCCGCCGGGTTGTTGCGGCGGCTGAAACCCCTGACGCGCGATGAGAGTCCCTTCGGCGGCGCGAACGCGCCGAAGAAAGACAGCAACGTCCGTTGGCTCGAACCCACGCTGGTGGCCGAGATCGAATTTGCGGGCTGGACCGGCTCGGGCATGATTCGTCAGGCCGCCTTCAAGGGCCTGCGCGAGGACAAGCCGGCACACCAGGTCGTGGCGGAAACCCCCACGCCCGTGGGTGATGCGCAAACGCCGAACGAAACCCTCGCCGACTCCGCCGCCGCCACGCGACGCGCGACGCGCCGCAAACTGAAAGCCAACACGACGCGCGCCGCCGCAAAGCCGGTCGCGCCCGCGGCGGTGAAATCCGCATCGATCTCGGAACCCACGATCGTCATGGGCGTCCCGATTTCGAAGCCTGACAAACCGCTCTGGCCCGATGCGGGCGACGGTCAGCCGGTGACCAAGCTGGACCTCGCCCGCTACTTCGAGATGGTGGGGCCGTGGATGTTGCCGCATTTGCAAGGCCGGCCCTGCTCCCTCGTCAGAGCACCGGATGGATTCGCCGGGCAGCAATTCTTCCAACGGCACGCCATGGCGGGAATGTCCAACCTGTTCGAATTGGTCAAGGTCAAGGGCGATCGTGCCCCCTACGTACAGATCGACCGCGTCGAGGCGCTCGCCGCAGTCGCGCAGATAGGCGCGCTCGAAATACACCCGTGGAACTGCGCCCCCGGGGAGCCGGACATTGCCGGCCGGCTGGTGTTCGATCTGGATCCGGCGCCGGACGTAAAGTTTGCGGCGGTCGTCGACGCCGCGCTCGAGATGCGGCAACGGCTCGAGCGGATTGGCCTCGAGTCGTTCTGCAAAACGACGGGCGGCAAGGGTCTGCACGTCGTGACCCCGCTCGATACCCGTTCCAAGCGTGGCGTCGAATGGCCCATGGCCAAGAACTTCGCGCACATCATCTGTGCGCAGATGGCCGCCGATGCGCCCGGCAAATATCTCGACACCATGGCGAAGAGCCAGCGGGTGGGACGCATATTTTTGGATTATCTGCGGAACGATCGAACCGCCACGGCGGTGGCGCCGTTATCGCCGCGCGCCCGCGCGGGGGCCACCGTGTCCATGCCGTTGGGATGGAGCGATGTCAGCCACGAGCTCGATCCACAGCGTTACACCGTCCGCAGCGCACCGGCGATCCTGCAAAAGAGCAAGCCTTGGAGCGGCTATGACGGTGCCGCAGGCTCGCTCCGCGATGCGATCGGCAAGGTCACCGCGGCTGCGCCCAGTCAGGGCGCGGGTGCCCGGCCTGCCCGCCCCAAACGTCCTACTGCAAAACCACGGGAGTAACCATGGCCAGGAAATACAGTAAATCAGCCTCGAAGAAAGTCGCCACCGCCATGCACGAGCGCAAGCAAGGCACCTTGAAGAGCGGCAGTTCCGGCAAGAAGGTGACCAGCCGCAAACAAGCCATCGCCATCGGCCTGTCCGAGGCGCGGCGCGCCGGCAAGAAAGTCCCGAAGAAGAAATCCGCGGCGCGCCGCACGCGCAAGAAGAGCGCTTAGCCGCGAGTTCTGCCCCGCAAATCCCGCTCAGCGCGGCTCGAACACGTGGGCATGCCGCCGCCGGAGCGCGAGCACCAGCGTCAACAGCTTGCCGTCGGTGATGTTTCCAGCATCGGCGTCGGCCAGCAGGGAGCGCAACGATCGCTCGACCACCGTAATCCCTTCGTGTTCCGAGACGAGGCCGCCGCCGGGTCCGACCCGCTGCGCCAGCCGGTACGGAATGAGAAACAGCGACACGCGCTCCGTCGATACGCCGGGGATCGACCAGACCGTGCCGATGGCCTCGACGGCGCCGCACTCCAGTCCCAATTCTTCGCGCGCCTCGCGGCCCATCGAGGTATGCGCCGCTTCGCCGTCATCGATCATGCCCGCGCAGGCTTCCTCCAGCCAATCCTGGCCGGTGGCCAGTAAAACGGGCGCGCGCAGCAGCCGTACCGTGAGAGCGCAGCCGCGCTCGGCATCGTAGGGCAGTCCGGCCACCGCGTTGCCATGGCTTGCCACTTCTCGCGTGACCCGGCTGCCGGCGGCGAGTTTCGTTCCGATAGGTGCCCGGACTAGGCGTTTTCCCACACCCGTTTGCTCGCTGCGACGGCTGCCGCAGTGCGCATGGCAGGATCTAATGATCGCCCTTTCACTCGAGCGAGATGTACATGCTGTATTCGGGGGTGCCGTGACCGGCGCCGACGTCATTGGCTGGACCAGTTCGCTGATTCTGCTCGCGACCATCATGCGGCAGACCTACACCCAATGGAAAACCAAAGCCACTGCGGGCGTTTCAAAGTGGCTGTTCGTGGGTCAACTCGCAGCCTCGACGGGTTACACGATCTACAGCTATCTGCTGCACAACTGGGTATTCCTGACCTCCAACGTCGCGCTGCTTGCAACCGCGGTGGTCGGGCAGTTCCTCTACATGCGGAACCGACGCCGCGCGAAATCCGCTGCCGGCGCGCCGCCATCTTCGTAACTACCTTGCGCAATGGCTGTTGCCGAGTGTGCACACCGGGCTCGCGCCGCGGGAATCGAGACCAAACCAGCGCCGGTGCTCTGCTCTCCCGACGCTGGCTCGGGCTGAAGGCGCCCCGGACTTTCCCCGGGGACGACTTCTTACGACTTGGCTGGAATGCCCGCGTCCGCCGCGATCGACTTGATCTTCTTCATGTGCGCCTGCACCACGGGGAGCGTCGTCGTCGCGAACGCCTTCGCATCCGCATCCTGGCCGGAAGCGATCTCTTTTTTCAGCAGCACGATGGTGTCGTGATGCGCCTTGATCTGCGACTTGATGTACGACTTGTCGAAGGTGTCGCCGGAGAGTATTTCCAGCTTGGTCTTGGTCGCCATCTGCCCGATGCTGGCGCTGGTCGGCAGCGAAATGTTCTTCGTCGCCGCGATGCCCTTGAGCTTGTCGTTCGCCGCGGAGTGATCCTTGACCATCATGGCGCCAAAGTCCTTGACCGCCTGGCTGTTGCCTTTTTCCTGCGCGAGATTGCCCGCATCCACTTCGGAAATGCCGGCCTCCGCTGCATTCTTGTAAAAAGACGAATCGGGGTTCGAATCCGCGATCGCTGTCAGGGGCGCGGCCAAAATCAGCACTGCCAATAAACTCTTCATTCGATGCTCCTTAAATGTCGATGTAACCACGCGGAGCGCGGTGTTTGTTCTTTGCCAGCGACATACTGACCGCCCCGTGCCAAACCGCCGAGCGGTTGGCGGCTACACTTGGGGTAGGACAATATCTACAAGGGGCCGGGGGCGCCGGCGGCTCAGTAGCGGCGCAATAGGCTGCCCAACTGCGCGATGGCTCCGTCGAGCGCCGCAGTCCACGGGTGACCACAGTTCACGCGGATGAAGTTCTTGAACTCGCGGCGCGCAGAGAACATCGGGCCGGGCGCAACGGTGATGCCCGAATTGAGCGCCAAGCGGTGCACCTGCAACGAATCCACGGCGGGCGCACACTCGACCCATAGGAAATAGCCGCCCGCCGGCTGAGTCACGCCATAGCCGGGCGGGAAATGCCGACGCATGGACCCAAGCATCGCTGCCTGCTGATTCTCCAACGCTTGGCGCAACGTCAGCAGGTGCGACTCGTAGCTACCATGATGCAGCATCTGCGCGATGCCCAGCTGTATGGGCAAGCTCGTCGCCAGCGAGGATTCGACTTTGCGGCGATTCACTGCTTCTGCGAATCGCCCGGCCGCCACCCAGCCAATCCGATAGCCCGGTGCCAGGCACTTGCTGAAGGATCCGCAGTGCAGGACCAAGCCCTTCTTGTCATGGGCCTTGGCGGGCGGCACGGGTACCGACGCGAATTGCAGATCGGCATACGCGTCGTCCTCGATCAGCGGTATCTCGTGCCGCGCCAGCAAGCGGACCAGTTCCTGCTTCTTGCCCTCCGGAACGATCGCACCGGTGGGATGCTGCAGCGTGGTCATCAACCAGCAGGCGCGAATGGAGTGCTTGGCAATCGCTCTCGACAAAGCGGCGATGTCGACGCCGTCTCGGGGGTGCGTGGGTATTTCCACCACCTTGAGACCTCGCCGCTCGGCCGCCTGGAGACAGCCGTAGAACGTGGGCGACTCGACCGCGATGGTGTCGCCCGGGCTGGTGACCGTCTGCAGCGCCAGATTGAGCGCCTCCAACGCTCCCGCCGTGATGACGATCTGTTCGATGCCTATCGCGACCCCTAAGCGCAGGTAGCGCCGAGCGATCTGGCGCCGCAGGTCGAGACTGCCGGGAGGCAGGCTCTGCACGGTATTCCAAGGATCCATGTGGCGCGCGCTGGCGCCCAGGTAGCGGGCCAACTTCTTCCACGGGAACAATACCGGACTCGGGAAAGCAGACCCCAAGGGCACGATGCCGCGGTCGCGGGACGCTTCGAGCGTGTCGAACACCAGGTCGCTCACCGCCACCCGCGTCGATCGGGATCCGGGCGTCGATGCGCGGGGCGACGCACCACCGCTCATTCTCGTCGAGACGTAGTAGCCGGATCTCGGCCTCGCCTCGATCAGGCACATGGTCTCCAGCGCCGCGTACGCATGCAAGACTGTCGCCGCGCTCACCTTGCGCGAGTGCCCCAAGGCTCTGACCGAAGGCAGCCGATCGCCCGGCCGCAACGTGCCGCCGCGAATCATCTGCTCCAGTTCTTCCGCAACCCACTGGTAAAGCTTCATGCCCCCCATAGTACGGCGTGCGATGCGCCCGCGCGCGTCACGGACGCCTCATGGTTCGCGCCGATCGACGCGGGCGCCGGTCAATGCACGCCGTGCGGCTGGATCCACCCGAAATGATAGCCCACCAGAAGGAACGCGAACAACGCGACGGACAGCGAGATCCTCACGGTGAGCGCCCGCGCCATGCGCTGCGACCGAGCGGGGCCGGATGCCATCGAGGTCAGCGCATGTCCCAGGCTCGCGATCACCGCGACCAATAACACCAGTATTACGATGGCCATTTCGCACCCTTCTCGGTCTCGAGTCTTTCGCGTCGAACCGCCAACACCACCGTGGCGGCCGCACACGACATCACCGCCAGCATCGCGAGCATGATGAACACCAGGCCGCCGGCCAGCTTGTAGCACTCGTACACGCCATCGATGACGCCGAGCGGCGTCGTGACCAGAAGCAGCGGCTTGGCTATGCGCATCGGACTCTCGCTTGTCGCTTGGGAACTCGGCTCATGCGTCATTGTGCCCCAACCTTGCAAACAAACCAGGTACAGAACGCGCGAATAAAAAGCAGCACAGCGGACTAGCGCCGGATCGCCGTACTCATCAGGTGCTCGATCGCCGCCGGGAGATCGGCGCATCGACCGGTATGCACGGGCGAGGTCCGCACCATGGTGCTGCGCGGCGCCACCAGCCAATGAAAGCGCTCCCGCACGCTCAGCCGTCCGATGGGCCCGGCCTGGGGCCGCCCTCGCGCAACGGCGTCACGTATCGGCTGGCGGTGACCGTTCGCAATGAGCTCATTTAGCCTTCGATGGACGTCACTCGCTGGGATGGTCCCGTTCCGCTTTGACCAGCGCCGCGCGCCGCGACAGCACCTCGGCATGAACTCCCAGCGCCGGTAGCCGCTCATACAGGAGCGCCTTGCCCCCGGGATACCAGGCCGCCAGCATGTACAGATAGACATCGGCGATCGAGTACTGGGCGCCGAGCACGTACGGCGCCAGGCCCTGGCTCACGAGTTCCAGTTGCGCAAGGTAGGCGGTGGTCGCCTGCTCGCGGATCGCCTCCGCGTCCGCCTCGCCGCGCGCCGAATAGCGGTCCGCGTAGTACATGCGCAGCACGGATTCGTAGACGTTCGCCGATAGAAACACCATCCATTGCAGGAACCGCGCATGCGCGGTGGTGGCCGGGGCCGGCGCCAGGCCCGCATCGGGATGCACGAGCGCCAAATGGATGAGAATCGCGGCCGACTCGAATATCAGCGTGCCGTCCGGCAACTCCAGCGCCGGCACCCGCCCGGTCGGATTCACCCGGCGATACGCCGCGACATCGGCGGGGTCCTTGCTCACCAGGATCTGGGCGTAAGGCGCGCCGATTTCCTCGAGCGCGACCTGTACCGCCAGCGAACCGGAGTTCGGGCGGCCGTAAAGTTTGTAGCGTGTCATAGGCGCGTCATCCTACCGTACTCGGGCCGCCGTGGGCGCCCCACGATACCCCAGCGCCACACGATAATAATAGTGGCGGATCAGGCGGCCGTCGTGCATGAGTGTGCCCTCGTGGATGTCTTCGAGCCGCTCCACCTGCCGTTCCAGATGGGGCGCGGCCAGCGCATCGCGGCTCCAGGCCACCAGCAGCAGCGGGCGCCCCGCCTGGCGCTCGGGCGGGAACCACTGTTCGTACATGAGGCCCATGTCGCCGAACAAATGGGCCGCCGAGGTGTCGAGCACCGACTTAGGCTGGTCGTGCGAGTAGAACGCCAGTTCGCTGGCGATCGCGTACCGATCCATTCCGACGACCAGGAGGCCGCCGTACCGGCGGCGGACCTCGCCGGCCACCTCGTCGATCTGCCGTCCGAACTCGCGCCAGCCCACGGGCACCAATTCCATTTGGGTGGAGTAGCCGATACCCGGTATGCCGAGCACGAGGTAGTACAGACCCGCACCAAACATCAGCAACAGGGCGACGAGGGTCGGGGGCCAGGCGGCGCGCTGCCACACCCCCGCTTGCCCCGCGCGCCCGCGGTACGCTTCCGCGATGCCGAGCGCCATCATCGGCAGCGCCGCAACCCACGGCGCCCCGGTCCAATCCAGCTTGACCTCGTGCCGCAGGCTGAAGAAAAAGAACACCGCGAGCGGCGCGAACAGCGCCAGCTGCATGAAGCGCCACCGGCGCGCCAGCGTGTCCGGCGTCGCGGGCACGGGCGCGACCCCCGCGGCGGGACGCGGCCGTCCGCGAATGAACACGGCGGCGACTGCCGCGAGTCCCGTCGGCGTCATCAATACGATGGCGCCGCCGATGAGTTTGTGCAGCGAGAAGCGCGGCCGCTCCGCCAGCCGCCGCGATGTCTGGAAGGCGAACGACGCCCAATCGTGCTGGGCGTTCCAGAGGATCACCGGCGCAAACACCGCCGCCGCGATCAGCACCGCCGTATACGGTTCACGGCGCCGCCACCAGCCGCGCGAGGACGGATCGAGCAGCATGAACAGTAGCGCCGACAGGCCCAACAACCCAATGGTGTACTTCGACAGCAGACCGAGGCCCATGCAAAGGCCGGCCCACGCCCACGCGTTGGCACGCCCCGCCACCAGCGCTCGTTCCAGGAAATACAGCGACGCCGCCCAGGCCGCAACCAGCGGCGCATCGGGGGTCATCAGCATCCCCGAGAAGAAGAAGAACGGCAGGATCTGAGCCAGGACCAACGCCAGCAGCGCGCTGGCCTCATCGAAAAGATTGCGCGCCAGCCGGAATACGAAGATCGACGCCACCACCCCGCAGCACAAGGCGCCGAAGCGCACGCCGAATTCCGTATTGCCGAACAGCAGCGTGCCGAGCCGGATCAGCCAGGCCACCATGGGCGGGTGATCCAGATACCCGAAATCGAGGTGGCGGGAATAGTTCCAATAGTAGGTCTCCTCGGGCAACAGCTCGACCTCAGCGCAATACACGAGGCGCAGCAGATACGCGTACCCCACGACCGCGACCAAGAGCGCCCGCCACACCGGTGTGACCGCACCGCTGTCCCGCAGGGCCGGGGCGGCTGCGCTGGGCGCACCCATGAGCCGCCGAAGATGGGCCGCGGCCGATTGCCATTTCATCCATTCTCTCCCGGGTAAAACGTTGCGCTGACGCACAGGCCCGGCTTGCCATCCTTCAACAGCAGCGTTGCCTGGTGCAGGTTGGCGATGGCCACCACCAACGCCAATCCCAGACCATGACCGGCCTCGGACCGGCTTCCGGAAAGACGATAGAACCGCCGCAACACTTTATCGTGCTCGTCGGCCGGTATCCCGGGGCCATCGTCCTCGACCGAGGCCACCGCCGCGGCGTTTTGCGAGGCCTCGAGCGCGACGCGAATGCGGGTATCGTCGGGCGTGTGACGAATCGCATTCTCCACGAGATTGCTGAACATCTGCACCAGCAGTTCCGCATCGCCCACGATGCGCACGTTGCGCTCGATGCGGGCGGTCAGGACGTGCCGATGGTCCTCGGCAACCGGGCGGTACATCTCGACGATTCCGTCGAGCAGATCTGTCAACGACAGCGGCGCGAAAGCAGTCGCACGGGTTCCCGCCTCGATCTGTGAAATCCGCAGCAGCGCCGAGAAAATCGCCAGGACTTGATCCGTGTCGTCGATGGCGCGGCTCACCGCCGCGGCGTAGTCCGCCGCCGTGGTCGCGCCGAGCCGCGCCTCCTCCAAGCGGTTGCGCAAACGCGTGAGCGGCGTCCGCAGGTCGTGCGCGACGTCGCTCGATACCTGGCGCAGATTGTCGAGCAGCGCCGATATGCGATTCAACATTTCGTTGATCGCGATCGACAGGCGCTCCAGTTCGTCGCCCCGACGCCGCACGGGGATGCGTTCGTTGAAACGTCCGGCAATGATGCCCTCACAGGTGCGCGTGATCGCATCCACGCGCCGCATGAGTTGCACCCTCAGCAGGGCGCCGCCGAGACCGGCCAGCAGGATCGCGCCGGCGAGGATCCAGCCGAATGCGGCGCCGATGCGCGCGCGCGTCGCGGCGATCTGCGCGGTGTCGCGGCCGACGAACACGTAGGCCTGATTCGGGAGTTCCATGCCCCGGCCCGACACGGCCCCGGGCATATCGAACCGGCCGGGCCGCGGCGGCATGGCCGCCATGTTGCCGGCGAGAATCCGCCCGTCCTTGCTCTGAATCAACATATGCACGTCGACCGGTCTGCGCCGGCCCGGCGCGGCAGATCCCAGCCGCTGCCGGACCACCTCGACCGCCTCGTCGATGCCCTCATCGCGAAAACCGTTCTCGATCGTCTCGATGTCGGCATCGTTGGCGCCGACCAGCGCGGCGGTTTGAGCATCCTCCACGATCCACAGCACCGCGGCGCACAGCACCACCGCAAGCGCGAGAAACACCGCGGCAAACAGCGCGGCGAAACGGAAACCCTCCGCGTGCAGAACTCTAATTTGCCGCAAGCAATCGGTACCCGACTCCACGGACGGTTTGAATGGCATCGACTTCGAAGCCGCCGTTCAAGCGCGTCCGCAGCCGGCTGATGTGGCTTTCGACGACGCTCGTATGCGGATCGAAATGAATGTCCCAGACGTTCTCGAGCAGCATCTTGCGCGTGACCGCCCGGCCGGCGTTGCGCATCAGATATTCCAGCAGCCGGAATTCCTGCGGCAGCAATTCGATCGGCCGTCCCGAACGGACGGCGGTGCGATGGATCAGATCCAATTCGATCGATCCCACCTGCAAGCGCGGCGCGGCATTTGCGGAACGCCTCGCGAGAACGCGCACGCGCGCGAGCAGCTCGACGAAGGCGAACGGCTTGACCAGATAATCGTCGCCCCCCGCCTCCAGACCCTGCACCCGGTCGTCGATGCCGCCCATGGTGGTCAAATAGATGACCGGCGTCGTTCTGCCCTCGCGGCGCAACGTTCTGACCACATCCAGCCCGGACAGGCCCGGCAGCATTCGATCCAATACGATGACCTCGTACTCCCTATTCCGAGCCGCGCTCAAGGCCTCATCCCCGTCCCCGACATGATCGAGGAGATAGCCATGCTCGTGAAAGCGCTCGCTCAGCGAGCGCGCCAGTTCAACGTCATCCTCGACCAACAAAATACTCATTGCCGGCTCGTGTGCACTATTGAATGACAGGTCGATCCGTTCGCGGCTGAACGCGGGTATAGCCTAACTCACCAGGGTCGCCGACGCACGGGACGAGGAGCATTCGCATCCTCACCCTTACAAATATATAAACCCGGCGCCCGGAGGCCGATGGTACAAGCATGCGTGCACGCAATAGTCCTCAGCGCGGCCTTCCTCGGTGCCGCATCGCTCACGGGCTGTACCCTGGAGAAGTTGAACCCGGATCTGCCCGCGCTGCCCGCCGCGTTTCAGAACGCCGCGGCGCCCGCCGCCGAGCGCGTGGATCCGCCGCCGTTCGCAGCCTTTGGCAGCCCCGAGCTCGATCGATTGATCGCGGCGGCGGACGATCATAGTCCCGATCTCGCCGCGGCCATCGCGCGCGTACGGCAGGCCGACGCGCGCGCGCGGCAGGCCGGGGCAGCCATCCTGCCCGAAGTGGACGCCGACCTGGCGGCGACCCGGTTCGGCGGCGGATCGCACGGCATGACGGCGCACGAAACCGATTGGTCCGCGCTGCTCGTCGCGAGTTACGAAGTCGATTTCTGGGGAAAGAACCGAGCCGCGCGCGACTCGGCCCATGCATCGGCCATGTCCAGCCGCGCCGACCTGCGCACGGCGCGCATCACCATTTTGACCTCCGTGGCCGGCACGTATTTTCAGATCCAATCGTTGCGCGAACGCATCGCGCTCGCCCGCCTGAACTTGAAGACGGCGACCGACGTGCTGCAGTTCGTCGAGTCGCGCTACGGCGCCGGCGCGTTGGGTCCCGCGGATCTGGCAGGGCAGCGCGCCGCGGTGGCCGGTACCACGCTCATCATTCCGCAATTGCAGCAGCAGGAAGTCGAGGCGCTGGGCGCCCTGGCCGTGCTGGTGGGGCAGCCCCCCGAAGGTTTCACGGTCGAGACCCTGCCGCTCGACCGAATGACGGAGCCGGCGATTGCGGCCGGATTGCCCGCATCGCTCCTGCAGCGCCGTCCGGATCTCGTGGCCGCGGAATACAACTTGCAAGCGGCGCATGCGGATCTGGCGGCCGCCCGTGCCGCCCTGTTTCCCTCGCTGAGCCTCAGCGCCGGCGGCGGCGTGGCGAACCCCGCGGTCCAGGCGGCGGTCATTACGCTGGCCGGCGCGGGCTATTCGCTGACGGCGGGCGCCGATCTGGTACAGACCGTGTTCGACAACGGGCGCCGGCGCGCCGTGACCCGCGAAGCGGCCGCCCGCGAGGAGGAACTGCTGGCGAACTATCGCGGTGCCATTTTTTCCGCGCTCGCGGACGTCGAGAAGTCGCTCGCCGAAATCGACCATCTGAATGCGCAGAAGGCGGCGCAACTGGCCTACGTCGCCGCCAGCGAACGCGCCTTCGAAGGCGCGCAGCTGCGCTACCGCGAGGGCTCAGCCGAGTACGTCGCCGTGCTCGAATCGCAACGAATTCTGTACGCGGCACGCGAACAATACGGTGAATACGAATTGGCGCGCTTGCAGGCGCTGGTGGGTTTGAACAAGGCATTGGGCGGAGGATGGGACACTGTGGAGGCTTCTCGATGAAGTGCGCCGCGTGCGCGTTGATCTTGCTGGGAGCGGGCGCTCTGAGCGCTTGCGGCGGCAGTGCATCGGACTCTGCACCATCCCCTGCGCCCGTGGCGGCAGCGCCCGAGCAGGGGAAGGCCGAAGCATCGCTGCGCATCTCGCCGCCGCAGATCGCCGCTCTGGGGCTTGCCATGACGCCCGCCGCCGCGGCCCGTTATGTCAGGGAAACCGCGGGATTCGCCGTCGTCGTAGGCCGCGAGCTGATCGCGCAGGCGCTTGACGATGTGGTAGCGGCACGAGCCGCGGCGCGCCAGAGCCATGCCGCGCTCGAGCGCATGCGGCGGCTGGCCGGCACCGCGGGCGCGGATAGCGCAACCGCGCGAGAAAGCGCCGAGCGGCAGACGACCGCCGACGATGCCGCGCTCGATCTGGCCGAGGCCAAGGCAGCCGCGGTACTGGGCCAATCGTCGCGCTGGACGGGCGACCCAGGCCGCGAGCTCGTTCGCGCCCTCGCCGCCGGACGTATCAAACTCTTGCGCGTCACCTTTCCCTTGGGCGCCGCTGCCGCCGATCCTCCCCGCCGTCTGCGCGTGCAGCGGCTCGATGCGCAGGCCGGCAAATCCGCCTGGACAGTCACCGCGATCTGGGCCGCACCCGCCGACAGTTCGATGCCGGGTCGCAGCTACTTCGCCGTCTTGGAGAAGTCCGATGCGACCGACGGCGAGCGCCTGCTCGCCTGGGCCACGGGCGCCGCGGAGGCGGCGGCGGACGGCGTCCTCATTCCCGACAGTGCGTTGGTCGTCAGCGGCGATCAATACTGGTGCTACGTGCAACGCTCGCCCGGCCTCTTCGTGCGCACGCCGATCGATATCGGCAGACCGCTGCCTGGCGGGTATTTCATCATCGGCGTCCAAGCCGGCGAACCCATCGTGACCGCGGGAGCCGGCCTGCTGCTCGCCCGCGAAATGAGCGGGGGATCGGGCACGGTACCGGCTACCGACTCCGAGCCCTGAGCATGCGCAGCCTGGTCTCACTCTGCGTCCGGCGTTACGGCGCGGTGACCGCGCTCTCCGTCCTTGCCTTGATCCTTGGGGTCTGGGGTGCCCTGCAGGCGTCCTTGGATGTCTTTCCGGAATTCGTCCCGGCCCAGGTGGACATCCAAACGGAAGCCCCGGGATACACGCCGCAGCAAGTGGAGGAATTGGTCACGCGGCAGGTGGAGAGCGCGGTCAATGGAGCACCCGGCCTCGCCACGCTGCGCTCAGAATCCATCCCCGGCTTATCCGTCGTCACCGTCACCTTTGCCGAGGGTGTGGATCCCCATCTGGCGCGGCAGGGCATCTCCGAGCGGCTGTCCGAGTCGGCGAACGCGCTGCCGGCGGGCGTCGGTGCGCCGCGCTTGTCGCCGTTGGTGTCGAGCACCATGGATCTGCTCAAGATCGGTTTGCTCTCGGACACGGTCGATGCGTTCGCGCTGCGCGACAGCGCCGACTGGGTCATCAAGCCGCGGCTGCTGGCGGTACCGGGCGTCGCGCACGTAGTGGTCTTCGGCGGCAGCGTGCGCCAGATCCAGATCACACCCGACCCGCGCAAATTGGCCGCTTACGGCATCACGTTGACCGACGTGGGCGACAGCGCCCGCGCCGCACTCGCGCTGCGCGGCGCCGGCTTCATCGATCTGAAGGCGCAGCGCGTGCTGTTGACGCTGCCCACGCCGGCGCCCGATATCGAGGCGATCGGACTGGCCGTCGTCACGGTGCGCAATGGCGTTCCCATTCATCTGAGCGATGTCGCTGCCGTCGCGCAGGCAGCGGCGCTGCGGTCGGGCGACTCTCTGGTGATGGGAAAGCCGGGCGTCATGCTGTCGCTCGCCAGCCAATACGGCGCCAATACGCTCGACGCCACGCGGGCCGTCGAGAAAATCCTGGCGGAATTGCAACCGGCATTGCGTGCGCAGGGAATCACCGTTTATCCCGGTCTTCACCGGCCGGCCAATTTCATCGAGCGCGCGCTCGGCGATTTGCAGCACTCGCTCGTGCTCGCCGCGCTGCTCATCATCGCCGTGCTGTATGTGTTTCTGCGCGATTGGCGCGCGGCGCTGATCGCCTTCGCCGCCATCCCGCTGTCGCTCCTGGCGAGCATCGTGGTGCTCGATCGCATGGGCCAGACGCTCAACACCATGACGCTGGGCGGTCTCGCCGTCGCATTGGGCGTACTGGTCGACGATGCCATCATCGATCTGGAGAACATCCTGCGCCGGCTGCGCGCCAACGCGCTCGCGGCGGTCCCGCGGGCGCGCCTCGCGGTGATCACCGAGGCCTCGCTCGAGGTGCGCGGCCCGGTCGTCTACGCGACCGTGGTGGTGATCGCCGTATTCGTGCCGGAGCTGCTGGCGTCGAGCGTTCAGGGGCACTTCGTCGGCCCGCTGGCGCTTGCCTTCATCCTGGCCGTGCTCGCCTCCCTGGTCGTCGCGATGACGGTGACGCCCGCGCTGTGCGCCTTGCTGCTGCGCCGAGAAGAGGTGCGGGCCGAGGCGCCTTGGCTCGGTCGCCTGAAGGCGCTGCAGTCGCGCTCGGTGCGCTTTACTCTGGGTCATTTCAAAATGGCACTGGCGGTGCTCACGCTGTCCGTCATCGCCGCCGTCGCCGCGCTGCCCTTTCTCGGCGGTGTCTTCATGCCGGACTTTCGCGAAGGGCATTTCGTCCTGCAGGTATCGAGCTCCATCGCAGGCACGTCCCTCGATGAAATGCTGGCGTTGGGCGCGCGCATCAGCGCCGATGTGCTGAGGCTGCCCTACGTGAAGAGCATCGAGCAACAGGTCGGCCGCGCCCAAGCGGGCGAGGATACCTGGGGCACCCACCTGAGCGAGTTCCACGTCGAGCTGCAGCCGCAGGCCGTTGTCGATGAAAACGCGGCCCGCGAGGACTTGCGCTCCATACTGCGCCGCTACCCTGGCATCCAGAGCGAGGTGGTCACCTTCTTGGGCGACCGGATCAGCGAGAGCCTCACCGGCGATACCGCCGACGTCTCGATCAAGGTGTACGGCGACGACCTCGATACCTTGGACCTGGTCGCTCAACACGTTGCCGATGCGCTCTCCGGCGTCGAGGGCATCGTCGATCTGCAGTTCAAGCGCCAGGGCGGCACTCCGACGTTGCGCATTCAGATTCAGCCGCGGGCGTTGGCGGCGGTCGGGATCACCAATCAACAGGCGCTCGACACCGTGCAGAGCGCCTATGCGGGGACCGTCGTCGGCCAAACCTTCGCAGGTCCGCGCAGCATCGATGCGGTGCTGCTGCTGCCGCAGGCGGTGCGGCAGCGACCCGACGAGTTGGCGCACCTCCTCGTCAGCGGTCCCTTGGGCTCCGTGCCCTTGGGCCAGGTGGCGAAACTCTCCCTGGCCGCCGACCGCTATCGCATCGAACACGAAGGCGGCCAGCGGCGCACGTCGGTGACCTTCAATGTCGAGAAACGCGGCTTGCAGGCGACCGTCCGGGATGCGCGCCAGCGGATCGCCCGCAGCGTCGCATTGCCGCCCGGATTCTTCCTCGAATTCGCCGGCGCCGCCGACGCGGCACGCCGCACTCAATTGCAGTTGATCCTGTACACGGCGGCCGCGCTCGCGGTCATCGCCATGGTGCTGTTCGTGGCGTTCCGCCGCCGAGCCAGCAGCTGGCTGGTGCTGGCCAATCTGCCCTTCAGCCTGATCGGCGGCGTGCTCGCCATCGCGGCCACCGGAATCGGCATCTCGCTGGGCAGCGTCGTGGGTCTGGTGACGGTGTTCGGGATCAGCGCGCGCAACGCCATCCTGCAGCTCGCGCACTACGAGCACATGGTCGAGGCGGAAGGAGCGCCGTGGA
>PLAH01000017.1 GCA_003134045.1 Gammaproteobacteria bacterium
GCGGCGTCATCGCCGGCGACACCGTCGCCTTCACCGATATGGGAGCCGCCTTTGCAAACAAGAACGCGGCTAACGGCAAGACCGTGACGATCTCTGGCATCACCGATGCGGGCGCGGATGCTGGAAACTACCGCTTCAATGCAAGCACCGTGACGACCGCCGATATCACTCCAGCCACGCTGACAGAGACCGCCATCCCCGTAAGTGTCGCGGCCGGGCGAGTACCGAACCTGAGTGGTAGCTTGAGCGGCTTCGTTCCGGGCGATACTCGGGCCAACGCGACGGACGGTACGTTGGTCTGGTTGACCAATGCGACGGTTCATGCGACCCCTGGATCGTATGCCATCGATGGGTCGGGACTGACTGCCGAGAACTACGTGCTGGTTCAGTCCCCGATCAATGCGGCTGCCCTGACCATCACTGCTGCGCCTGATGCAACGGCAAGCATCTACGGTTTATTCGGGATTTACCTCGCGCCGACCGATATCGCCACTCCCTACGGCGTGGGCTCCGCAGACGATTATGGCAATAACACCGGTAATGCGCGGCGCGACACTAATCCCACAGACGGCAATCGACATTTGAGCGACTTCACGGGCCNNACGGTCATTGGCGCAGGCATAAGAATGCCCCCCGAGGCGCTGTGAGTCGTCGCGCGCACCGGGTGCAGCGCTGCCTCGCCGTGTGGCTTGCGCTTGCCGTGCCTTCAGGCGCCGCCTTGGGACAGGTTATCCCCAGCAGCGGGGAGTTATTGCAACAAACAACCCGTCCGACACTGCCGAATCCCTCGTCCAATACCGGACTGACTATCAACGAACCCGCTGCCCAGCAACTGCCGCCCAGTGATCCGTTCCTGGTCCGGCATATCGAAATCAGCGGCAATACGCTCTTGGCGAGCGCGGAACTTCGCTCGCTGGTACAGCCGAGCGAAGACAAGATGCTGAACCTGGCCTTGCTCCAGGATCTTGCAGCCCTGATAACCAAGCGTTACCAAGACCACGGCTATCTTCTGTCGCGCGCCTATATCCCGCCGCAAACGTTGAGCAATGGAAGCGTGCGAATTGCGGTGCTCGAGGCGCGCTACGGCGCCGTTGCGGTATCGAATACCAGCAGGGTCTCCGACGCATTGCTGAGATCATATTTGCGCCCATTGGAACCCGGCAGCCCGGTCGTCGAGGATGCTCTTCAGCGCAGTTTGCTGCTGCTGTCGGACGTTCCCGGGGCGGTGGTGAATTCCACGCTGGCGCCCGGCGCCGATCCCGGCACCACGGACCTACAGCTGTCGGCAACCCCAGGTGCGCCTGAGAGCGGATTCGTTGGACTGGATAATGCCGGGAACCGCTATACGGGACGTGAGCAACTCAGCGCCGCGGTCATTGTCGATGATCCACTGCAGCGCGGCGATGTGCTGAGCCTGAACGCGATGACGACTGGACCCGACCTGTCCTATGGACGAGTCGGGTACCAAGCGCTGCTCGAGAACGGCGAGGGCACGACCGTGGGGGGCGGGCTATCAGGACTGTATTATCATCTCGGCAACGGCTTGTCCGACTTGCACGCGCACGGGACCGCCGAGGTCGAAACGCTCACATTGATGCAGCCGTTGATCCGCAGCATCGCGGGCAATCTATTCGCCCAGTTCGCCTTCGACGCGAAGCAACTGCGTGACGAGACCGATGCCTCAGATATTCACACGGATCGCCACACCGAGGCGTTGACGATGACGCTGGCCGGGGATCGTCGCGATTCCCTCGGTATTTCCAACATGAGCCTGGGTCTCAGCGTCGGACGTCTAGGTTTCGACAACGAAGCCGCAGAACTAGCCAATTCGTCGACGGCACGGACGGGTGGCACTTACGCGAAATACACACTTTCATTGGCACGGTTGCAGGCCTTGAGCGAATCGAACAGCCTGTATGTCGCCGTCAACGGGCAGGCCGCCGACAAGAACCTCGATTCCTCGGAACAGTTCTTTCTCGGGGGACCCAACAGCGTGCGCGCCTATGACGTGGGTACCATCGGCGGCGCGCTGGGAGCTCTGGCATCCGCTGAGCTGCGCCATAACCTCGGCGTGTCATCTCACGGCACGTGGCAGACGATTCTATTCGCCGACAGCGGCGTCGTACGGATCTACAAGAATGTCTTCGCCACAGGCGATAATAGCGCTACGCTCTCGGGGGCCGGAATTGGGCTGAACTGGGCCGGAGGCAACGGTTGGACGGCAGCGTTGGGAGTGGCCAAGCCCATCGGCGCGGTTCCCACGCTGGTCGGCGATGCAGCCTCATCGCGTGTCTGGTTGGAACTCCACAAGGCCTTTAACGGAGGCATCGGGTCCCCCTAGACATTGTCGCGAATCAAACTTTGCCACAGCGCCGCATCGATAAGAGCGATGGGCTGTTTCTTTCCACCCCGGATGACCCCGAGAAGGGGGATCTCCAAGTCGCTGATCTATGGAGATTTTCAGATTGTCCGGTGCTTGTGCGCTTCGTAGAAAGGTGGTTTAGCCTTTCTATCCCCTCCTAATCCTCGACGACCGGCGTGAGGGACAAACCCTTAACATAATCGGCGCATCGGCCTTTTGGCCCAATCCATTTGCAGGGCACATCGCGAGTTAGCGATTGACTTAACGCGTGCTGGTGCACATACGCGCTCCTGCGGCTGGCGCAACCTCCTCGCCGGCCACCCTCGACGCTCGTTGGTGGTTTCTCGCATTGATAACGCATCTCTCCTACCCGCAGCGCGGCTGTTTGAGAACGCCGATGTTCCAGAGGGCCGCACACCCATTTCGACGGCATTGAAAAAGAGCACACCGATATGAATCGCCACGGATCAATGAATCACATATATCGACTGGCCTGGAGCCATGCTTCGAATAGCTGGGTTCCAGTCGCGGAAACGACGCGAGGGTTGGGCAAGGGATCACGCCGTCCGCTCGTCGCGGCGGCTCTGTCGCTCCTCGCAGCCACCGTCCAAGCAGGTCCGCTCGGCGGCCAGGTGATTACCGGTGCGGGTACCATCACGCAGTCCGGAACGACGACGACCATCACCCAGGCGAGCCAGAACTTGCTGCTCAATTGGAAGAGCTTCAACATCGCCCCGCAGGAGACGGTGGATTTTCTTCAGCCGTCGGCTACTTCGATCGCGGTCAACCGCATCTTCGACGTCAACGGCACACAGATTCTCGGACACTTGAACGCCAACGGCCAAGTGTTCCTCATCAATCCGAACGGCATCGTGTTCGGGCGCGGCGCCGAAGTCGACGTCGGCGGTCTGGTCGCCTCGACGCTCAACTTGAACGACCCGACTTTCGGCACCGATACGAAATCGTTCAGCGGCTCGGGCTCAGGCAGCGTCGTCAATGACGGCACCATCAATGCGGCCAGCGGCGGCTACGTGGCTCTGCTCGGCAATACAGTAAGCAATCATGGCGTGATCAGCGCGCAGTTAGGCAGCGTGGCGCTCGGCGCGGGCAGCGCGGCGACACTCACTTTCGCCGGCAACCATCTCCTGCATATGCAGGTAGATGCGAGCGTGCTGAACAGTCTGGCGGACAACAGCGGCGTGATTCGGGCGGACGGTGGGCAGGTCCTCATGAGCGCCGGCGCCCAGGACGCGTTGCTCGCGAGCGTTGTGAACAACACCGGCATCATCGAAGCGAACACGGTGGAGAACCACGGCGGCAGCATCGCCCTGACGGGCGGGATGCGGGCGGGACAAGTCGTCGTCCAGGGTACGCTCGACGCGTCGTCGGCGACCGGTCGTGGCGGCGAGATAGTGGCGACCGCCGACACGGTGCTGGTGGGCGACGGCGCGCGCGTGGAGGCGAGCGGCGCGACGGGGGGCGGTACCATCGCGATTGGCGGCGGCTGGGAAGGCGGTGGCGGAATTGCGCAAGCGACCGCGGTCTACGTATCGAACACCGCGACCCTCGACGCCAGCGCCACCGGTCTTGGCAACGGCGGCGAAATCACTGTGCGCTCAGACGTGAACGACCCGAATTCCGCAACGCGCGTGTATGGCACGCTGCTCGCCCAAGGCGGCGCCAGCGGCGGTAACGGCGGGCACATTGAAACCTCCGGCCATTGGTTGGACGTGTCCGGTATCGTGGCCGATGCATCGGCGCCGGCGGGCCTTCCGGGTGAATGGTTGCTCGATCCGTACAACGTCATCATCGGCAGCACCACGAGTGGGGACGCGTATACCCCGCCGAATTTCTCGCCCGGTTCCAGCGACTCCACGATTCTGGCATCGACGATTTCCACGGCGCTTACTGGCGGCAACAACGTCACCATTACCACCGGAAGTTCGGGTGGTTCGCTGGGCGACATCACCGTCAACACCGCGATCACGAAGACAGCTGGCACGACCGCGACGCTGACGCTGCAAGCGGCCGACTCCATCATCATCAATCAGCCCATCACCAATACGAGCAGCACCGGGGCGCTCAATGTGAATCTATGGGCGGATAATGATAACGGCACGCATGACGGTGTCGGTGTGGTCATCCTCAACAGCAACATCAGCACCGCCGGTGGCGCCGTGGCATTCGGCACCGGCGCAACGCAATCCATTAACGGGGTCACGACGCTGGTGGGCGGCGACCTCTATGTCGGTGGCACTTCGGCGGTCAACCTCAATACGGCCGGCGGCCAGGTCGACATCCATGGTCAGTTGATCATTGCCAATGGCAATGGATTCAATATCAATTCTGGCAACGGCAATGTCAATTTCGACGGACTGGTCGATTCCGGCGATAGCTATTCCTTCGTGGCCCTGGCAAACGTCAGCTGGACCCAAGCGCTGAGTGCTGCGAAATCCGGCATCGGCGCGAACGTCGGAGACACGTATCTGGCCACCATCACCTCGCGCCTCGAAAACTCGGTTGCGGGTGCTGCCGCCAACTATGTCGCGTCCTGGCTGGGTGCGGAGAGAGTGACCGGGATCGGTACCGACGCGGTGTGGCGATGGGTGACCGGCCCCGAAGGGTTACAGAACAACGGGGCGGGTTTGGAGTTCTTCACACAGAACGGTTCTGAAACGACCAATGGCCAGGGAGGCAACGCGATCGGCGGCGCGTACGTGAATTGGAACCCAGCGACCCCGGAACCGAACAATTCGGGTGGCGCGAACCTGTCTGCAGGCGGAAAAGGCGAGTGGGTGATGCAGTTCGTCGGTACCCAGGGTCAATGGAACGACCTGAATCCGAGCAACGCGCTGGGCGGATACGTCAAGGAAACCAATCTCGCCCAATCGCCCCTCAACATCACGGCCGGGACAGGAGCCGTGACATTCGCACAGGCGTTAGGCAGCAACAAGCCCCTGGTGTCACTCAACGTAACGGCACAAACCATCGCGTTGAACAGTCCGACGGTGAATACGTCGGGAGGGCAGACCTTCACGGGTCAAGTGACGGTGGGGGGCGCGGACGTAAATCTACTCACCGTGTCGGCGAATAACTTAACCACAACTTATGGCGGCGGCGTACCCACATTGAGTCCGACCTACACCGGATTTTTGGCGGGGCAGTCGGTTTCGTCACTCACGACAGCCGCCACCGTGACCACCACGGCGTCGGCACAACCGAATGTCGGCAGCTATCCCATCACGGCGTCGGGAGTGGTCGATCCGAACTACTACATCATCTACAACCCGGGCACGCTGATCGTCAATCTCGCCACGCTGAATGTCGCCGCCAACAACGCGGTCAAGATCTACGGCGCGGCAAATCCCGCGTTGAGCGTGAGCTACTCGGGCTTTCAGTACGGCGACACGTCGTCGATTGTCACCACGCCGGCGCAGGCCAGCACGACTGCGACGGCGTCCTCGAATGTGGCTGGATATGCCATCACAGCCTCTGGCGCCGTTATCTCCAGCGGCAATTATGCGATTGGCTACACCAATGGCACGTTGACCGTAAATCCAGCTCCTTTGACCGTCACCGGCATCTCGGGCACGGGCCGCGCCTATAACGCCGGTACTTCCGATGCTCTGACGGGATCCGGATCGCTCAGCGGTTTGTACAACGGTCAAACATTGACGCTGGGCAATGCGACCAGCGGAACGCTGGCGAGCGCGAATGCGGGCAGCGAGGCAGTGACCACGGCCATCACATTGGCGGATAACTCGGGCCTCGCCAGCAACTACGTACTGACGCAGCCGACGCTATCCAATGTCACCATCGCACCGGCTACGCTCACGCTCACCGGCCTGTCAGGCACGGGCCGTACGTATAACGCGAACACGCTCGATGCACTGACGGGAACGGGAGTGTTGTCGGGGCTGCAGAACGGCGAAACTCTGACATTGGGCAATTTGAGCGGCACTCTCGCGAGCGCGAATGCGGGTAGCGAGGCAGTGTCCACGGGCATCACGCTGGTCAGCAGCACGGGCCTGGCCGGCAACTACGTGCTGACCCAACCGAGCTTGGCCAACGTCAGCATTGCGCAAGCGCCGCTGACGGTGCTCGGCACCGCGGTGAGCGGCAAGGTGTATGACGGCACGACCACGGCCGCGCTGGCGCTGGGAAGTTTGAGCGGCGTAGTGTCGGGCGACACGGTGACGCTGACCCAGGCGGGGAATTTCGCTTCGCCGAATGTCGGTACCGGCATTGCCGTGACGGCGGCTGATACCTTGGGAGGTGGAGCTGCGCTCAACTACGCACTGACGCAACCGACCGGCCTCGCGGCTACCATTACTCAACTCGCTTCCGTGATCTGGATCGGGCCTGCGACCGGGGGTAATTGGTCGAATCCCGCCAACTGGGCCGGTGGCGCGATTCCGGATCTCTCCAACGTCGCGAACGTCATCGTTCCGCCGGGAGACAATGTTGTTTTCAATTCCAGCGTCCCCGGTCCGGTCAACCTCAATAATCTCAGCTCCGGCGGCTTGACCATGGACAGCGGCACACTGAATGTGGCCACTGCCCTTAATCTCGCGAAATACGCACAGAGCGGCGGCACCGTCGGCGGGACGGGCAGCTTTACCGTGACCACTGCGTTTAGCCAAACTGCCGGCCAAATCACCATGAGCCCGGGACCGGTGACGATCACCCAAGCGCAAGGCCCGTTATCCTTTGCGGATATTTCTGCCGGCGCGGTCAACCTCACCAGCACGACGGGCAACGTGACACTGGGGGACCTGACCACAGTGGGCAATGCGGACGTGACCGCCCTCGGCGGCGCCATCACCCAATCGATGGGTACCTCGCTTGGCGTGGGCGGCACGACAACACTCGCTGCCAGCGATAACGGTGCGCCCGCCAACATCAATCTCGCCAATGCGGGCAACTCATTGGGCTCTCCGGTAAATGCGGCGGGTGCGCAAGTCACCCTGACCGACGCCGGTCCGCTGAC
>PLAH01000139.1 GCA_003134045.1 Gammaproteobacteria bacterium
GGTTCATTGCACGCTCCTGGGACGGGGAGCAATAGCTTCTCAGAAATCAGGAGCAGCAAGTGATTGTTTTATTAGGAAAAATCCCCGGTCGTCACTATAATTACCGAGAAATCCTACCGGGAGTTACTGCACTGAAATCAAGTGCACCCCGAGGACGACTTGTGAAACCCGCTACCCAACGCACCATTGAGATCAAGACTCATCTCTTGGTGCGTAAGAACTACGTCGTCCCCACACCTTCCATCGACGGGTTCTACGAACGGATACGCAAGTGCATCGCCTACGGCTTGTCCGGCTCCATGCTGTACGGGCATCCGCGCTTTGGAAAAACCAGCGCCGTTCGATACGTCGTGAACATGCTTGCCGCCGAGTTTCCGAAAATTGTGACGTTGAGTTTTCTGTGTCTGAAATCGAAAACACGCTCGGAAGCCGCCTTCTTCAGTCATTTGCTCGAGGCCGCTGGCCACAGCCAGGCGCACTCGGGCGCCATCAGTCGCAAGCGTTCACGATTGCTCAATAAGCTTCTGGAGCGTGTGGAACGGTCTGGCGAACACCTTCTCATCCTCTTTGCTGACGAGGCTCAGCGGCTCGATATCAATGAATACGAATGGCTGCGCGATGTCTATGACGAACTCGACCGCCATGGCGTGCGGGTCTTGGTGTTTCTGATAGGCCAGCCGGATCTTCGCAATCAGAAGAACGCGCTGCAGGAGAGCCGTCAGACGCAGATCGTCGGCCGATTCATGACGCATGAAATCCCGTTTCGCGGGCTGCTATCGGTCGACGATGTGGCAACCTGTCTTGCCGGCTACGACGAGAGTTGCTTTCCGCCCAGCACTGACTGGACCTATACCCGCTTTTTCATGCCACACGCCTATGCCGCGGGCTATCGCTTGGTCAGCGAGGCGAGATCCCTGTGGGAGGCGTTTCAGGACGCTCACGATACAGCTCGTTTTACGTTCGAACTCGAATTGCCGATGAAATACTTTACTCAGGCCGTCGAATTGGTCCTTATCAAAAACGCGGAGCACGACCGCACGGACTATCGAATCAGTGCTGCCCTGTGGCACGACGCCGTGCTCGAATCGAATTATGTGTCGGCCCAGGAGTCGCTGTGGTCACGGTTGCCCGATGGACTCAGCGGACCGGAAGTCTCGTGATAATCGCGAAAAGGATCAAGCCTCTTCGCCGCCGGACCGAACCCGTGCCGTGGCATATTACAGATTCCCAGATCAACACCCCAACTGCCCGCCGCAAGATCAGCGCTGCCCGCATTCTGGTTCCGGCTACGGCAGCGATTCCCGCCACCTATTGCTGGCGTGATTCGTGGCTGACGGGGTTCGATTCCGTTTTCGCCCTGCTGTCGAAGTTTGCACTCCTGAATGGGCTCACCGCGCGCGAGCTCGCCACACTGGTGGTCTCGACGAGATGCCAAGGCCGAACGCGTCTCCTTGATGAACTCGATCTCGATCTTCGAGACAGTGCGGTGATCGACCGGAACAAGCTCGTTCGGCTCTTTCACACCAACGCGCAAGTTATCAGTCGCGGCTTTGTGCTGGACACTTTTCCGGTCCGGCCTAGCGAATGCGCCAAGGTGCTGCGCTATTGTCCGGACTGCCTGACCTTTGGCTGGCATTTCTCGCTTTTTCAATTGACCTTCGTTCACCGATGTCCCATCCATCAGTTAGTCTTACGGGACTTCTGTGCAGCGTGTAAAACGCGGGTTCCGTACCGGTTGGCCGCCTCTGCCTTCGATAACCCGTTCATCTGCAGTCATTGTCAAGCGGATTTCGCGCCGTCGCTCGGCGAGCCCTGATTGAAACCTCTCGACGGAGAGGAGCGGGTCAAACTGCGCAATGCCTTTGACAGCGCCGCAGGGATCGCTCACGTGTTTCGGCATCGTCAGCCTCTGGCGCAGCTGCTGTCGCTCCCCGGGACGGCCCGCGTCCTACTGTGCCCCCCTTCCCCTCACCGGGCGCTAGAGGAGTACGCGCGCTTCCTCGACGCGCTCTTGCATCGACTGCGGCCAGAGTTCACGCCATCGTCACCGACAAGGGCTCTCATAGAAATTGGCAGCCGCGAGCCGCCGCGCAATATTCACGCCCGGTCGCACCGAATACGGAAACTCCGCCGAAGCCCCGCGAAGGTGGTTTCACGAGCCGGCAGACCTATCTGCCCCCCTGCTTTCCCGGGCACCGGCTGGGACGGTGCGGATCGCGGCCTCTGGGACCGCAACTTGGAGTCGATTACGGTGCTCTACCGTGCGATACGCCGCCACGTGTGGCGGACCCTGGTGGGAGTTCATCAAGTCTGCGCAACGGGAGCCGCCAGCGAACTCGACCATGATACCGAAGGAGAACTTGTCTCGACGTTTTGCCCGGTGGCGAGCGCTTATCTCCGCTGGCGCCTATATTGGGAGGGGATGCGGGTGCCCGCCGATTTGTTTCGGCCACCGCGGCACATTCCTTTAGGGATATTCAGCTGGCTCTGCGACGGCGCGCCCGTCGCGGCCGAGTCATGGGGCTTGCGGGACCATGAGTGGTTGGTAGGACGCGTCTTCGCAATGGATTGCATTAATTCATTTGCCGCATGGTCGGATCACTGTCGAACCCACCTATCCGCAACGACGCGTTGGAGGAGAGCCGATGCGGGCGGTTACGGCTTGACTTATTGGGCAGCAACCAAACCAGACAGGGTATCGGCTCTGCTTCGGATGTTCCTCGAAGTGCGAACACAGCCATCATTCGTGGATATAACCAAGATAAGGACCGGATATTGCTACGGGCTCGCTGCTCAGCCTCATCATGCGCCTAGGCTGGTTCAAGCGGATGCCAGGGATGCCGCAATTTCGGATTAAACCTTGGCATCGACCGTACCCCAGAGCGCCGCAGTTAACTATATCCGCTCAAGCGCTTCAAGCAGCTTACGCCCCAGAGAACTTGGCTTCACATCAGTTTCGTAAATCGTCATGTCTATAGGCGAAGTCCTCGTATGAGTCGCCGAGGATTTCCGAGAAGCCATACGAACCCTTTTCTTTGGCGTAGCCAAAGATGGCGCCTGGGACAGCCGATTGGAAGAGGGCTTCTTGCGAAAAGCGGTGCGACGTTTGGTAGCCACGTGGCAATCGTATCAGAGAGGCGCCCGCTCCGATCTTTCGCTCGCGCCGGACGCGTAGCGCCGGGCAGGAAAGCGCAAAACCTTGACGGGATGACAATCGCCATGTCTTACCGAAATCTTCAGAACGTAAGGCGATAAGCAATGGGTTTACGGACAAATCTGGCGGGAACTCTCGTCTATAGCCATTTTCCATCTCACTCAACACGCGGAAAAAGGGAGTGCCGATCAATACTCACTGACTTATTAAAAACTGTGGCCTATTGTTACGCGCTAGACAAACATCCCATGCTCGACACGCAACGCCGCAACCAGTGCGTCCACGTCGGCGGCGATGCTATAAAGGCCGGGTGTCACGCGGATGACTGGTCCTTTGGCAATGCCCCCTCGCCATACGGTATGGATTCGGTACTTCTCGAACAGCGTGTGCTGAAGCCGCTGCGCATCCGCCTCCGTGGTCATCCCTTTAAGTCGGAAGCTGGTGATGNNCAGCATCGACCCAGCGGTTCCGCAGCCGGCGCATGTGCCGCTCCTTGGCCGCGCCGCCGACCGCGAAATGAAAGTCGACGGCGGTTGGAATCGAGAGCACCGCGGCGAAATCGATGGTTCCTGGGGGTACGCGGGCAGCCACATCGTCGACCGTATCATCGTGGTTATCGTAGGCCGCCTCGATGTCGACGATCCGGTTCTTTCGAATGTACATCGCGCCGGTGCCAAATGGAGCCGAGGTCCATTTGTGGACCGACCATCCGACGAAGTCCGCCCCCAGATCCTCGAGCTTAAAATCGAGACACGCGATGCCATGTGCCGCATCGACCGCCTCCCGCGGCGCCAGCGCCGGCCGGTACGCCACAATCTCGCGCACCGGCGTCACGAGACCGGTGCGGTTTGAAACCTGGGTGAGAAGCATCAGCTTGGCGTTTGGTGTCTTCTTTAGGACCTCCTCATAGGCGGCAAGAATATTCGCCGTCGTGGCAGGTTCTGGCATGTCGAACTTGACCACCTGCGCGCCGCGATGATCGCCTAACCAATCCATGGCGGCGATCGTGTCACTGTAGTCGAGATCGCAATAGATGACAGCGTCCTGGGGCTTGAGCGCCTTGTAGTTGACGATCAGCATCTGCAGCGCTTCGGCGCCACTGCGTGTCACGGCGATTTCGTCGGCCTCGCACCCCACCTGGCGTGCGATGGCTTCGCGTGCAGACTTGGCACCAGCGGCACGACACGCTCCGCCGGGCAACACATTGCGCGCCCAGATGGAATTCGTGCGGTTGACCTCGAGGATGTGGCCGGCATACGCGGTGGCCACGACCCGGGGCATAATGCTCCAATAGCCGTTCTCGAGATTGTGGATGCCGGGTTCCACGTCGTATTGACGTGGCAATTCGTTTACCGCGATCGAATTCGCGAGAAGCTTCACGTAGGCACTAGCCTCGGCCGGCTGCGCGGCGCCGGTTCGCGACCCGACCAAGAGCGCCGGACCGCTCGCGACGGCCGATTTGAGAAACTCTCTGCGATTCGATCCAAAGGGAATCGGTGGCATGAATGGCTCCGGTGATAATTAATACAAATACTTTGCGCTCGGCAGTTCTCAAATCTGCCTTCATCGCAAACAGATCCACTGCGTTTTAATGCGCAGGCGATGATGCTTCCCGCGGCGCGTGAAATCCACGATGTCATAGCCGTCCACGTCCGGTTCAAAATCTGGATTCAACACCTCATCGCCCACCCTGATGCCTGCCTTGTATGCCGGGTACGATTCCGGGGCTATGATGACAATCTGGTCCAGATTGAATTGCAGGCCGATACCCACGTATGTCTTTCCCTGCAAGCATTCTGCGGCAAGGTCTTGGGTATCCAAAAGAGTTCCCTTTTTTTGGTTCGGCAAAGCGATGACCTGCATCGGAGGCGGTACCGCCGCTGCGGGTGTCTCTGGTGCGCGCGAGGACCACAGCACCCATAAAACGAACACCGTGTGCAGCGCAAAAGACGCGGCTATCCCCCAATGAACGATGCACACCCGAGCTCCGATGATGAACATGAATGCACGATGGTTGCAGCAGGCCACCTCTTTAGATCGCTAATAGTGAAACTTGTATCGCACCTCGGCGTAGATTTGGAACGGATTGTTCCAGTGCACCCCACCGAAGGTCAGGCTGTCGTCGGTAAGCAGGTGCTTGTCGGTGACATTGAGGGCCGTGACGGATACCGATAAATCGCGGCTTAAGTTGCGACCCGCAGTCAAGTCGAGCACTACGTAGCTTGGCAGATGGCTGGGCGGTGGAAAGCCGTTGGACAATCCTGAATTCACGGACAGATTGGACCCCACGAAAAAGCCGAGCGGCAGTTTTCCGTTATAACCGAGATTCGCGGTATTTCGCTGATCGTGATCGAGCGCAATG
>PLAH01000094.1 GCA_003134045.1 Gammaproteobacteria bacterium
ACGTCGTCGTATTCCAGCAATTGCTTGCGCGCATCGAAGTTGTGCTGCTCGACGCGCCGTTGGGCACGCTCGATCTGCCGCGTCAGCATGCCGCTTTCGATGGCCTCGCCGGCCTTCATGCCCACGCGGGTCATGAGCGCCTTCATGCGGGTCGGATCGCCGAAGATGCGCATCAGATTGTCTTCGAGCGACAAGTAGAAGCGGCTCGACCCGGGATCGCCTTGCCGGCCCGACCGGCCGCGCAATTGGTTGTCGATACGCCGTGATTCGTGCCGCTCGGTGCCGATGATGTGCAGGCCGCCCGCGGCGAGGACTTCTTCGTGGCGCTTGCGCCAGTCCTCGTGAATTTGCTTGAGCTCGCCCTCGTTGGGACTTTCGATGAGATCGATCTGAGTCTGCGGACTGCCGCCGAGCACGATGTCCGTGCCGCGACCCGCCATGTTGGTGGCGACGGTGATCGCACCCGGCCGCCCCGCCTCGGCGACGATGTGTGCCTCGCGCTCGTGCTGTTTGGCGTTCAGCACCTCGTGCGCGATTTTTGCCCCCGCGAGGAGCTTCGCCAGGCGCTCGGAGGTCTCGATCGAGGTCGTGCCCACCAACACCGGCTGGCCGCGTTTCACGCAATCCTCGATATCCTCGAGAATGGCCTGGAACTTGTCGGCCTCGGACAGGAACACCAGGTCCGACTTGTCCTTGCGGATCATCGGCTTGTGGGTCGGAATGACCACGACTTCCAGGCCATAGATCTGCTGGAATTCGAATGCTTCGGTATCGGCGGTGCCCGTCATACCGGACAGCTTCGAATACAGCCGGAAGAAGTTCTGGAACGTGATCGAGGCGACCGTCTGGTTCTCTTCCCGGACTTTGACGCCTTCCTTCGCCTCGACGGCCTGGTGCAAGCCGTCTGACCAGCGCCGTCCCGGCATGGTGCGGCCGGTGAATTCATCGACGATGATGACTTCGCCCTGGCGCACGATGTATTCGCCGTCGCGCTTGTACAGGGAATGCGCGCGCAACGCCGCGTTCAAATGATGCATGAGCCGGATGTTGGTGGCGTCGTAGAGACTCTCGCCCTCGCGCAGCAGACCCTGTTCGGCCATCAGTTCTTCGACTTTCTGATGGCCCTCTTCGGTGAGCGTCGCCTGCTTGGTCTTCTCGTCGACGGCATAATCGCCGGGGCCGTTCTCTTCTTTCTGTTTGACGAGGCGCGGGATCAAGGTATTGATCTTGATGTAGAGCTCGGTGCTCTCCTCGGCCGGCCCGGAAATGATCAGCGGCGTACGCGCCTCGTCGATCAGGATCGAGTCCACCTCGTCGATGATGGCGAAGGACAGCTTGCGCTGCGCGCGGTCCTCCAATCGAAAAGCCAGGTTGTCCCGCAGATAATCGAAGCCGAACTCGTTGTTGGTGCCGTAGGTGATATCGCAGGCATAGGCCGCGCGCTTCTCATCGGGCGATTGGGCGTTCTTGATGACGCCCACTTCCATGCCCAGAAAGCGGAACACCGGCGCCATCCAATCCGAGTCGCGCTGCGCCAGATACTCGTTGACGGTGACCACGTGCACGCCGTCGCCGGACAGCGCGTTCAAATACGCCGGCAGCGTCGCCATCAAGGTCTTGCCCTCGCCGGTCCGCATCTCGGCGATCTTGCCCGAATGCAGCGCCAGGCCGCCGATGAGCTGAACGTCGAAATGGCGCAGGCCCAATTTCCGGCGTGACGCCTCGCGCACCAAGGCAAACGCCTCCGGCACCAGATCGTCCAGCGTCGTGCCAGCGGCAAAGCGCGCCTTCAATTCCTGTGTTTTGGCGGGAAATTGCTCATCGGTCAGCGCACTGACGCTGGCCTCGAAACCATTGATGGCCGCAACCGTGCGGCTCAGCTCCTTCACGAGGCGCTGGTTACGGCTGCCGAAAACCTGAGTCAGAAGCTTCCACACGCGGAGGAGTCCTTGAGAAAACTGGGTATTGTACGGATAGACTGGAAAGCCGGGAAATCGTTTCTTACCGAATCTCGTTCGTGCCGGTCAGACACGTCATCGGCCAGCGCGGTTGAGATGCTAGCCGCTGATCGCAAAGTCCCCGGAAGACTTACCCGTTAAACCAGGGTCTTCAGTCCTAGACAAGCTTCGCGATCGGCCTCCAGCGCCTCTGCCAGCGCTACTGACCTGGGCATTCAGATATCGGAAAGCGGCGCGGTTAGCCCGCGAAACTTCGGCAAGTCAGCCAGTCGCTCGGATAATCGCAAACTTCGCCGCCAAGCCCTAGCCCCTTGAAGAACCTCCGCAAGCGTCATCGCCAAATGGCCAGCTCCTCAGCGTTCCTCGCCGATGAAGCGCAAGGGATCGACCTGCTGGCCGTTCTTCAACACCTCGAAATGCAGGTGCGGGCCCGTGGACCGGCCCGTAGAGCCTATCAAAGCCACATCCTGGCCCTTTCTGACCATATCGCCCTGCTTCACCAGCAGCTTCTCGCTGTGGCAATAGCGGGTGGCCAAGCCATTGCCGTGATTGATCTCCACCATCTGTCCGAAGCCTGGGCGCTCACCGGCGAAGGTCACCAAGCCCGCCGCCACAGATGACACCTTAGTGCCCTCGGGAGCCGCAAAATCAATCCCCTTGTGGATGGCGGAGTAACCGGTGAAGGGATCGGCGCGGCCGCCGAAGTATGACGAAATGAACCCCTGCTCGACCGGCCGGCCTTCCGGATACACCTGTTTATTGAGCTCGCGGGTCAAAATCAGGTTCTCGAGCACGCCCAATTGCTGCTCGCGGCTGGATAGCTGATTCTGCAGGTCATCCACCATCGCGGTGAGATTGGGGATCTGTGCGGGCTGCCCGTCGGCAGTCTCGGCACCGCCCAGCGCCGGCGGATTGCCGAAGTCGAACTCGCCGTCGTTCAAATTAGCCATGCGGGTCAAGCGCTTACCGAGCGCATCGAGACGGATCACATTGGCGTTCATCTGCCCTACGCGCATGGCGAGGGCGTTCACTTTTTCCTGCAAAGCGTGGCGAACATCTTCGATCTGCGCCTTTTGATGCAGCAGATCCGCGGACCAGCTGCCGAGCTGGTCGAGGGGGTTCGGCCCGCGATGGCGAGAGCCTAAGCCGACGCCGATCGAGAAGGCGCCGCCGACGATACCGACCACCAACGCAAGGGCCGCAGCCACGACCAAGGGGTGATGAAGGTCCAATTGCTTGACTTGGCCGGTCTTGCGGCCGACAAAAATGACATTCATACGGATTTTCGCTCCAACGCCGTCATCTTGGGGGAGACCCTCCGGGGCTTGGGAATCAAAGGGCGTAAACTATGCAGAATAAGGTGAAGCAAAACAAGGAATTCTGCACCCTTTGAAAGCGCAAGTTATCTCGCCAAACTCGTCCAGCCATGCATAAACCCAAGAGTATCAAAGAGTTACTGGGGACAGGTGGCAAGCGCCTCACCGACCTCCAGGTGAAATCTCGTGCAAGAACTTCGACCCTCGAACACGTCCGCGCAGCGCTGCCGCCGACACTGGCGGAAAACGTAGTCAGTGCGGGCATCGAACAAGGGCGCTTGACCCTCGGTGTCGCCACTGCCTCTTGGGCGGCTCGCCTGAGGTATGTCACCGAGACCCTGAAAATGCGAGTCAACGAGACAGCCAGGGCAGACATCCACAGCGTTCGAATCAGGGTGGTCCCTCCACGCTCCTAGGACTACGTCACGCCACCATCTTAGGATTACATCACGCCAGCATGGCGACCCTCTCAACATAATGCCGCATGCACTCGACTTCTTCGACGCTTGAGGCGAGATCGCGACTCGGGTTCGCGGTGACGGTACCGCTGGCTCTGACAACGTGGGCACTGTCGCACAGCTATCTCGGCATTTTTCACGACGCCGGCCTCTACACGCTGCAAGCGCTCGCTCATCTCCATTCCGAATCGCTCACGCACGACGTTTTCCTGCGCTTCGGTTCCCAGGACCAGTTCACGATCTTCAGCTCGATCTATGCAACCGTCGCCCGATTGCTCGGCATCGAATCCGCCGCGGCGATATTGACCCTGGTTTCTCAGCTCGCGCTGCTCGGAGGCGCTTGGGCATTGGCGAGAGCGGTCATGCCTTCGTCCCTGGCGTTGCTCGGCGCGTTCATGTTGCTGGCGATTCCCGGCGACTACGGCGCCGACCGCATCTTCACCTGCATGGAATCGTTTCTCACGCCGCGCATGGCGGCCGAAGCGCTGACCCTCGCCGGCCTCGCGGCCGCCCTGAGCACGCGGCGGGTGTGGGCGGCCGCCCTCCTCGTCATGGCGGCCGTGATTCACCCGGTCATGGCCGCGGCAGGCGTGATTGCGTTGTTCTGCCTCTACGTTGTCTTGCCGCGGCCACGGCTCGCCCTCTCGCTGGTCGCCGCAGGTCTGATCGTGCTGGTCGTGCAGGCATTCCTGATGCCCACGGGTCCCTGGGGGCGATTCGACGACACTTGGCTGAAACTGGTCAGGGATCGGAGCCCCTATCTGTTCCTCTCGCACTGGCAGCTCGACGACTGGTCTCGCGCTGCGGTTTCCATGGCCACCCTGGTCACGGCTGGTCGCGTGCTGCCCACGCCGGCGGCCCGCCAGTTATCCTGGATCGCGTTCTTGACGGCATTGAGCGGCTTGGCGCTCACCCTATTCGCGTGCGATTCACTGCACCTGGTGCTGTTCACTCGTTTGCAACCCTGGCGCTGGCAATGGCTCGGCACCGTGGTCGCCGCGTTGGTTCTGCCGATGACACTCGGCACTCTGTGGCAGGGGAACCGCGCCGGGCGCACGACCTGTCTATCGCTGATCGCATGCTGGATTTTTGCATCGAACGCCTATGCCCTGGCTGCGGCCGCAGCGGCGCTCGCTTCCCTAGCCTGCGCACATCGACAGAAACCCAGCGAAGCGCGCCTGCTGTTCTGGGGATCTTGCGGGATGCTCGCGATTGCGGTTGTTTGGCGCCTCGCCAGCGATCTCGAGTTCACCGACGCGTACTATCTCGAGCCGACCGTTCCGCTCTGGATCCGCCGCGCAATGAGTTTCACGCGCGACGGCATCGCCCCGGCAGCGGCACTCTGGGCAATTTACTGGTGCGCTCAAACCCGCGACCGACGCCCGGCTCTGCTAGCGCTCGGGATTCTCGCTGCCGCTGGATGCGCTGCACTGGTGCCGCAAACGTGGCGCAGCTGGACGACCCGAGAGTTCCCACCCCAAAACATCGCTCGGTTCGCGCCCTTCCGCGAACGTATTCCCGCAGCGGCGGAGGTCTTCTGGCCGGAAGCCCCCGTGGGGATCTGGATGCTGCTCGACAGACCGAGTTACCTCTCGGTGATCCAGACATCCGGCATGGTTTTCTCCCGTCAAAGCGCACTCGAACTCAGTCGTCGCGCGGACGCCTTGGACTCGATCGTGCCCCGATCGACCTTCATGACCTGGGGTAGCTCCGGGACCGGTTTGAATCTCTCCCCACAGCAGCTCGGGCAATCCTGCGCCACAGGCGAATTCGGATTTCTGGTGACCGCCGCCGACCTAGGCTTCGACCCCATCGCCGTCGTGCCCGCAACGGACGCTCCTTCGAGGAAGATTCGCCTGTATAAATGCCCGGTTCGTGCCGATTTACCGTCCTAAGTCTCCTCTGAAATTCATGTCTCGCGAAATCCATCATTTTTTCGACGATTTCGCGAAGTAAGAGCTACCGAGGCATTGCGGCTGCGCCGGGTTTGCGTATTTCGTTCGAGAACTCTGCGGATTTCCTCGAAATCCCCTCGCCCGGCCCAAACGTACGATGCCTTCGTCTTGCACCGATATACAAAAAATTATATAGTATGATTCGATGACCGATCGCAAACCTGTCGAATTTCGGGGCAGTTCTCTGGATGATCTTCGAGCCTTTCCCGTACCGGCACGGCGCGAGGCGGGTCATCAAATCGACCAGGTGCAGCAAGGCAGAGAGCCAGACGACTGGAAACCGATGCCGAGGGTTGGTTCGGGGGTTAAGGAAATTCGGGTTCGGGACGCCGCCGGGGCGTTCCGTGTCATTTTTGTTGCGAAGTTCGCCGCTGCTATCTATGTGCTTCACTGCTTCCAGAAGAAGACACAAAAGACCAGCAAGACGGATTTGGACCTAGCCGAGAAACGCTACCGTGATTTGACGAAGGAGCTAGCCCCATGAGTAAAAAGCGGTTTGCCAGCGTATGGGACGCCATCGAGGATACGCCTGAGGAGGCAGAAAATCTGAAGCTACGCTCGGCCCTGATGGTGGCTCTAAAAGCGCATCTGGCCCGCAGCAACCTGACCCAGGCGCAGATCGCCAAGCTGTTCGGTGTCACTCAGCCTCGTGTCTCCGATCTGCTGCGCGGGAAGATCAACGTCTTCGGCCTGGATGCTCTCGTCAACATGGCGGCCGCGGCGGGCTTGCGCGTCAAGATAAGCATACGAGAAGCTGCATAGAGCATCGCCGGAATTCTTTACTCCTAAATCCCGAATTTGGAATGAACATATTCAGCCGGATATCGCTTTCTTAGCGCCACCGTCGCACAGCCGAGTTCATGTCACGCGCAGTCCGTGCGTCCGGCCCATTGCTGTTTCGATCAGTGCGCTAAATCGCGCGCAGAATCGTGTAACCAGAATGGGCTAGCTCTGCTGAGCAAACGTGGACTGGTTCTGCCAAGCGCCGCAGCTCGCGGTGCCGATCAACGCCCGCAGCAGCTTGTTGTTGAGCGCATGCCCCGACTTGTAGCCGCTGAACTCGCCGATGAGGCTGTGGCCGAGCAGATATAAATCCCCGATCGCATCGAGGATCTTGTGCTTCACGAACTCGTCCTCGTAGCGCAGGCCGTCCTGCCGGCATCAGGCGCTCCTTCGAGGAAGGATTCGCTTATATAAATGCCCGGTTCGTTCCAATTTACCGTCCTGAGTCTCACCTAAAATTCGCATATCTCGCGAAATCTATCTTTTTTCGATGATTTCGCGAAGTAAGCGCTATAACTCGCGAAATCTCAATTTTATCCACACATTTCGCGGACTAAGATCTATAATTCGCGAAATCTGGAATTTTACAGGCGATTTCGCGAGATAGCGTATGGCAGTCATTATTGGGCGAACTGAAGAGCTCAGGACCCTCCAAGCTGTTTACGCAAGCCGCGATCCCCAATTTCTGGCCGTGTACGGTCGACGACGCATCGGCAAAACATTCCTGATCAGCGAATTCTTTCGTGACAAGGGCCTGTACTTCGAACTGACCGGCATCAAGGATGCGCCGCTAAAAGTCCAGCTCAATAATTTTTCGCGCGAATATGCCGAAGTTTTCACCCCAGGAAGCCCCGCAGCGCCCCCGGCCTCATGGTTCGACGCGTTCGATCAATTGCGAAAACGCGCCGCAGAAAGATCTCCCGGCCAGAAGATGATACTTTTTTTCGATGAGCTACCCTGGCTCGCATCGCCGCGCTCCCAGTTTCTGGCCGGGCTCGATCACGCATGGAATCGATATTTGTCCAGATCGAAAGATATCATTGTCATCATCTGCGGCTCAGCGGCTTCCTGGATGATCAGAAAAGTCATCCAAGACAAAGGCGGCCTGCATGGACGTCTCACCCAAACGATTCAGCTCAAGCCCTTCACGCTCGCGGAAACCCGCCTTTTTCTGGAGGCGCAGCAGGTACGATTGACCGCTCCCCAATTGATCGAGTTCTACATGGCAGTAGGTGGTGTCGCGACGTATCTGACTCAACTTCGATCGGGACAGTCGGTAAATCAACTGGTCCAAAGTCGATACTTCGACAAAAATGCCCCGCTCAAGGGAGAGTTCCACAAACTCTTCAGTTCACTGTTCGACGGCTATCAGAAGCATGTCGCCATCGTCGAGGCATTGGCCGCAAGCCATTATGGCTTGACCATCAATCAGCTTCTGCAAAAAACAGCCACCCGCACCGGTGGCGGCTTCAGTACGCTGCTCACCGAATTGCTGGAATCGGGATTTCTGACGTTTCTGCCGCAACTGGGCAACAAGAAGAAGGCCGGCAAATACCTGCTGACCGACGAATTCACGCTGTTCTATAGTAAATGGGTGCAGCAGTGGGAGAACCAGGTTTCGGATCTCAACGGCTACTGGCAACGGCAATCCAATACTCAAAGCTTTCGCTCTTGGGCAGGCTATGCCTTCGAGACCCTCTGCATAAAAAACATTGCCGCCATCAAGCAGCAGCTAGGCATCGGCGGGGTTACCACTGCGATATCGCAATGGCAGGATGATCAAGCGCAAATCGATCTGGTCATCGATCGGGCGGACAATTGCATCAATCTATGCGAGATCAAATTTTATAACGCTGAATACGTTGTCGGCGCGAAAGAAGCGGCGGAACTGCAACGCAAGAAAGCGCGATTTCTCACGGCCACCGGCACGAAAAAAGCGCTGTTCCTGACTCTAATCACGGCAAACGGCGTCGCCCGAAATCAGCATTACACCGATACGATCGACAGCCATGTGCAGGCCGAAAGATTTGCCGAACGTCTTGGCGAGCTTTGACTACCCTACAATGCAGGCAACGCTCGCGAAACCAACACATCGCGCCCCTCAAACCCTCGCCGCCGCCGCCTCCACATAACTGATCGGCGCGTCCTTCAAACTCTCGAACGTCACTTCCTTCCAGGCGCTCTCGGTGCCGATCAACGCCCGCAGCAGCTTGTTGTTGAGCGCGTGCCCCGACTTGTAGCCGCTGAACTCGCCGATGAGGCTGTGGCCGAGCAGGTACAAATCCCCGATCGCATCGAGGATCTTGTGCTTCACGAACTCATCCTCGTAGCGCAGGCCGTCCTCATTGAGGACGCGGTAGTCATCGAGCACGATGGCGTTGTCCATATTCCCGCCGAGAGCGAGATTGCGCGAGCGCAGGCTCTCCAAATCGCGCATGAACCCGAAAGTGCGTGCCCGGCTCACCTCGCGCAGGAACGACGTGGTGGAAAAATCCATGGAAGCGACCTGCGAGTGCTTCTTGAACGTCGGATGGTTGAATTCGATTTCGAAGTTGACCTTGAAGCCATTGTACGGATCGAAGCGCGCCCATTTGTCGCCGTCGTCGACCTGCAGGCTTTCCAGGATGCGGATGAAGCGCTTGGGCGCCTTCTGCTCCTCGATGCCGGCCGACTGGAGCAGGAACACGAACGGACCCGCGCTGCCGTCCATGATGGGCACTTCGCCCGCGCTGACTTCGACCAGCGCATTGTCGATGCCCAACCCTGCGAGCGCGGACAGCAAATGCTCCACCGTCGAGATCTTCACGTCGCCGCGGTGCAGCGTCGTCCCCATCATGGTGTCGCCGACATTTTCGGCATGGGCTTTGATATCCACGGGCGCATCGAAATCCGTACGCCGGAACACGATCCCGGTGTCCGGTTGCGCCGGGCGCAGGGTCATCAGCACCTTCTTCCCCGTATGCAGGCCCACTCCCGTGGCACGGATCGAATTCTTCAGTGTTCTTTGATTCAGCATGGAAACCGGATTACCAACCTGTAAAACAGCGTCAAAGGTACCACAGGCCGGTATGAAGCCTAAAATCCAAAAAAGTTCAAACCGGCGCCCGCCGCGGCCAACCGCAGCGAGCGCCAAACTGGAATGCCTCAAAGTCGTCCCGAATCAATACTCGGCGCTTGCACGCCTCGCCCTCCGGGCCGCC
>PLAH01000061.1 GCA_003134045.1 Gammaproteobacteria bacterium
CGTTGAGCCGGTAGTACAGATCGGCGCGGAACCGGCCGGCGCGCACTTCCTCCGGAATATCGCGGTTGGAGGTCGCGATCAGCCGGACGTCGAGGCTGATGGTGCGGCTGCTGCCCAGCCGCTCCACCTCGCGCTCCTGCAGGACGCGCAGAATCTTGGCCTGCAGGCCCAGGTCCATCTCCGATATCTCGTCGAGCAGCAGCGTGCCGCCCTGCGCTTGCTCGAACTTGCCCGCGTGCGATGCGGCCGCGCCCGTGAACGAGCCCTTCTCGTAGCCGAACAACGTTGCTTCCAACATGTTCTCGGGAATGGCCGCGCAGTTGATGGCAACGAAGGGTTTGTCGACGCGCGCCGAATGGTCGCGGATGAAGCGCGCGTAAACTTCCTTGCCCGTGCCGCTCTCGCCCGTGATGAGTACCGTCGCTTCGGTCTCCGCCATCTTGCGGGCGAGTGCGACGATGCGCTTCGATTCCGGATCCGCAGCCACCATCTCCTTCGGAATCACCCGCGCGCTCAATTGACGGCGGGCCATCTCGATCAGCGCCTGCGCATCGAACGGCTTGACGATGTAATCCGTCGCGCCTTCGCGCATGGCGGAAACCGCCTGCGCCACCGTGGCGTAGGCGGTCATCAGCACCACCGGCAAGTCCGGCCGCGAGCGCTTGATGGAGGTCAGCAGTTGATAGCCGTTGAGTCCGGGCATTTGCACATCGGAGATCACCAGCGCGATTTGCTCGGTTTCGAGCAGCTGCAGAGCCTCGGCCGCATCGACAGCCGCCAGGGCCGCGAGACCCGCGGCGCGCAGGGTATCGATCAACGCCTCGCGCAACGCAGCGTCGTCCTCGACCACCAGGACCGATTCGTTCAGATGGTTCATGCCGTTTCCTCTGCGGGTAGATCGATGACGAAAGTGGCGCCGGGGCCTGAAGCGGCCAGCCGTACGCTGCCGTGATGCGCTTCGATCACGGATTTGACGATGGACAGACCGATGCCGTTGCCATGCGCGCGCGTGGTGAAGAAGGGTTCGAAAATGCGCTCGCGCACGTGCGCCGGAATTCCCGGGCCGTTGTCGCTGACGACGATCTGCGCTCGGCCCTCCACGCGGCGCGCCAGCAGTTCCAGGTCCAGGTCGGTGCGGGCCGCCTGCAACGCGTTGGTCGCTAAATTGAGAACCGCCGACACCAGCGACGGCGCATTGGCACGCACTGTTAAATTTGGCGCTTGCGTGCGAATGGTCAGGCGCACGCCGCGGCGCAAGGCAGGACGCAGCCATTGAGCCACCTGCTCGAGCAGCGCACTCACGCTCACCACTTCCCGGGCGGCGCCGCCATGCGTAAAGGCGAGCATGTCGTTCACCAGCCGATCCAGCTGTTTCAAACTGCCGACGGTCCGCTCGCCGCAGCGGTTCAAGTCCTCGAGCGTGCGGCCCGGCAGGGTCATCTGCGATGCGTACAGCAGCGCCGTGGCCAACGGTGTGCGGATTTGATGCGCGAGGCCCGCGGCCAACTCGCCCATGGTCAGCAGGCGTTGCTGCCGCGTCAGGAATACCTGCATCAAATGGGATTCGGTGATGTCGGTCAGCAGCACCACCTCGCCGCCCATCCCCAGCTCCCGGCGCGAGAGATTGACGAAGCGTCCGCTGCGCAATTCCGTATGTTCGGCTGCGGCAGCCGGGCCGACGGCGGCGCGCGCCAGCACGTCAGTGAAGGGTTGGCCCAGGAGCGGCTGGCCCAACAGTTGCGATGCGGCGGGGTTGGCTTCGACGACGACGCCCTGCGCATCGAGCACGACCACGCCGCCGGGGAGGCCTTCGACCAGTGCCGACAAGCGCGCCGCCAGATGTTCCTTGCCGGCGTTCGCCTCGTGCAATTCTTCCCGCAATTGCGCCACTTGATCGCGCAGCGCATCGAATGCGCCGGAAAGCTGTTCGGAGACCGAGCCGAACGCCAGGAATGCGGCCTGCAATTCGTGGCGTTTGGTGTCGAGGGATTCGAGCGTGGTTGCCGACATACCGCAGGAATAAAGCAACTTCTGTGCCTAGGCGGTATTTAGCCGGTGGATCAATCAGTTACATAAAAATCGCGGCGTCGAAAAGCGCCGGCGTCAATAAATTGTCAGGCGCTCAGACGGTATTTGCGCAGCTTCTCGACCAGGGTCGTACGGCGAATCTTCAAAAGACGCGCGGCGCCGGCCACGGTGCCGTCGGCTTCTTCGAGTGCCTGACGGATGAGGCCGATCTCGATCGCGGACAAATGATCCTTCAGGTCGATGCCGCCGCGCGGCAGTGCGGCTCGAACGGTGTCGGAGTCGACCGCATCCGCAGACTCCAACATTTCCGACACCTCCAACGAATCGAGAGTCTCCGTGATGCGCGCGACCGGCGTTACGCGCGGCTGCTCCAGGGGCGCGGCCGCGGGCGACACGATGCGTACGCCGCCGGTTGCCCAACCGGCGGTCCCGCGGCTGCGATATCGTTCGGGCAAATCGTCGGCGGTCACGGTCTGCTCGGGAAACAGGATGGCCAGGCGCTCGAGCAGGTTCGACAGCTCACGGACATTGCCGGGCCAGGGATTTCGCGTCAGGCAATTCATCGCTTCCTTGTCCAGCTTGATGTGCCGCCCGGCGATCTGACCTTGGCGCTGCAGCAGATGTTCGATCAATACCGGCAGATCCTCCAGGCGCTCGCGCAGCGGCGGCATCTGAATGGGGAATACGTTCAACCGATAGAACAGATCCTCACGAAATCGCCCTGCGCCGATCGCCGCATCGAGATCGCGGTGGGTCGCGGCGATGATGCGCACGTTGCAGCGGATCGTTCGATTGCTGCCGACGCGCTCGAAACTGCGCTCTTGCAGGACGCGCAGCAGCTTGACCTGCATCTGCAGCGACATGTCGCCGATTTCATCGAGGAACAGCGTTCCCCCTTCGGCGAATTCGAAGCGGCCCAGGCGGGTCGACAGAGCGCCGGTGAAGGCGCCCTTTTCGTGACCGAACAGTTCACTCTCCAATAAATCCGCCGGTATGGCACCGCAATTCACCGGCACGAACGGATGCCCCGCGCGGCCGGACAATTCGTGAACATGCCGGGCGACCATTTCCTTGCCGGTGCCCGATTCGCCGAGGATCAATACGTTGGTATCGAAGGGCGCTACTTGTTCGATCAGACGGTGGACGTCCCGCATGGCGCGCGACGTGCCGCTGGGACGGAATCGATGCGTGCCCGGTTGAGTGGGATGACCGTTGCGCACGTTCTGCGCCTGATCCAACACCGCGGACAGGCGACGCTGTTTGACGGGGAAATCCAAGTGAAACCAGGCGAGATCGCCGCTGGTCTCGGCAATCTTCGGCAGACCGTCGCCGCTCAGATAAATCAACGGAAGCGCCAGTTCCATGCTGCGCAGATACGCGACGAGCTCCGGACCTTGGGCGGCAACCGCGTCCTTACCGACGATCAGAGCCAGCCAATCGTGCGGCTTGCTCAGATCGTAGCGGCGGAATTCCGCCAAATCGCGAACGTGGATCGGTTCGAGATCCAGAAAACGCAACAATGTCTCCAAGGTTCGCGCTTGCGAATCCGAGGGTTCGATCACAATTACTTTGGCATTCAGCACTGTTCGGGGCTCCTTCCCGGGAAAAAGTGTGACGGACTTTGCAAAATCTCTCGTTCCGTCTGAAGCATTGCCGCTAACCCTTTGACATTGTTAACTCAATACCACTTCGCGGGCCATACTAACTGATCGACTTACGACAAAAGCAGATGGCAAAACCCCGCAACGTGCGTAGGGTAAACCCTTAGTTCCAGGTGAAGTATTTGCCTCAGGGTCGAGAATTGGGGGAGAGCCGCGAGCCCGCGACCAGCCGCCGATGGTGGCGGAAAATCAATTTCTCGATGAGCTCGATGACGTGGTCGTTCAAGCCTGAGAACTGCATCTGCGCAGCGGCTGATTTGGGGTCAGGCCGACGGCCGACGACCGTGGCCGGCAACCGCAAGGGTTGGGGAAGGGTTGTATTGATGTAGAGATCGAGAATGCCGGCGCTGCCCATCGCGGGGGCATCCTCGCCGATCCACTCCAGGCCGCCCGACGACAGCCGGATGTGACGAGGCGGCGGAAGAGAATGGCTGCGCTTGGCCAGTTCGGACGTCAGACGCAACAAGACATTGAGCTTGAATTCCAGCCGTTGCAATTCGTGCAGCAGGGCGGGCGACTCGTCCTTGAGCGCTTCCTGGACACGCACCTCGTCCAGCGAGGACTCGGCGCCCAGCAATTGCTGGTTGTCCGAATTCAATCGGCCCAGTACCACACCCTGGGGGAGTGGACCTGGAGCCCACGCGAGCGGCAGGATATCCTCGAATACCAGACCACCGCCGAGAAACTCAGGCATGGTTTCCTGCCTCGCAAACTTTAAGATTCGGTTAGCGCCGCTGCCGGTTGACCGCATAGGCGGTCACCGCACGTCGGCCCACCGCAGCCAAGTCCAACTCGCGTGCTTTGATGCGGCGGTGATGTTCCATGAGTCCGAGCGCCCGCTCGTTCAACTCGGAAATCTCCTGCAACAACGTCCGGTCGATTGCCGCAACCTGGTGGGTGCCCGACCGAAAAGACTTTAACAGCTGCAGGCGCCGCGCGTCGAGTTGGGCGAGTCCCTGCATGTCGCCCTGATCGGCGGCGGCGACGACGGCCCGCGACAGCGCCAAGGCGGCGGCGAGGTCGGGATGCGCGGCGGCCGGTGTCATCGTGCGCCCGTGACGATCTGATCCCAGCCGCTCTTGATTTCGCGGACCAGTTTGGAGATCTCCGCCACGATCTGCGCATCGTTGGTCGCATTGGCGAGCGTCAGGCGCGACAGCATGTACACGTAGAGCGAACGCAGATTTGCGGCGACTTCGCCGCCGCGCTCCATGTCCAGCGTGGCGTTCAGCTGGCCGATCAGCGCGATCGCCTTGCCGATCGACCGGCCTTTGGTGGTGACATCGTCCAGCGGTCGATTGTTGGTGATGCGGCCCATGCAGCCGCCGGCGGTGGCCAGGTTGGTGAGCACCTGTTCGAACATGATCTGCACCAGCCGCGTGGGGCTCGCGTCGGCGACCAGTCCATGGCTGCGCACGGCGCGATACTGCGCGGCGCCTCGGTTCTGCGAATACATCATGCGCAAGTCCTAACCGCTGACCGAGCCGCTGCTCAGCGACGTGCTGCTCGAGCTGCTGGAGGTCGAATTGAATTCGGCCGTCAAGTAGGTCTGAGTCTGTTTGAGCAGGGCGACGGCGGTGTCCATGGCATTGTACTCTTGGGTGAGCGTCGCGGAATACGTCGCCAGGCGCGCGTTCAATGCAGTCTGTTGGTTCGCTACGTCGGTGAGGCCCGATTGCAGGCCCTGATTCACGCTGTCGAGCAGACCGCCGCTTTGGGTGTAGCTAGTGATGAGCGTATCGAGCTGTGCGGCGATGCCGTTCGGCCCGCTCAACAGGCCCGTCACCGACGACAGATTGCCCGTCAGCGCGTTGCTCAAGGTCGTGGAATTCGTGGAGTAAGAACCGTCCACATTCGCGGTGATGCCCAAGCTCGCGAGCGACGTCGAGACGCTCGCGCCGGAGGTCACTTGGTCGAGCACCTTCGACAGTTGGTTCTGGAAGGACTCCAACGTCGCGTTGCCGAGCAGCGGACCGGCCGTGTTGGTGGACGGATCGTAGCTGGTGAGGCTCTGAATGCTGGTAATCAGCCCATTGAGCGCCGTCACGAAGGTGCCGATCGAAGTTTGCGCGCCCGTGGTATCGGCGCCCACCGTCACGGTCGTCGGCGCATCGGCGGCCGTGGTCTTCAGCAAGTTGATCGTCACGCCGCTGATCGTCGAGCTCACTTGGTTGCTCGAACTGGCGGCGGGGTAGCCGTTGATCGTGAAATTGGCGTCCTGCGCGGCCTGAGTTTGGGTCAGTCCCCCCGGCGTGGTGCTGGTCGTGGTGGTGCCGGTGGTCGTGCTGACGGCGGTGGCCGGATCGTAGGCCAGTACCGACAGGCCCCCATCACCGCCGGATTGGCTTACGGTAATCGCGTTAGCGGCGCCCGTCGATGTACCGGAAAGCACCAGCCGGGATCCCGCCGACGTGGTCAGGATGCTGGCGGTCACGCCCGGATTGTCGGGCGCGCCGTTGATGGCGGCCGCGATGCCGGACAGGGTGTTATCCGTCGAGTCGATGGTAATCGATGAAGTCGATCCGCCCACCGAGATGCTCAGTGTTCCCGTGCCGATCACGGTGTCCCCGCTCGCCACCGGCGCCGACGACAGGCTTGCGGCCGAGGCCAAATTCTGCACCGTGAGCGAATAGCTTGCCGGCACGGCGGACGTGGTCGCGGTCGCGGTCGCGACCGTATCGTCGGACACCGACGCGATACGTCCGGCCAACGATGCGGAGGTCTCCAGTGTTCCGAGCGTCGCCTGCAACGTGTCGAGGGCGCTGGCAAAGGTTCCGTACGCGGACACTTGAGCGGTGAGCGCGGCCTTGCGATCCGACAATTGCGTATTCGCGGCGAGCCCTTCGGCGGTCGTCAAGCCCGCGACGATGCTCGTGATATCGAGGCCCGAGCCGATGCCGGTCGAGGATAAGACGGTGCTACCGGTCGCCGTTGACGAGGCGGCGGTGCTGGAACTGGTCCCGGTGGATGATACGACTGAACTCATGATCTTTCGTCCTGTTGCGAACTGCTTAATCTATCGGCAACTCAGGTGAGGACTTAAGCAAGACGCGTACCAATCCCGAATCGCCCCCGAAACGGGGCCTCACGGTCAGGCGTGGCTATCCACCAATATGCCGGATACCCCCAGACTTCGCGCCAGCGCCGGAAATTCGCTGGCGGCGAACTCGCCGATCACTTCGCCCGTGGCGGGATTGATTTCCTGAATGGTCCGCTCGCGCGAGGCTGGATCGAGGCGGAAAGTATTCGCCCGCCCGGAATCGTTGAGGTACTTGTTCAACTGCTGGACGAGCGCGGCAATGCTGACCTTGCTGGTCGTGGTGGCTGGTGTTGCACTCTCCGCTTGTGCATTCGCACAAACCGTGCGCGTGGGAGCTGTGTCGGCTGACTGGGTAGCGGCGTTGCCGCTTTGCGGCAAGAGTTTGCCGCTGGCCGCCTGAACCGGGTTCGGTGTCGGCGTCTGAGTACTTTGCACGAGATTCGCCGGTACGCTGACCGGAACTGCGTCGCTCATGATGGCACCTACAATCCTAGTTTATTTACAAAACCCGTCTAATACTCCTAAGGTTATAGATCGCTCCGTGCGACCCTGTGCTCGGGCGCTTGCGCGCCCGAGCAGCTCGTTTCAACTAAAGCTTTCGCTCAAAGTCTATAGATCGGCAATTACTGCAGAAGCTTGAGAATCAATTGCGGTTCCTGGTTGGCCTGCGCCAACACCGAGATACCCGCCTGCTGCAACACCTGCGATTTGGTCAAATTGGCGGTTTCGGCCGCAAAATCGGCATCCTGAATCGTGCTGCGCGAAGAGGTCAGGTTCTGGCTGGTGGCCTGAAGGTTGCTGACCGTCGACGTGAAGCGATTCTGGATGGCCCCCAAGGTGCTCTGGAAGCTGCTGACCGTCGCGAGCGCGGAATCGACCGCGGCGATCGTGGAGTTGGCACCCGCCACCGTCAATACATTGGCGTTCGCCAGCGTCGCATTGCCCAGCGAGATGGTTTGGCCGCCAGCCGCGAAGCCGACGTCCGCCGAACCGCCGCCGCCGATCACGATGTTGCTGGACGCGGACAGGTTGATGGTGCCTGTGGTCTGAGCCGCTTCGTGCGCCCCGCCGCCCGTGGCGCCCGCGCCGATGGCTTCCGTCAAGTTGATGTCGCGACCGTCGGAGGCACTCAGCTGCAGCGCGCCGGTCGAACTCAGACCTGCCGTGACACCGGTCTGTGAGGTGTACAGGTTGATCTGTGAAACCACGTTGGCTGCGGTCAATGTTGCCCCGTTGGCGACTGCGGTGCCGGCCGCATAGATGGCCGTGCCATTGATGCTCAAGGCATAGGTGCTGGCCGCGCTCGAGCCGCCGGTGATGGTCCCGAAGGCCGCCGAACCGGTCGCCGTGGTGGTCGCGCTGGCCGTCAAGCCGGCAACGCCCGCCGCATTGATCGCGGCAACCTTGGAATAGGCCGAACCGGCCGCTTCGCCCGCCAGGCTGTTGCTCGCATTGGCGGAGCCGGCGACGCTGGCGCCGATGGCGACCGCCGTGCCGGTGCCGACCTGAATCGTCAGGTTGCTGCCGGTCAACGCGGTGGTGGTCACGTTGCCGCTGGTGGCGGTGGCGACCTGGCCGATCTGGTCGGCGCGCACGCCCTGGGCCAAGTTCACGGAGATGGTGTTGCCGACGTTGGCGCCGACCTGGTAAACCGTGGTGCCGCTGCTGCCGTCGAGCACGTTCTGACCGTTGAAGGAGGTCTGCGACGCGATACGCGTGATTTCCGCGATCTGCTGCTGGACTTCCTGGTCGAGAGCGGCGCGATCCGAAGAGCTGTTCGAGCCGTTGGCCGACTCGACCGCAAGCGTGCGGATGCTCTGCAAATTGTCCGTCAGGGTGGACAAGGCGCCGCCCGCGGTCTGCGCTTCGGAAATGGCGTCATTCGCGTTGTTCACGGCCTGGTTGGTGCCGTTGATCTGCGTCGTGAACTGGCTGGCGATGGCAAGGCCGGCGGCGTCGTCGGCCGCGCTGTTGATGCGCAAGCCCGAAGACAGACGCTGCAGGGACGTCGACAATGACGACTGCGAAGCCGTCAAATTTCGCTGCGCATTGAGCGAGTCGATGTTGGTATTCAATGTAAGTGACATGTATGAGACTCCTGAAAGTTGATCCACCGGCCCTCTCAGGCCCTAACCCGTGTGTTCACTTCACCCGCCGAGCGGGCGGACCGGTGACACATTCAAACTCTTTATCGGAAAGACCAGCCGGTTCTTGAGGAACCTTGAGCGCGGAGCTGGGGTTTTTTTTGTGCGATGTCGCACTTTGGGCGATCGGCGTTTGACTTTCGGATACGGAGGCACGCGGCATCGGGTAGCGCGTGTATTCCTTATCGGCCACGGCTTGCGATTTTGAAGCTCACGATGCGCAGGTCGTGCGCTGGCTCTCGGGCCCGCGCCCCGTGTTAACATAAACTCATGTCGCACGGCGACTCTTCACAACCCCAATTGCTTCCGACGGCCGACGATCGCTGCGGTGAAGCAATGCAGCTGCAGATTGCCGGCCGCTCGGATCAGGCAGAATCGATCTATCGCGAAATACTCGGGGCCGAACCGCGACACGCCGCCGCGAATCATTGTTTGGGAATGCTCGAGGTGCAGCGGCAGCATCCATCGCAGGCCCTGCCGCATCTGCTGACCGCGCTGGAAGAAAACCCGCAGCTACCCGACTACTGGCTCGGCTACTTGGAAGCGCTGCTGCTCGCCGGGCGCGGCGCGGAAGCCCACGAAGTGCTCGCGCTCGGAACCCAGCATGGCCTGAACGGCGCGGCGGTCGCCGATTACCGCAACCGGTTGGCAGGAAAACTCGCCGACGCAACGCCCGCGCCGCCGGCCGCGGCGGCAAAGCCCCGCCCGCCGCCCATGCCCACGCCCCCACACCGGCTCGCGCCCACGCCCATCCCAGTATCCGCGCCGGCACCGCGCAGCGGACCGACGCGAGCCGAGCGGCGCCGCGACGAACAACTCTGCCGTCGCCAGGAGAGCGCGTTGCTCAAACTGGTGGAGCAACACCGCTTCGCCGACGCGCTGCGCATGGCGCGCGAGGTAAGCGAACGCTTTCCTTCGAGCGGCCAGGCATGGAAGATATTGGGCGCCCTGTTGTGGGCGGAAGGCTCGACGCAGCAGTCGCTGGCTGCCATGCAAACCGCCGTCCGCTTGAGGCCGCAGGATGCCGAATTGCATGCGAACTTCGGCGCCGTCCTCACCAAGGCCGAGCGCTTGGGCGACGCTGAAGCCATGCTGCGCCATGCCTTGCGCCTGGATGACCAGGTTCCGGAGCCGCATCTGCACCTCGGCAATCTTCTGCAGCTGCGGGGCCGCTACGCGGAGGCCCAACGGAGCGTGCGAACCGCCATCGCCCTGCGCGCGGACGACCGCAGCGACGACAAGCTGATGTACTCCAGCCTCCTGTTCATGCTCAGTCACGATCCCGCCTTCGACCCGGATGCGCTGTTTGCCGAGCATTGCAAGGTGGGGGCGCTGTTCGAATCGCAGCTGCGCACGCCGCCACGGCGGCTCCATGCCAACGACGCGGACCCTGACCGCCGGCTGCGTATCGGCCTGGTGTCCGGCGATCTGTGCAATCACGCGGTAGCCTATTTCATCGAGTCCTTGATCTCGAGGCTGGGGAGCGACCCGAAGTTCGAGCTGCACGCCTATTACACCAACGTCGTCGAGGATCATGTCAGCGCCCGCATGCGGGCGTATTTCACGAATTGGCAGCAAGCCGCGCCGCTGTCCGACGATGCGCTGGAGGAAAAAATACTCGATGACGGCATCGACGTCTTGCTCGATCTGTCGGGTCATACCTCGCTGAATCGATTGCGGACCTTTGCCCGCAAGCCGGCACCCATCCAGATCAGCTGGATCGGCTATCCCGGCACCACGGGCTTGCGCACCATGGATTACTATCTCGCCGACCGTCATTTCCTGCCGCCCGGCGAATTCGACCGGCAATTCACCGAGAAGCTGGTCTATCTGCCCACCGGAGCGCCGTTCAGACCCTACGAGCGGGCGCCGCCGATCGCGCCATCGCCGGGTGTGCGAAACGGCTACATTACTTTCGGCAGCTTCAACCGGCCCGGCAAGATCAACGCGGCGACGGTCGGCCTTTGGTCGCAACTGTTGCGGGCCGTACCTGCATCACGGATGACCATCGTCGGCGCCGCGCGCGACGACCGCAACCATCGCCTGCTGGAACGGATCGGCGAGAACGGCATCGATCCCGGGCGCTTCAACTTCCACCCGCGCCGCGAGATGGACGAGTATCTTACGCTTCATCACGGCGTCGACCTGTGCTTGGATACCCTCCCCTATTCCGGCGGCACCACGACGTACCACGCATTCTGGATGGGCGTGCCCACGCTCACGATCGCGGGACTCACGCCGGCCTCCCGGCAGGGCAGCGCGATCATGAGCCAGCTGGGTCTGGAGGGCTTCATTGCCTCGAGCGCCGCGGACTTCACCGACAAGGGCGCGTATTGGGCGGCACACCTCGAGGAACTCGCCGCCATCCGCGCCGCGCTGCGCGAGCGCTGGCAGCGCGCGCCGATACGCGATCCCGACGCCGTTTCCGCGGCGCTCAGCGCGGCCCTGCGCCGCATGTGGACCCGCTGGTGCGCCGGGTTGCCGCCCGAGTCTTTCGAAATCTCCGACTCCGCCAGTTGAGGGCTTCGCCATTACCAACTCCAAATCAGATCCGCTCTACGTTACGCGCCCCGACCTGCCGGATCTCGATGACTTCATTCCTTACCTGCGGGAGATTTGGGACAGCAAGGTGCTCACCAACGGCGGCCCGTTTCACCAGCGGTTCGAGCAGCAATTGAGCGAGTATCTCGGTGTCAAACGGATCGCCTTGTTCACCAACGCGACCATCGGCCTGGTCACGGCCTTGCAGGCCCTGCGCATCACCGGGGAGGTCATCACCACGCCCTATTCTTTCGTCGCGACGGCGCACTCGCTGCTGTGGAACGGCATCAAGCCCGTATTCGTCGACATCGACCCCGTCTCTCTCAATCTCGATCCGTCCAAGATCGAAGCGGCGATCACCCCGCAAACCACCGCGATCATGCCGGTGCACTGCTACGGGCACCCGTGCGACGTGGACAAGATCCAGGCCATCGCGGACGTCTATGGCCTCAAAGTCATCTACGATGCCGCCCACGCCTTCGGCGTGCAATGTCACTGCGGCAGCGTCCTGTCGCACGGCGATCTGTCCGTGCTCAGCTTTCACGCCACCAAGGTGTTCACCACATTCGAGGGCGGCGCCATCATCTGCCCGGACGAAAAATCGCGCCAGCGCATCAACTATCTCAAGAACTTCGGCTTTGCCGACGAGGTGACGGTCGTGGCGCCCGGCATCAACGGCAAGATGAGCGAGTTCAACGCCGCGCTCGGCCTGTTGCAGCTGAAGAAAGTGGATCAGGCTCTCGCCAAGCGCAAGGCCATCGATCAACGCTACCGCGCGGGCCTCGCCGGCCTCGCTGGCATCCAGTGCCTGGCCGGCTCCGGCGAACAGCGGCCGAACTATGCCTACTTCCCGGTTCTGGTCCAGTCCGGCTATCCCTTGAGCCGCGACGCGCTGTACCAGAGATTTCGCGACCACGATATTTACGTGCGCCGTTATTTTTACCCGCTCATCAGCGATTTCCCGATGTACCGCGGCCTGCCGTCCGCCGCACACGACAATTTGCCGGTGGCCGCCCGGGTCGCGCAGCAAGTCCTGTGCCTGCCGATCTACCCCGAAATGCCGCACGCTCAAGTGGATCGGGTCCTCGAACTGCTGCGCGGTTGAGGCGCCGATGCTGTTCATCGGTTCGGGTGCCCTGCTGTTTCACGCCGTCGACCACTGCCTGACGAGCGCCCTGCGGGTCGACGAGGTGTGCTGTCCACCCGCGGATCCGGCGGCGCGGCGGCTGCGGGCCCGGGGTATCGAGGTGCTCGAATCCGCCGACCCGAACGCCGATGTACCGGCCCGGCTCGACAAGGTCGGCGACGGCGTCGTCCTGTCGATCAACAATCCCTTCATCCTGAGCGATGCGCTGCTGGACACCCGCGCGGAATTCTTCAATATTCACAACGGCCTGATCCAGGGCTATCGGGGCATCGCCGAGGTGTGCATTTTCGCCGCCCTGTGCCGCGGCGACGCGCAGTACGGAGTCACGTTGCATCGGCTCCTCGCGCGCCAGCGGGTGGATACCGGCCCGGTGGTGGCACAGATCCAGTTCGCCATCGAGCCGCACGACGGTTTTGCGGACGTGTTGCGCAAATCGCTGGATGCCTGCCAGACGCTATTCGCCGCGAACATTCGCGCTATTCTCGACAAGTCGTATACGGCGCGCAGCGTCGAGACGGCAGAGTCGGCTCTGAGTTATAAGGATGTCGCCATGTTGTGCATCGGTTCCGACCCTGAGCGACGGCAGAAGGCCTCGAACTTGGGGCGCTACGCGGGTTTTCTGTCGAAGCTCAAGACCGAGATCGACGCGGTATCCCGGACCCCATGATCGACGCGCAATTCCTGGGCCACGCCTGCCTGCGCTTCGTGCGCGACGAATACACCCATGCAGACTAACGTACTGGAATACTTCGAAGGCGGCGCCTTGGCCGGGCAGCGCCGGCGCACGGCGGTGGTCGATGGGGAGCGCAGCTACTCGTTCGATGAGATCGGGCGCTTCGCCAAGAACTGCGCCGCCTTGATTCTCGAACGCAGCACCGACATCAATCGGCCGATCGCGGTATTCCTCCCCAAGAGCGCGGCCGCGATCGTCGCCGATCTGGGCGTGCTGTATTCGGGCAATTGCTACGCGAACCTCGACATCAAGTCGCCGGTCGAACGCCTCAAAGCGACGTTGGGCAATCTCGGCGCCGGCATCATCGTGACCGCCGCGCCCCACGCCGACGCTCTGCGGGCGCTGGGAGTGCCGGAACGGACCCTGCTGTTCGTCGACGCGGCCATGACCTCGACGCCGTGCTACGACGACGATCTCCTGCTCGAACGGCTCACCCGTCTCATCGATACCGATCCCCTCTGCATCATCCATACGTCGGGATCGACCGGCATTCCGAAAGGCGTGGTGCTGAGCCATCGCGGCACCATCGATTTCATGGATTGGGCGTTCGCCCGGCTGAATCTCGACGGAACCGAAATCATCGGCAGTCTGTCGCCGTTCTATTTCGACATTTACACTCTCGAGCTGTACCTGTGTCTCGCGAAAGGCGCGACCCTCGTCATCATCCCCGAGCAGCACGCAGCCTTCCCGGTCAAGCTGCTCGAATACGTCGCCGCGCAGGCCGTCAATTTCGTGTTCTGGGTGCCGACCATCATGGTGAACATCGCAACCCAAGGCCTGCTGTCGAGATTCGCCCTTACGTCGCTGCGCAAGGTATTCTTCGCCGGCGAGGTATTTCCGACCAAGTACCTGAATCAATGGCGCAAGTTTCTGCCCCACGCCCTGTTCGTCAATTTGTACGGCCCCATCGAGATCACCGTGGACTGCACTTACTTCGTCGTCGACCGCGAAATGGCGGACGATGACAAGCTGCCGATCGGATTTCCGTGCCGAAACAGCGACGTTCTGATTCTCGACGACGAGAATCGGCCCGTGGCAGGCGGCGAATCGGGCGAGCTCTGCGTGCGCGGCAGCTCCCTGGCGCTCGGCTACTGGAACGACCCCGAACGCACCGCTCGTGCATTCGTGCAGAATCCGCTCAATCCCCATTACCCGGAACCGATCTACCGCACCGGCGACATCGTGTACCGCAATCCGCACGGCGAGATCATGATCGTCGGCCGGAGGGATTTTCAGATCAAGCATCTGGGCTATCGGATCGATCTCGGCGAGATCGAACACGCCGCACTGCAGGTAGCCGCGATCGAGAATGCATGCGTCGTCTACGATCACGCCAACAAGATCATCGCATTGTTTTTCGAGTCCGAGCGCGAGCCGCCGGTCGCAGAGACGCGGCGGCGGCTCGCGGAGTTTCTGCCCAAGTACATGCTGCCCACGGCCTTCCACCGCGTCGCTCAGATGCCGCGCAATCCGAACGGCAAGATCGACCGCCAGCTGCTGGCCGAGCGCGTTGCCGCCGCCAATGCGAGGACCCCATGACCGACCGTATCGTCGGGCTGCTGCAGGAGATCAGGCCTGAGTCGGATTTCGCCGCGTCGCGCGATTTCCTCGGCGACGGCCTGCTCGATTCCTTCGACATGATCGCACTGGTGGCCGCCTTGGATGCCGTCTTCCGGGTGTCCATCGAGGGCGTGGATATCGTGCCGCAGAATTTCCAGAACCTGGACGCGATCGCGGCGCTGCTGCGCAAGTATCGCGTCGCCCTATGAAATTCCTTTTTCGAGACAAGCGGATCTCGGGTTTGCTGGCCGTGGTGCCGGCCAACGAGGCTTCGTTCCTCGACGAAATGCGGAACTTCGACTTCCCCGCGCATCGTTCGCTCAAGCTCAAGGAGGTGATGGGCTACGACAAGCATCGGCTGGTGCAGGGCGAGACCTGTGTCTCCGATCTCGCCGTTTTCGGCCTGCAGCATCTGATCGACCGGCGGCTGCTCGATCGCGACGACATCGACGCGCTGATCCTGGTGACGCAGTCGCCCGACCACCTGATGCCGCCCACCAGCAGCATCATCCAGGGACGCCTGAATCTCAAACAGGACATGTTCTGCCTGGATATCAACCAGGGGTGCGCCGGCTTCGTGGTGGGCCTGATCGAGGCGTTCCTGCTGCTGGAACAGGAGTCGATTCGCAAGGTGGTGCTCATCAACGCCGATGTCCTGAGCCGCAGGACGTCGCCGAAGGATCGCAACAGTTTTCCGCTCATCGGCGACGCGGCCTCCATCACGGTGGTCGAGCGCGACGCCGGCGGTGCGGTCATCCACGCCAATCTCAAGATGGACGGCACCCGCAACGAGGCGCTGATGATTCCGGCCGGCGGCATGCGCATGCCCTCCACGGCGGACACCGCCGTCCTCGAGGACGTCGGGGACAACAACCTGCGCGCCAAGGATCATTTGCGCATGGACGGCTCGGCGGTGTTCAATTTCGTGCAGGTCGAAGTACCGCCGATGATCGACGCCCTGCTCGCCGCGGCCGGCGCCACCGGCGATGCGGTGGATTGGTTTCTGTTCCATCAGCCGAACCGCTTCATGCTGCAGAAGCTCGCCGACAAGATGCACGTGCCCCATGCCAAGATGCCGAGCAATGTGGTCGAGAAATTCGGCAACAGCAGCGGCGTGACCATCCCGATGGCCGTCGCGCTGAACCTCGGCCAACGCTTGATTGCGGAACGTTTCCGCGTCTGCTTTGCCGGATTCGGCGTGGGATTGACCTGGGGTTCTATGCTACTTTCGCTCGGCGCGATGAGCTTCTGCGAATTGATCGATTATCCCAACTCGAGCGGGCTGCAAACCGGTGGATGAACTCTATACGAAATTGGCTGAGATCCTGGAAGTCGAGCGCGTCGCGCCCGAGGACGTGTTGAGCCGTTTCGAATACTGGGATTCGCTCACGGTGCTGTCCATCCTGGCGATGCTGGACGCCAACTACGGCGCCAATCTCACGGCGGGCGAGCTCAAGCAGATGACCGCCGCCGGGGACTTGGTCGCGGCGGTCGCGAGTCGACGCCGCAAATGAGCGGCATCGCCGGACCCCTGTCGTTGCGCTCGCGCCGCATCCTCGTGACCGGCGCCGCCTCGGGGATCGGCCGTGCCACGTGCGAATTGTTGAGTCGCCTCGACGCTCGCGTCGTTGCCGTCGACATCGACGGCTCCGGCTTGCAGGCGCTGGAACAGCAGCTCGGCGGGGAAGGACACGCAAGTCTTTGCGCCGACCTTGAAGACCTCGACAGAATTCCGGGCTGGATGGCCGACATCGCCGCCGCGGGCCCGCTGTTCGGATTCGTCCACGCCGCCGGCGTGTCCTGTGTGCAGCCGGTTCGACTGCTGACGCCCGCCGTTTACCGCAAGGTACTGACATTGAACACGGAAGCCGCGCTGGCGCTGGCACGGGGCTTTCAAAAGAAGTCGGTACGCGACCCCGCCGGCGGCTCCATCGTCTTCATCTCCTCCGTCATGGCCGACGTAGGCTCTATCGGGGCGGCCGCCTATTCGATGAGCAAAGCGGCGTTGCACGGCTTGTCCCGCTCGTTGGCGCTCGAGTTCGCGCCCGCCGGGGTCCGCGTCAACTGCGTGGCACCGGGGTTCATCGACACGCCCATGTTCGGCCGCATGTCGGCCTTGTGGGAGCCCGCGCAATTCGCACGCGTTCGAGAGGATCATCCGTTGGGATTGGGGACGGCGCTGGACGTGGCCCACGGCGTGGCCTTCCTGTTGGCGGACACCGGGCGCTGGGTCACGGGCTCCGTGTTGACCGTCGACGGCGGCTATACGGCGCATTGAGGCGCCGCGCACCATGGAGGTCACTACGTTCACCCTGATTACCGGCGCCTCCTCGGGCGTCGGGCGAGAAGTGGCCCGCAGTTTGTCGCGGTCGCGGCGCCTGATTCTGCACGGCCGCGACCCCGCCCGGCTCGGCGAGACCCGCGATCTCTGTGAACGGCCGAACGAGCACCTCCTCTGGAGCCTCGAGCTATGTCCGGTGGAGGCCATCGATGCGTCGCTGGTTGCGCTCATCCACGACCAGCGACTGGCAATCGACGGTTTCGTGCATTGCGCCGGCACGCTTAAGGTCGAGCCGCTGCGCCTGCTCGAGCGCGCCACCGCCCAGGAAATCATGGACGTGAATTTCATGTCGGCGCTGGAAATTCTGCGCTTGCTGGTGCGTCGCAAGACCAACGGCAAACACCTTCGCGGCGTGGTCTTCATCTCCAGCACCGCGAGCGAGTTCGGCGCGCGCGGCTTCGGCGCGTATTGTGCGAGCAAGGGAGCGCTCGACGCCTTCATGCGGGCCGCCGCGGTCGAGCTGGCGCCCCAGGTCCGCGTGAATTCCGTCCTGCCGGGCGCCACTCGGACGGCGATGACCGAGACCATGCTCAGCGACGCGGCGCTGCGCCAACGCATGGAGGCGGACTATCCGCTGGGGCTGGGCGAGCCCGGCGATATCGCGGCCGCCGTCGAGTTCCTGTTATCCGATGGCGCACGCTGGATCACCGGTCAGCAACTCGTGGTGGATGGCGGGCGCACCGTCAACATCACGGCGTGAGGCGCGGCATGCAGCATCTCATCATCGTCAGCGCCGGCAGTTTCGGCCGCGAGGTCTGCACCTGGGCTCGGCAGGCGATCGCCGCCGGCGCTCCCTGGCGTTTGAAAGGCTTCGTCGACAGCCGCACCGACGCGCTCGGCAAGTTCTCCTACGACCTACCGATTCTCGCCAGCCCCGAGGCCTACGAACCCGAGGCCGACGACATATTCCTGTGCGCCATCGGCACGCCGCGCGACAAGCAGCGCTATTGCGCGCTGCTGGACGCCAAGGGCGCGCGCTTCGCCACGCTGATTCATCCGACCGCCTCGGTGGGGCATGACGTGAAGATCGGCGACGGCTCCATACTCGGTCCGTTCACGCAACTGTCCTGCGACCTGCGATTGGGCCGTCACGTCGCCTTCGGCACGCACAGCAACACGGCGCACGACACGAGCATCGGCGACTTTGCGCAGATCAGCGGCTCCTGCGAGATCAATGGCCATGCATCGGTCGAGGAAGGCGCCTTCCTCGGCAGCCATGCGACGCTGTTGCCCCATGCCCGCGTCGGCGCCTGGGCTTACGTGGGTGCGGGCAGCGTCGTTCTGCGGCGGGTCGCACCGGGTATCAAGGTCTTCGGAAATCCCGCGGTGGCGATCGGCCCGGCGTGATGGGCGTGAAACGTACTTTTTGGAGTATGATCCGCCCCCCTCGTCCGCCACGGTTGCAGCAGCTTGAAAACGGTCAAACGCAAGAGCCCCAAGGTGGGCTTCGTGAGCCTCGGCTGCCCCAAGGCGCTGGTCGACTCGGAGCGCATCCTCACGCGGCTGCGGGCCGAGGGCTATGAGGTCGCGCCCAGCTACAAGGCGGCCGATCTGGTCATCGTCAACACCTGCGGCTTCATCGATTCGGCCGTGGATGAGTCGTTGGACGCCATCGGCGAGGCGCTCGCCGAGAACGGCAAAGTCATCGTGACGGGCTGCCTGGGCGCACAGCCGCAGAAAATCCTGGACCGGCACCCCTCGGTGCTCAAAATCACGGGGCCGCAGCGCTACGAGGAAGTCGTGGCGTCGGTGCACGAGCATCTGCCGCCCCAGCACGAGCCGTTCCTCGATCTGATTCCGCCGCAAGGCGTGAAGCTGACGCCACGGCATTACGCATACCTCAAGATCTCCGAGGGCTGCAATCACCGCTGCAGCTTCTGCATCATTCCCTCGATGCGCGGCGATCTGGTGAGCCGCCCGGTGGGCGAGGTGCTGCGCGAAGCGGAAGCGCTGGTGCGCGCCGGGGTGAAGGAGATATTGGTGGTTTCGCAGGACACCAGCGCCTATGGCGTGGACTTGAAGTACGCGGCGCAGCCCTGGCGCGACGTCGAGCGCCGCGCCAAGTTCTACGATCTGGCCGCCGCACTGGGTGAACTCGGGATCTGGATTCGCATGCACTATGTGTATCCCTACCCTCACGTCGACCAGGTCATCGGGCTGATGAAGGAAGGCGGCGTGCTTCCCTACCTCGACATCCCCTTTCAGCATGCCAGCGCCCGCATCCTTAAATTGATGAAGCGGCCCGCCGCCGCTGAAAACACACTCGAGCGCATTGCCGCCTGGCGGCGGGTCGCACCCGACATCACCATCCGCAGCACCTTCATCGTCGGCTTCCCCGGCGAGACGGATGCCGACTTCGAGGAACTGCTCGACTGGCTCGAGGCCGCGCAACTCGATCGCGTCGGCTGTTTCGAGTACTCGCCCGTGGAGGGTGCGGCGGCGAATGCACTGCAACAACCGCCGGTGCCCGACCCGTTGAAACGCGAACGGCGCGAACGATTCATGGAACTGGCCGCCGACATCAGTGCCCAACGCCTGGCCCGGAAAGTCGGACGGACTCTGCAGGTGCTGGTGGATCGCATGGAGGACGGCGTCGCCGTCGCGCGCTCGAGCAGCGACGCGCCCGAGATCGACGGCACCGTCAGGATTCTGGACGCGGCGCACCTGAAAGTGGGCACGTTGACCGACGTACGGATCACCGCCGCGGGCGACTACGATCTCGAGGCGCGGTTGGCGGGGTAGTTGTGTAAGCTTGTGCGCTTTTGCGCAGCAACGAACGGTGGAGATTCTTTCGTGGAAATTATGGCAGATCGGGTTGTGCTCATTCACTACACACTCAAGGATGACAAGGGGGCGGTGATCGACAGCTCCATCGGGGGCGAACCCCTGGCCTACATCCAGGGACATGGCAATCTGGTGGCAGGTCTCGAGAAAGCGCTCGAGGGCAAGCAGCAGGGGGACGTGGCGGCCGTCTCGGTGGCGCCGGCGGAAGGCTACGGGATCCGCGACGAAAAGCTCATCCAGCGCATACCGAAGCGTGCGTTGCAGGGCTCCGGCGAACTGAAAAAAGGCATGCAATTTCAAGCACGTACCGAAGACGGCATGCGGCTGTTCACGGTCACCGCCGTGGTCGGCGACATGGTCACGCTGGACGGCAATCACCCGCTGGCGGATCAGACCCTGAACTTCGACGTGCAAATCGTCAGCGTGCGGGACGCCACGGGCGAGGAGCTGGAACACGGCCACGTGCACGGCGCCGGCGGCCATCACCACTAGCCAAACGCGAGGTCCCAGCCAGGGGGCCGGGGCGCCTTACTGCAGGAATTTGAACAGCGACAAGCCCTGCGTCAGCGTGTAGGCCTGCATCGCCGCGCTGAGCGTGGTGTTCTGCTGATCCAATGTGGTAATGGCCTGCGCATAGTCGAGGCCCTGCAGCGACGAAATGGAGGTTTGCAGCTGCACCTGCTGGCTGCCGGAAACCGACAGCTGCGTGGTGATCGAGTTGAGGCGGCCGCCGATGCTGGCTCGCACGTCGGAGGTCTGATTGAGCGCCTGATCGATGTTGTTGATCGCACTGCCGATCGAATTGTTCAGCGACGCCTGCCCCGCCGTCGACGTGGACCCGCCCTTCAGGGCATCGATGAGGTTCTGAACGGTCGTGAAAACGCTCTGATTCGCGCTCGGGGCGACGGTGAATGTGTCGTTGGCCGCCGGCGTACCGGTCAACGTGACCTGCGTTCCGTCGTAACTGATGGCCTGACCGCTGGTATAGGTGCCGGTGGTCACCACGTTGTTGGCGGCGTCGTTGATGGTATACGCGGTAGGCGACGTGAAATTGATGGAGAACGACTTGCCGTCGTAGGCGGAAGCATCCGCCACGCTGGTCGCACCGAAAATGGCGCTGCCCGTATTGGCGGCGCCCGCAGCGACGGAGAACGTCCCATTCCCGGTCTTGATCTGATTGAACACGGCCTCGCCGCTATCGCCGTCGGCCACCGTCTGGCCGGCCGCGATCTGTATCTGCCGTTGAGCCTGATCGCCGTTGTAGGTCGCACCGGTGGCGCTCGCCGTGAACGGCTGAGTTTGGGCGGCGTAGCCGGCGAAGATGTACTCGCCATTACCGTTCTGGGTGTTGGCGAGAGCCAGCAAGCCGCTTTGAATTTGCTCGGCTTGAGTGGAGATGGAAGTCAAATCCGTATTCGACAGGCCGCCGGTGTTCGCCTGGAGCGCCAAGTCCCTGAGACTCTGCAGCTGCGTCTGCACCGACGCCAGGGCGTTATCTTCGGTGCTGAGATTGGTTTGCGCACTGTTGGCATTGGTGTCGAATTGCTGGCTCTGGGCCAATGCCTGGTTGTAGTTGTTGACGCTGCCGGCGGCGGTGGGATTCTGCGACGCGGTAGTGAACGACAGGTTGCTGGATATCTGATTCTGCGTCTGCGAGAGATTGGACTCCAGAGTGCCGAGGGACGCCAGGAACTGACTCTGATTGAGGCCTTGAGTGATGCGCATCTTGATGTTTCCTAGCTGAACGTCCCGTTGACCGAGTCGATCAGCGTCGTGAATAAGCTGTTGCCGATCGTCAAGGCCTGCGCCGCGGCCTGATAGGCTTGCTGCCATTTCAGGAGATCGGCGGCTTCCTCGTCGAGATTCACGCCCGAGGTCGACTGCACGGCATTCGACGCCTGGGTGTTCACGGCGGTTTGTGCCGTCTGTGCCGTGTTGACCTGCGCCGCTTGACTGCCGATGCCGGTGATCATCGAGCTCACCGCACCGGTAATGCTGGTGGTGCCGCTGTTCAGTATGCCCTGCGTCTGCTGCGCGGCGTTGGCGAGCGCGTTGCGATTGTCGCCGGTGCCGCTGGTGTTTTTACTCACCGTGAATGTGTCGCCGGCGGCCGGGGTACCGCTGATCTGCACTTCCCAACCGTTGGCGTCGATGTTGCCGCCGTCCGTATAAGTGCCCGTGGTGCCGTTCACCGTATAGGTCGTGGGGCTGGTGAAGACGATGTTCGTCGACGCCGTGCTCAAATTCGCCTGGTCGATCACGGTGGGCGCGCTGATGGTGCCGGTGCCCGTATTCGTGGCGTCGGCGGTGGCGGCCACGGGCCCCGCCGCGGCGATCTGGGACGGGTCCGTCAACACGACTTTCAAACTCGACGCGGTCGGCGCGGTCGGCTGGATCAAGAACGAATCGTTCGGCGCCGGCGTGCCCGTCAACGTGATGGAGATGCCATTGGCCTGCAGCGGATCGGTGGACGTGCCGGTGCCGGTCACGGGCACATTGGTCCCGTCGGTCGCGTTTGCCAGCGAGTACGCGCCGCCTTTATACGTCAGGATGTACTCATCCGAGGTCAATGCGCCCACGTCGCTGATGCTGACGCTTGCCGCCGCGGTGCCCGTGTTCTTGGACGACGCCACCGCCGCCGGCGTGGGTGAGGAGAAAATGGCGGCGCCCGCATTGCCCTTGAGGTCGAGGCCCGCTGCTTGCTGCGCATTGACCGACGAGCTCAACGCGGTGGCCACCTGTCCCAATTGGCTGAGCGCGGGATCGATCGCTTGAGTGCGCGCCGCGAACAAGCCGCCCAAGTCGCCCGACGTCAGAGAATCGTTCAGCACGTTACCCGCCGAGGTGGTCGACGACACGTCGAGTTCCGACGCGTTGTATTGATTCGGTACGGTGGTGAGCGCATTGGTCTGCCCGTCGAGCACCAGTGGTTGCCCCTTGCCGACGAACACGTTCAAGCCGCCGTCGCTCGATGCCGTGGTGGTCACGCCGACCAACCCGGACAATTGCGATACCAGCTGATCGCGTTGGTCGAGCAGTTCATTGGGAGCCTGTCCGGCGCCCTGCGTGCTCAGGTCGATCTGCTTGTTCAAGGTGGAAATCGACGTGGCGATCGAATTGATCTGCTGCACGTCGGTGGTGATGCGGTTGTTGACGTCGGTATTGAGCGCGTTCAGCTGCGAGCTGGTGCTCTGCAGGCTCGAGGCGACGCCCTGGGCCGCGCTCAGCAACGCCTGCCGCGAGGCCGTCGACGTTGGATTGTTCGCCACGTCCGACCACGCGCTGTAGTAGCTGGTGAGCGCCGTGCTCAAGCCGCCGCCGGTGGTGCCGAACAGATTGTCGATCTGGGAAGTGTAATTCTGCAGACTGGTCAACTGGCCCAGGGTGCTCTGCGAGGTGTTCAATTGCTGGGTCGCGGCCTGGCTGTACGCGCGTGTGACCCCCGCAACCGCCACACCGCTGCCCACCGTGGCCGAGCCGTTGGCCTGCGGAATGGCCTCGTTGAGAATGACGCTCTCTTTGTCATAGCCCGGCGTGCTGGCATTGGCCACGTTGTTGCTCGTAACCGCAATGGCGTTTTGAAACGCCTGCAGCGCCGAGACACTGATTCCAAACACGTCTGACAATCTATTCTCCGCGCCTAGGTGCCTAGTTCATTCCACTCCCGCACTATCGGCATCCGCTTCGATTTCTACAATTTGACCGTTCGCGACACCAACGCCGCCCGCAGCGCACCGCTGTTCAAGATCCTGTTTAACTTATTCGCGTACTGCGGATCCGTGGCATAGCCGGATTTGCCGATGCTGTCGACGTAGGCTCGAGTGTCGCCGCCGGCCGCGATCACTTCCCGGTAGCGCGGCGAGTTCTTGAGCAACCTCGCGAAATCATTGACACTTTCGTCGATGGACGCGTACGCCCGAAAGGCCGTGCGTTTTTGGGTGGCGACCCCATTGCTGAACTCCACCGTATCGGCCGTGGCGCGCGCTCCCGACCATTCGTCGCCCGCCTTGATGCCGAACAGGTTCAAGCTGGGCGAACCGTCGGCGGTGCGCGGCATGCGCTGGCCCCAGCCGGTCTCGAGCGCGGCCTGCGCCAGCAACCCGTGCGCATCGACGCCGAGTTCGGACGCCGCGCGCTCGATCGAGGGCATCACCTGGCTCACGAACTCGGCCGGGGTAGGGCCGGCATCGGCCGCATGCGCGGCCGCGTGGTCGGTGCCCAGGGAGGACGTCGAGCCCGAGCCGATCGCGATTTTCGACGGCGCGCTCTTGCCGGAAATCTGCCGCTTCAGGAGCGCGCCGATGCCGATGTCCTGATGCTGGCTGATGGTGAGTGCGATCTGCTTGTCGAACATGTCCTGGTACATGCTCATCTCGTTGCTGGCGGACTCGCCGACCTCCGCGCTCGCGTCGCGCATGCTCTTCAGCATCA